>NZ_JBITUJ010000003.1:200502-475506 GCF_044542435.1 Marinomonas sp. NPDC078689 | reverse complement strand
TAGATTGTGTTGGAGTGGTAGTTCAGTTGGTTAGAATACCTGCCTGTCACGCAGGGGGTCGCGGGTTCGAGTCCCGTCCATTCCGCCAATTACTTTTGATAGGGTAAGTTGGTAAAGAAATACCATCATTATGATGGGTGTGTAGCTCAGTTGGGAGAGCGTCGCCCTTACAAGGCGAATGTCGGGAGTTCGAACCTCTCCACACCCACCATCTAATTATCTTCAGTTAATCCTTTCTAACTATTTGATTATAAAGATTTTTCTTCTTCATTGATGCAGAAAATTATTTGTGACCGATCTGTGCCATAAATGATAATCCCTAATTTTTGTTGCCTTATTTCAAAAGCATTTCTTGTGTGTTTTTGAGGTTCGCCCTAACAAGCCACAAACCCCCTAGTTTTCTCTTTTCGAGTACCTTATTTCACCTCATTGACTCTTTTTGTCTCTCAGCTATTTTGTAATATTTGTTGCTTTGTGTGTTCGCCTGGTTTTGTGTGAGCAGATTTCTATTTAAAGCTGTGTGGTCTAGGCTTTTTCTTAGTCGGTGCTTGGAGAGGCGCTGAGGGTGGTCTGTGCGCGGGTTTGTTTACGATGTGTTTGCTTGTATAAACGAGGGCTATTCCGTTTTAAGGTAATATCTTCCCTGAGCAGAAGCGGTAAACATAGGTCTTTTATTCCCGTGAAAAATAAAAGACTCGCTTTATGGTGTTTGACAGAGATTACCAAGTGGGATTTAGTCGACGCTTACATTGTTTTTCTTCAGCTTGAAGGCGTCTTGCTCCTTGGCTATATACTTTTTCTGAGGTTCATTCCGTGCTCAGTATCGAGAATATCAACCACCGTATTGAGCAAACGATTTCTCAATTGCTCATCTTCAAGCTCTCGCTCGAGTCTTTTGATAGTTTGGGCTGGTGTCTCTTTTGCCTTCGGTGATTTGGACATGGGTAACCTCATTGTAGTGGACCAATCCATTTTGCCGTGTTTTCGAAGCCACGTCAGCACCGTAGATCGACCTTGGATGCCATAGATTTTTTGAGCTTGTTTATAAGTGATGTCGCCTTTTTCGACGGCCATCACCAGTATTCGCCGACTTGTAATGCCTCAGAATTTGAAGGTAGAGGGGAACTTGCATGGTCTGAGTTTTCCGTCGCAGAATTTTAATTAATGAACATCACGTACTTTCTGTAGAGCGACAATAGCCGCACTGGTTCGGTTCTCTACATTCAATTTCTTAAAAATCTGAGCAAGATGAGCATTAATGGTATGAGGACTGATACTTAAAATAATGGCAATTTCTGCATTACTCTTCCCTTTTGCTAACCAAGTGAGTACTTCTGACTCTCTTTCTGTTAAGTTGAAAGCGGCTTGTAGGATTGGCTGCTCTTGTATGAGCTTCAAGTCTATAATTTTAAACAAATGATCATTTTTTGCGTCTCGGCTAATAAAACTTAATTCAATGGTTTTACCTCCTTTTTGTATTTTTACATGTTGATCTTGTGCGAAATTAGTCGCAAAAAAATCCCCCAGTTCCTTACTAAGCTCTGTCTTCAACCATTCCTCGCTAAGGTTAGCATTGCTCAGTAGGTGGTAGGCTTGAGGTGTTGCCCATTTGAATTCTCCTTGCTGGTTAGTGGTAATTAAAAACTGTCCCGAGGCATCTAGGGCTAGCCGTGCACTTTGGGTTAATTGAGCATTATTCAAATGGGCTTTAATCCGAACCAGTAACTCAGAACTGTTTACTGGCTTTTGAATATAATCGACACCACCCGCCTCAAAGCCTTTAAGAATACTTTGTGTGTCACTTAAGCCTGTCATGAAAATGATCGGTATATGTTCTAAATGTGCTTGGGACTTCAACTCTTGACAGGTTTCGAAGCCATCCATTCCAGGCATAAGTGCATCCATAAGTATGATATCTGGTGTTATACTACGAGTAATATTAAGCGCTTGACTTCCTTCTAGAGCCACAAGTACCGTCAATCCTGCTTCGTCAAGAGTGTCGTTAATCATTCCTAAGGAGTCCGGCGAATCATCGACAACCAAAACCAAATCCTTTTTCTGCTGAGGGAAAATCATAACCAGTCCTCCATTTTATTAATAAAGGCTGCAAACTGAAATTGCTCTGCAAGGGCTTTTAGCTCGTCCACACCTTGAAAGTACTCCATCGTCGATAATTTATTTCTAATAGCATTTAAATTACCTATTTTAGCAAATTCAATGAGGCGCTCTACGTCTGTCCTATTCAGGCGGAAACAGGACTGAGCACCCATTTCCTCTTGAGTGATTATTTCATCGGGTAAGAGTATTGGTGGTTCATGTAAGTAATCTTTATCCCTTCCATTATTTTCTTGGTCTGCAAAACGCCACCTAATTCCTGTGCATTGTTTGATTTTATTAAGCAGGTCTAAATGTTTTAAAGGCTTGATCAAATAGCCATCACTAGGGTTTTTGTCTAAGGGGGTATTGGTGTTGGCATTGGCTGAAATCATGATAATAATTACCTTAGCGTATTGGGCGCGTATCTTTTCTGCCAGTTCCCAGCCACTGATGCCTGGCATGGACACATCTAATAAAAAGATATCAGGTGTCACAGGAGAGTGAGGTAGCATATTGAGACATTCAATACCGTTGTTTGCCGCAATCACATCAAAACCTATTGGTACCAATAGTTCAGATAACAAGTTTCGGTGAGTTGGGTCATCGTCGACGGTGAAAATATATTGTTTCCTTCCGTGATAACCAATAATACTTTTTTCTGCTCTTACATTGACCTCATTGTCTAATTCAAGATACTTTTCAATACTTGACAGTAGAAAGGAAACACTAAACTCACTACCTTTATTTGGTGTGCTGTTTACCTGTAAATCGCCCCCCATAATGTCAACAAGTAAGCGCGTAATGGTCAAACCAAGTCCTGTTCCGGCTATGAAAGGTTGATTAGGTTTTATAATGCGTTTAAAGGGCAAAAAGATTTTCTCCAGCGAGTCTTTTTCTATCCCTTCACCAGTGTCAATGACCTTAAATTTTACCACCTGGTTGCGATAACTTACGGAAAACGTAATGGACCCTTGATGAGTATATTTTATCGCGTTAGATAAAAGATTAATGAGCACTTGGCGTAAGCGTTTTTGGTCGGCATTAACGGTGTTCGGTATTTTGGTTAACTTTTTGTAATGGAAGTTAATGTTTTTCTTTCTTGCTTGCATACTGAACATGCTAACTAATTGATCTAAAAGATCATTGAGTTGTACATCATTCCTTTCTATGTGTAATGTGCCAGCTTCAATGCTGGAGATATCCAGTAACCCTTCAATAATATCAGCAAGGTGTTCACTGCTGTGCTTTATCGTAGAAAGAGCTCCTTTGCGTTGGATAGGGATATCGTTTGCATTTTCGAGTAATTGAGCGTAACCCATGATAGCGTTTAAAGGTGAGCGTAGTTCATGGCTTATGCCGGTTAAATAACGGCTTTTTGCAAGATTTGCTGCTTCGGCGAGTTCTTTGGCTTTTTGTAATTTTAGGTCTGTTTTACTGTGAGCATCAATCTCTTCTTGTAACCTCTTTGTTTGCTTTTCTGTCTCTTGATGAGCAATTTGTCTAGACTCTCTGGCCAACGAAAACATCCATGCTACAACCCCAAAAACCATTAACAAAACCAAAAACACATTTAACAGTGCCGCGGCAATAGATTGGTCGATAACATCATTATCCAGATGATTTTTTTCTAGAATAATCTGCCCATAAACCAACAATAACACCCCAGCAATAACAAGACTGTTCAATAAAAAAAGCCAGAAAAAATGCCCTATGCGGGTATTCACAAGTTTGACCCATGAGGCGGGTAAAATGCAGCTAAACACATCAATAAACTGCTCGGATAGACGTGATCGTGTTTTACACATATCTCCGCAACGAACATCCAGTGAGCAGCATAATGAGCAAATATGGCCTGAATAAGCTGGACAGATAGTGATATCTTCTTGCTCGAAATGGTAATGGCATATACTGCATTGTAATTCGTCATTTGTTGTGAAAATTACAGTGGGTCTGGCCAGATAATATTTTCCCTTGGTTAACCAAGCGATAGCTGGGGATAAAACAAAGGTAGTACCCAAAGCCACAAAGGAAGAGAGCGCTTGAAGGTTTGTACCAAGTAACCCTGTGTGGCAAATAAAGCCAATTATTGACGCTCCCAGCATAGATCCCATACCAACCGGATTAATGTCATATAGATGTGCGCGTTTAAATTCAATCCGAGCAGGTCGCAACCCTAATGGTTTATTGATAATAAGGTCTGCAACAAGAGAACCTACCCAAGCCAAAGCAACAATCGCATAACCCCCTAAGGTGCTTTCTAATACTCGATAAATACCTAGTTCCATAAGTAGGATGGCAATAACAACATTGAATACTAACCAGACAACGCGACCAGGATGGTTGTAAGTTAATCGAGAAAAGAAGTTCGACCAGGCAATCGAGCCTGCATAAGCGTTAGTGACATTGATTTTGAGTTGTGAAATCACCACAAAAATACCGAGTAAAATCAGACTAAGTTGTTCTGAATTGGTGACATAACTAAAGGCTAACCTATACATTTGGTTTGGGTCTTCTGCTTGCTCTGGCGTCAGTCCATATTGAATACAGAGTACGGCAAGAAAAGAGCCAATTAATAATTTGATCGCCCCGAAAATGATCCAGCCAGGCCCAGCCATAATCACTGACAACCACCAGCGTTTACGGTTTGTTTTTTCTTTTTTAGGTGAAAAACGCAAGAAATCTACTTGTTCGCCTATTTGCGCAATCAGTGAAAAGAGCACAGAGGCCGCTGCACCAAAAGCTAGAATTGAAAAGCCGCTTGTATCTGTGCTGAACTCGTTAGTAGGTTCAAAATTCACCCATGTTTCAATCGCTTTTTCATGTTGGTAAAAAATGCAAGCCAAAGGAAGGATTTGTAAGGCTAACCAAATGGGTTGACTCCAAACTTGGAAGCGACTAATTAGTGTAATGCCATGTGTCACTATCGGGATTACCACTACACTACTAATAATGTAACCAATAGAAACATTGATATCTAAGGTAAGTTCCAGTGCAAGAGCGAGAATACTGGCTTCTAGTGCAAAAAAGATAAAAGTAAAAGACGCGTAGATTAAAGATGTGACTGTTGACCCAATATAGCCAAACCCTGCGCCACGCGTTAACAGGTCAATATCAATGCCATACTTTGAAGAATAGTAAGCAATAGGAAGACCTGTCAGAAATATAATAATACTAACAATAGAAATGGCTGCAATAGCATTAGAAAAACCGTGACTTAAAGTAATTGCACCACCAATCGCTTCTAAAGCCAAAAAGGAAATAGAGCCTAAAGCGGTTAATGCGACTTTACCTATCGACCAGCGTCGAGCTGATTTAGCCGTAAATCTAAGGGCATAATCCTCAAGGGTTTGGTTAGCCACTAATTGGTTATAGTGCTTTCGAACTCGAAATATATCTTGTGGTGCTCTACTCATTTATTAAACCTTTAACATCATTTATCAAAGAAAAAAATCTTATGAAACAAAGGTTATCCATTACCAAATTGTAAGAGTCTCAGCATTTTATGCCTATAAAATAGGCACTAGTGATGACGAATCAAGCAAATCTCATGCCTATCTTTTTCTAAAAAAATTAGGCCTCCTCTTTTATATATCAAACTTCGTACTCATTGCGTATAGCGCAAATTAACTAGATGAACTGAGCGTTCCTCTAATAGTGACTTCTTGGGGCTAGGTACAAACTGAATACAGTTAATCAACCCGAGGAGTTAGAAAATGAGTGTCTATTCGTTAGTACCACCTAAAAGCTCTACCGATAGCGTGACTGCTAAGTCTCGTTCTTTTATTAAATCGCTGTGCACTATACCTGTCAGTCTAGTATTGGCTGCTCACATCGGGTTTGCGTCAGCAGCGGAAGTGAACACCACAGGGTTGGCTGTTACCGACGATACTGTCACAGTGGGTATTCTGCATTCATTGACAGGCACCATGGCAATCAGTGAAACCGGTGCTCAACAAGCCGAAAAGCTGGCGATTAAACAGATCAATGAAATGGGGGGCATCTTAGGTCGACAGATCGAAATCGTTCAGGAAGATGGTGCCAGTGATTGGCCTACCTTTGCTGAAAAAAGTCGTAAATTATTAGTACAAGATAAAGTGGCTGCAGTATTTGGTGCGTGGACATCGGCATCGCGTAAAGCCATTTTGCCAGTTTTTGAGAAAGAAAATGGGTTGCTTTATTATCCGACTTTTTATGAAGGCTTAGAGCAATCTAAAAATGTTATTTATACCGGTCAAGAAGCTACTCAGCAAATCTTGGATGGATTGAACTGGGTTGCAAAAGAGAAAAAAGCAAAGACCTTTTACCTTATAGGTTCTGATTACATTTGGCCTAGAACATCCATGAAAATCGCTCGTAAGCACATTGAAAACGTATTGGGCGGGAAAGTGGTAGGTGAGGAGTATAAGCCACTTGGTGATACTCAATTCGGCTCTGTTATTAATAAAATCCGCCTTCGTAAGCCAGATGTGATTTATGCCGCTGTTGTGGGTGGTAGTAATGTTGCTTGGTTCAAACAGTTAAAAGCAGCCGGTATTACTTCTGATAAACAAACCCTTCTTACGATCTCTGTGACAGAAGATGAGGTGCTTGGTATAGGTGGTGAAAACTTAGAAGGTTTTTATTCCATCATGAAGTACTTCCAAAGTCTGGACAACGAAAACAACACAGCGTTTGTAAAAGCCTTTAAAGAAATGTGGGGTGAAGACAGCGTTATTGGTGATGTAACACAGGCCGCGTACCTTGGCCCATGGTTATGGAAAGCGGCGGTTGAAAAAGCCGGTAGTTTTGATGTTGACAAGGTGGTTGCTGTCTCAGAGATGGGAGACATCGAACTAACAACAGCGCCTGAAGGCTATGTGAAACTAGACCCTAATCATCACTTGTGGAGTAAGGCACGTGTTGGTGAGTGGAATAAAGATGGTCAAGCAACTGTTGTATATGAATCTGAGCTGATTAAGCCTGATCCATTCCCAGTAGGTTACCAATAGGCGATAACCTCTCTACGTATATGCTTTTTCTAATAACTCACTGAAACACCAGCTGTTTCAGTGAGTTATCAAGAAAAACGCGCGAAAAACCAAGTAACAAAAAAGCAAAATCTTCTCTTCAAATTATCATGTATTAGGGGCTTACAATGGGTGGATATAGCTATAACGAATTGGGAGCGATCTTTGCCATGCAAGGATTCTCCGGCATTAGTTTATTTAGTGTCCTTCTCTTAATGGCGTTAGGTCTCGCGATTATCTTTGGGCAAATGGGTGTAATAAACATGGCTCATGGTGAATTTATGGCTGTGGGCGCCTACACGACCTACCTTATTTCGTCTTTGACAGAAAGTTTTATTCCAGCATTCTTACCCTATTACTTTGTATTCTCCATTGCCTTAGCTTTTGTTGTAGCGGGGGCCTTGGGCTATTTTGCCGAATATATACTGATCCGACATCTTTACTCAAGACCGCTTGATACGCTGTTAGCAACCTGGGGGCTTAGCTTAATTATGCAACAGTCTTTCCGCTCCATTTTTGGTGCTCGAGAAGTAAGTCCAACTTTACCAGATTGGTTATTAGGTGCTTACCCTGTGACGGATCTTATTGATATTCCTATTAATGGACTTTTCGTCTTAGCACTTACCATTGCCGTCACCCTTGGTGTGTTCTATCTGATGTTCAAATCAAGCTGGGGTCTAAATGTTAGAGCGACCACACAGAATCGAGTTATGAGTGGCGCCGTCGGTATTAACACGAAAAAAATTGATCGTTACACCTTTGCTCTTGGTTGCGGTATTGCAGGGGTCGCTGGTGCGGCGTTTACGACGATCGCATCAACAGGCCCAACAACTGGAACCCTGTACATAGTTGATACCTTTATGGTGGTTGTATTCGGTGGTGCAGCAAGCCTACTCGGTACAATTGCATCCGCTTTCTCTATTGCTCAAGCACAATCGATCCTTGAATTCTTTATTAGTGGTTCGATGGCGAAAGTCTTTACGTTGTTGGTTCTCGTGCTGATTCTCATGTTCAAACCAGAAGGTTTGTTTGCCAGCAAAGTACGTCGATGACATACGTTGAGTCCTGCCACATTTAGTGCTTACAAACGTGTCAGGACTCAAAAAACGGAAAATGACCTTAAATGGGCTTGGAGATAAATATGAGCTTTGTATATAACAAATTGCTAGGTGGAAAATCAGGTGCTATTGGCCTGTTGGTATTATCCATTTTGATATTAATAGTATTCCCAATGATGCTGGATGGATTCCGTTTAAATCTGGTTGGTAAATATTTAACTTATGCTTTCGCAGCGATTAGCTTAGTGATGATATGGGGCTATGGTGGCACATTAAGTTTGGGGCAAGGTATTTTCTTTGGTCTAGGTGGCTATGGTATGGCGATGTTTCTTAAGTTAGAAGCTTCTTCCCCGGAAAATACATCCATACAATCAACCCCAGGGATTCCGGATTTTATGGACTGGAATCAGTTAACAGAATTACCTTGGTTTTGGGAACCCTTTACCAGCTTCGGTTTCACCCTCGTTGCCATTCTAATTTTACCAGCGTTATTTGCTTATTTTATTGGTGTTGCGATGTTTAAACGCCGAGTAGGTGGGGTTTACTTTGCCATTATTACTCAGGTTATCGCTGTCATCTTAACCGTGCTGATTGTCGGCCAACAAGGCTACACAGGAGGCATCAATGGTATCACGGACCTACGAACCTTAAACGGTTGGGACATCACATCAGACAGTGCTAAATATCTGTTCTACTACATTAATTGCGCTTTGTTAATCGGAGTGATTTTACTCTCTCGTTTCGTTCTAACCAGTAAATTTGGTCGCTTGTTACTCGCTATTAGAGATAAAGAAGATCGGGTTCGTTTCTCTGGCTACGATGTGGCGAATTTCAAAATTTTTATCTTTTGCTTCGCCGCTTTAGTGTCTGCTCTTGGTGGTGCCATGTTCACCTTGCAAGTGGGGTTTATGTCACCATCCTTTGTCGGCATCGTGCCTTCTATTGAAATGGTTATTTTTGCGGCCGTTGGTGGGCGTATGTCACTGATTGGTGTGGTCTACGGCACTTTATTGATTAATTTCGGTAAAACAGCTTTTTCTGAAACGTTTCCTGAGCTGTGGCTCTTCTTAATGGGCGGAACCTTTATTGCTGTTGTGATGTTCTTTCCAAATGGTTTGGCAGGGTTGTGGAGCCAATATAGTCCCGCTTTTTTGAATAAACTCGGCTTTTTAAAAAGTGCTAAAGCACTAGAAACTGCCCCTGTGACAACGGATATGAAGGAGTCTAATTAATGCGAGCAGATGAATTAGAACAATCTTATTCAGGAGGTGATGTATGTCATCTATGACAAACACAGATTTCTCTTTAAGCATCGAAGACTTAACGGTCTCGTTTGATGGCTTCAAGGCGGTAGACAGTTTAAATCTTTATATCGATAAGAATGAATTGCATGTCGTGATCGGCCCAAATGGCGCGGGTAAGACCACGGTATTAGATTTAATTTGCGGTAAGACCAAGTCCACCTCTGGCAGCATAAAGTTTCTTAACCAAGAACTCACAACGTTATCCGAACATGAGATTGTTCGACGAGGCGTAGGCCGGAAATTTCAAACCCCTTCGATTTATGAAAACTTGTCCGTCTTTGAAAACTTAGAAGTATCTTATCCAGAAGGTCGCGGTGTGTTTGGCTCTCTGTTTTTTAAACGCAGTGAAAAAGTTATTGCGAAAATTTACGAGATTGCCAAGGAAATCATGCTGGAATCTGAAATGGAAACCGAGGCCGCGTTATTGAGTCATGGTCAAAAGCAATGGCTTGAGATTGGGATGCTGCTGATTCAAGACCCTCAACTATTGATGCTTGATGAACCTGTTGCAGGTATGAGTGTTAAAGAGCGCGAACAAACCGCTGTGCTGTTAAACAAAATAAGCCAAGGTCGTTCTGTCTTGGTCATTGAGCATGATATGGAATTTGTTGCTCGTATCGCGCACAAAGTGACCGTGCTGCATCAAGGGAAAATCTTAGCCGCAGGCAAAATGGATGAAGTACAAAAAGACCCGAAAGTGATCGAGGTCTATCTGGGTCATTAATTGATAAGTCATGACGCACGTTAAAGGTCATGACTATGTATTTGAGGGTGAAAGTATGTTGGATGTTGCTAATTTAAAGGTCAGCTATGGCCAAAGTGAAGTGATTCACGGATTGAACTTCACGGCGAACAAAAATGAAACCCTTGCCGTCATGGGGCGGAATGGTATGGGAAAAACTACCTTGTTCAAGTCTCTTATCGGACTACTACCGCTGAGTGAGGGCAGTATTCATATTGACGGTACAGATATTTCGAAATGTGAAAGTTACCAACGTGTCGAGAATGGCGTGGCTTATGTACCACAAGGACGAATGATTTTTCCCAATTTAACCGTACAAGAAAATATTGAAACGGGTATGGGGGTTTCAAAGCTCAAAGAAATACCCGATGACATTTTTGCCTTGTTTCCCGTGCTGCATGAAATGCGACACAGAAAAGGTGGCAATTTGTCCGGTGGTCAGCAACAGCAGCTTGCCATAGCTCGCGCGCTGGTAACCAACCCAAAAGTTTTGCTATTAGATGAACCTACTGAAGGCATCCAGCCATCTATTATTAAAGATATTGCTAATGTTCTAAATGAAATCAAGAAGATGCGTGAAATTACCATCATTGTTTCTGAACAAGTATTGAGCTTTACCATGGCAGTAGCTGATCGAATTATCGTGATAGATAAGGGGAACTTTATCCACGAAGACCTAAGAGAAGATGTCGATACTGACAAAATCAAAGGGTATTTATCCGTCTGATATGTTGTGTGATATCACACGTTATAACAGGCAATTTTTGGAAAAACGGAAAGACAAGAAGTGATTTAATTTACCTAAGGAGTCTCAAAATGGCTGAAACAATTATTAAAGTAAATCTGAAAGAATCTCCGTACACCAACGATAAAATACACAATCGTTGGCATCCAGATATTCCTATGGCATCTATGGTAAAGCCGGGCGACGACTTTATTGTGGAATGTGTTGATTGGACGGGTGGGCAAATTAGCAATAATGACTCGGCTGATGACGTACGCGATGTAGATTTAACTCAGGTACATTTCTTATCGGGCCCAGTTGGAGTAGAAGGTGCAGAGCCGGGTGATTTGTTGGTGGTTGATATTCTGGATATTGGCACCTTTGATGAAAGTCAGTGGGGTTTTAACGGTTTTTTCTCGAAACAAAATGGCGGTGGCTTTCTAACTGAGCATTTTCCTGAAGCACAGAAATCGATTTGGGATTTTAAAGGTATGTTTACCAGCTCGCGTCATATTCCAGGTGTAGAGTTTGCCGGCATGATTCACCCAGGCTTGATTGGCTGTTTGCCCTCTAAGGATATGCTGGAAGAATGGAATACCCGTGAAAAAGGTTTATATGAGACCGAGCCAGATCGCGTGCCTGAGCTTGCGACCTTACCTTATGCAGAGACAGCTCACATGGGTAAAATGACTGGGGATGACAGAGATAAAGCAGCGGCTGAAGGTGCCAGAACAGTACCACCACGTGAGCATGGTGGTAATTGTGATATCAAAGACTTATCTCGCGGTTCTAAAGTTTATTTCCCAGTGTATGTTAAAGATGCTGGCTTGAGTGTAGGTGATCTCCACTTTAGCCAAGGGGATGGCGAAATCACCTTTTGTGGCGCGATTGAAATGGCTGGCTGGATACACATGCGAGTCAATTTAATAAAAGGTGGCATGGAAAAATACGCAATCAAAAACCCAATATTTAAGCCAAGCCCGATTACACCAAAGTATGATGACTATCTAATCTTTGAGGGTATTTCAGTTGATGAAAGTGGTAAGCAACATTATTTAGATGTACACATTGCTTATCGTCAAGCCTGTTTAAATGCTATTAAATATCTGGCCAAATTTGGTTACACAGAAGCCCAAGCCTACGCCATATTAGGATGCGCACCAGTGCAAGGTCATATTAGTGGCGTGGTGGATATACCAAATGCTTGTGCGACCTTGTGGTTGCCAACGGATATATTTGAGTTTGATGTGCAGCCAAATGCCGATGGACCGACGGTGCACTTGGATGGCAGTATTGATTTGCCACGTTCAGCTGATAAAAAATAAGGAGGCAATGCACCATGCCTATTTATGATTTTAAATGTACTAAACATGGGCTATTTCATGAGCTGGTGGCGATGGAAAAAGCAGGAGATGCTTTTCCTTGCCCTCAGTGTGGCGTGAAATGTATGCCGGTGATTTTAGTTGCACCTTCAGTATTGTCGATGTCTCCTGAGTCTAAAAAAGCTATGGATATTAATGATGAGGCACGACATAGTCCTATTATCTCCACGGTTGATTCGCGAGCAGAGGCAGATGATAGGAAGCAGTTCGACTTACGCAAAGGACAGAAAGCGAGTAGTTGTGGCTGTTCTGAGCATAGATCCGAACAAAATGCGCTTAAAAAACAAGTCGTTTACTTACCCGATGGCAGTAAGGTGTTTCCATCGCAACGTCCTTGGATGATTAGCCATTAGATATGAAGGAAAAAGCCAAAAAACCTAATACATGAAGTGATGCTTGTATTAGGTTTTTTTGTGAATTTGATAAACATAATCGTGCGAAAATACGGTAATCTGAATCCTGCTTAAGTCGTAAGGCGGAAGTATAGAGAAGGCAATTTTTCAGGTAAACGTTCGAGACTGTCTATCATGACCAGATTACGTTTTCCAAAAATACGAGTTAGATCATGACTCACGCCAGAATCGAGTCCCACACACAAAACATTGATCCCATCCAACGCTAATTCATGAATCGCACGTCGCGCATCCTCTATAAGGTAATGAGGGTCACTTACGTCAATATCGGCAGGTTCACCATCGGTTACTACCAACAGTAAACGTCTATGGCTGTGTTGCTTTTTTAGGTCTTGAGCTGCGTGCCGTATTGCTGCGCCCATGCGAGTCGAGCCACTTGCTTGCAGACCGGCTAAACGAGCTTTTGCCAAGTGATCGTATGGCTTGTGAAAATCCTTGATTCGGTAATAGTGAACATCGTCTCTTTTATTAGAGCTAAATGCTCCGATAGCGAATGGATCGCCTAGTCCAGAAATAGCGTGCGCCAACAGTGCCGTGGCTTGACGTTCAATCTCTAAGACACACTCATTAGAATCTACCACCTTATCGTTTGTCGATTCAGACACATCTATCAAAACCTGAATAGACAAGTCACGATGTTTTCTTTCAGAGCGAGCATATACTCTTGCATCAACCTCTTCACCAGATCTGCGACTAATAGTGGCCGTAATGCAGGCATCAATATCAAGAAATTCACCTTCTAACTGACGACGGACCTTTTGTGGTTGACTAATCTTGGTTGAACTCATTAAAGACTTAATTCGATTAACCATATAAGCCTGTTTTTGCAAAATATCATCAATGAGGTGAGCAGGTCCCAAAATAGGTGAGTGTTCAACGATAGTTGTCCATTCTGGTCTAGATTGTTCTGTCATGTAATCATATTCATGATAGCGCGCGACAGGTATGCCATCTTCTTCCAGTAGAGAAAAAGGTGTAGCATTATTCTCATCAATTTCATTCGTTTCTTCTCTGGTGTCAGGTTCCGAGTTGTCCATTTCATCTATATCAACATTACTTAGCAATTCATCAGCTTGTGTTGATTCAGAAGTATCTTGGTCTTCGACATCCCATAATCCCATGTTATCGTCTCGATAAGGCGGATCGACGACGTATGTTTTGGCATTGAATTGAATACGCATTTGTCCCAAATCGTTGGCGAGCAGACCACCTATTTTGCGACTAATGAAAGAGTCATGCCATTCGTCTTTATGGTCATAAAATAACTGTTTAGCCTTACAAACCCAAGGATTTGTATCGTCATAATTTGGATCTGCTAATGCTCGAGCAAGTCTAACAAACAAATGATTGGCCGTTTGTGCTCCTCTAGCTTTCGCAATATGAAAAGGCTTCCATAAATCCTGTAACCCAGGGAAGTCTTGTATGGCTAGATGTTCCACTCGAGCATCTTCAATCAAGGAAATCAGTGCAATTTGCAGTGGTTTAAGTTGGTCTACAGAGAAAGAGGTTCCTGAATAGGTGATATGTGCGCCAATATGTGCCAACGCTGCCCGATACAATTGATGGGCAATATCTCCTTGATACCCAGGGAAAGAAGAGGGCACGGTAATGAGGCCCAAACCAAAACCTGACCTTCTAACACGTTCGCCAGAAGCATGAATATGCTTTTCTCGTACTGGCAGGTGTATGTTCCAAAGAGCCCCTAAATAGGCTTTTGTTTCACGACTAATATCTGAAAAACTCATTGAACCGGCAGCATGTTCCAACCATTTTTGGGCTTGAGAATCTTCAAATGAAAAATAGCTAAGTCGCTTTTTGGGGTCAGAAGCACCAGCGCGGAGACCTGTTAGTAGCCAGCCTTCTAAATGAGATAAGCTGAGATGGGAAAGCAGATAGTCCATTCTATTCAGGACGAGAAAAGCCGATTCAGGGGCTAGTTTGATAACTTGCTCCATGAGTGTGAGCCAAGTATTTGCCAAAGAGGTATCATTATCGAATCGAATAGTAATTTTTAAACACTCGATGGAAAGCCGCTCAGCGGTTTTTTTGTCGGCTTTTATGGCGGCTAATGAAACCATGTCAGCAAGCTTTAGAACGCTATCTAGACCTAACCGTTGAAGAATGTCAGATGAATTTATAGCAAATGCTTGAGAAACGGTTGCCCCGTAACCGGCTTCCTCGATTTTATAGCAAGCGTCCAACCAAAGTGCTTTATCATGTTCTGAGTATTCAGGTTTTTCAATGTTGGTTACTTGTGAGAGTGATAATGTTTCGCTAGTGTCCGACCGTTCTATCATGATGTTTTATACACTTAAGAGGCGAGTTAAGTTATATGAGAGTGCCTCTCTAGAATTTCAAAGCACGATCATAGATTAGATATGAATACGTTAACCACAGGCTGCTACTGCATGTGATAGTGCTTTACGTATGTCTGGGTCGTCCGTAATCGGAAGTATGAGACCAAATTCACAGGCTTCATGTAGTGGAATACCGCGAGAAATAAGTTTACCAACATGAATAAGCATTCGAGTTGATGCCCCTTCGTCGAGACCGTGACCTTTTAGGTGACGGGTCTGCTCGGCAATGTTAACAAGCAATTTCGATGTTTTATCATCGACGCCTGATTCGTGAGCAATGATCTTGGCTTCTAATTCTGCGGTGGGGTAATGGCAGTCGATAGCACCGAAACGCTGTTTTGTAGATTCTTTTAGATCTTTAAGCACACTCTGATAGCCTGGATTGTAGGAAATCACGACTTGAAAATCTGGGTGAGCCGTTAGCATCTCATTCTTTTTTTCTAGAGGTAACACCCTTCGACTGTCTGTTAAGGAGTGAATGACGACGGTAGTATCTTGGCGAGCTTCGACAATCTCATCTAGATAACAAATTGCACCATATCTAGCTGCGAGCGTTAACGGCCCGTCTTGCCATACGGTTCCATTTGCATCCAGTAGATAACGACCAACAAGGTCTGAAGCTGTCATATCCTCATGACAGGAAACGGTGATTAATGGTTTCTGAAGCTTCCACGCCATGTACTCGACAAAGCGCGTTTTACCACACCCTGTGGGGCCTTTAAGCATAATTGGCATTCGGTCAGCATAAGCGGCCTCAAAGTGTTTAACTTCGTTACCAACCGCTAAGTAATAGGGGGCTTGGTTAATAAGATATTCGTTCAAATTCATAGTCTAGGCTCGATCGTAAAGTCTGTATAACACCCGCATGGATTGAAATTGAAAGAGTCGCTTTGTGCCGCTCCTCTTTCTATAAAAAAGTGTTCTTAACGATGTGATCCTGTTTTTTCATTAGGAATACCGTCGATCGGACATTCTTCTGTGCCTATGGTTGGTCGTGTTATTGCTTCAACACTTTCACGTGTTCCTTCGGGATCTGTGACCCAGTTCTTGTAAAAATCGAATGGACAAGCCGCGACGCCTTTATCACCTTCACCAGAGTTGATTTTACCTGTGTAGCCACGATGCAGTAATTTGAATAAGTGGTTTTGAGACTGACCATTCTTGCGGGCATCACGAATCATAGAGACGGACAATTGGCCGTATTGGATACCCATTTCTTCTTCCGCACAGGCACCTAACGTCCGACCATCGAAACCAATCAATGTGGAATGACCAAAGTAAGAATATACGCCATCAAATCCAGTGGCATTAGCCACCGCGACATAACAATTATTAGTCCATGCCATCGCTTTAGACATGAGTACTTGCTGATCTTTTGCTGGGTACATATAGCCTTGACAGCGAATGATCAATTCCGCACCTTTCATTGCACAGTCACGCCAAATTTCTGGGTAATTACCATCATCACAGATGATTAGGCTGATTTTCATGCCTTTTGGTCCATCATTTACATATGTGCAATTACCTGGGTACCAGCCTTCTATAGGTACCCAAGGCATAATTTTTCGATATTTCTGAACGATTTCACCTTTATCGTTCATCAAAATAAGTGTGTTATATGGCGCTTTATTTGGATGTTCCTCATGACGTTCACCAGTCAATGAAAATACACCCCAGACACCGGCTTCTCGACACGCTTCAGCAAAAATTTCTGTTTCAGCTCCGGGGCATTGGGAAGCTGTTTCATACATCTCTTTTTCGTCATACATGATGCCATGGGTACTGTATTCAGGGAAAACCACCAGATCCATGCCTGGTAACCCCATTTTCATTCCTTTAACCATGTCTGCAATTTTATGGCAGTTTTCTATGACTTCTTTTTTTGTGTGCAAACGTGGCATTTTGTAGTTAACAACCGCAACACCAACGGTATCATTGCTGCTCGAAATATCACCATGATACATATTCTTTACCTCATTGATTTAAATGGAAATTTAACTCGATAATGATTAAGGGTATGAACAAAAGAGTCTGTCTGCGAGGAGAGTTAGAGAGAATGAGCTCGAAACATCTTTCGTTTCTCATAGTGTATTGATTTCTAATTGCCGACAGCAATAGCGTGTTTCATAGTTCGAAATAGTGTATTTACGCTATTGATTGGAAGGTTTAATTTCTATAAAGCTGTGCCGTTTACTGAGACGTGGACTTACCTGCCTTGTTTTATTGGCGATGACTCTAGAGCGCTGCAAAAAGTCGATATAGATATACATCACCAAAGCACAGATCTTTGGGTAATGACCCACAAAGATTTGCAAAACTCCGCTAGGGTAAAAGTGTTTTTAGACTTTATGAAAGAAGCGATAAAGGCGGATTTCAATCGACTCTCTGGTTTTGTTAAATAGGGCATTGCTCGCGTTTGTTTTCTAATGCGGCACACCTACACAGATGAGTGGGATCATACTGGAGAGGGGCGTAGTTGGCTTAGGGGAATAAAGCCAAAAAGCTGTGTTTGATGTAAGCCGAAGCAGCTGGAAGTAGCCCTGGTAAAAGAAAAAGCTAAGGCTCAGCTAGTACTCAAGAGATCTCAAATACGATGGTTCACAGAGATGCTCACGTAGGCCAAGCAGTTATTTTCGAATAGGCTGTTACTCGATTGCGCCCTTGGTGCTTCGAAAAATAAAGTGCTTTGTCTGCTTGAGCGAGTAGGGAGTCTATAGTTGAGCTTTCTACTGTTTTTTCAGTAACTCCCATGCTAGCAGTAAAGTGAACTGGCGACTCTTCATGTGTTAGCTCGATCTGGCTGATTTTTAATCGAAGGCTTTGGGCAATATTGATTGCTTCATCTTCTCTAATATTGGGCAAAACTACAGCAAATTCTTCTCCGCCTAAGCGGCCGATGAGGTCGGCTGAGCGAAGGTTGTTTTTCAGCGTATCTGCAAAGGTTGTCAGGGCTTTATCGCCTAGGGCATGACTATAGGTGTCGTTGAGGCTTTTAAAGTTATCGAGATCAATCATAATCAAGCTCAGTGAATTTTCTTGTTTCTCAGCCTGATCGAGTAGTTGCTTTCCAGAGTCAAAAAACGCACGGCGATTGCAGAGTTGAGTAAGTGGGTCGCTATACGCTAACAACTCGGCCTTTTCCTTGGCCAATTCAAGATCTCGAGTTCGAACTTTAACCTTTTCATCCAGCTCTTGGTTTAGCTCCAGCAATTCATGTTGCTTCTTGTTGACCCGTTCAATCATTTTGTTATAGCTGTCTTTTAGAACGAGTAATTCATTTTCTTCAGTCCAGTTAATGTCTAAATCTATT
Organism: Marinomonas sp. NPDC078689; assembly: GCF_044542435.1. NCBI lineage: Bacteria > Pseudomonadati > Pseudomonadota > Gammaproteobacteria > Oceanospirillales > Oceanospirillaceae > Marinomonas > Marinomonas sp. NPDC078689. The sequence goes on along the minus strand of NZ_JBITUJ010000003.1, from coordinate 457,113 downwards.
GGTTTTGGTGATTGTGTGTCTTGTTGATGGATCTTGACAGTGAACTCTTTGAGCGGCTTGCCAAGGTATTTGTTAATAAAGAAATAGATAATAATCCACAGCATAAAAGTTTTGATAATAGAGTTAACTAAAATAAGAATGAAACCATATTTTAATCGCTCAAAAACTAGCTGGTCATTTGAGTAAAGAGTGACCGTACCTAATGGAATGTTCTGATCAAATGCCGGTCCTTGGTAATAAATTGGAAACTCGTGCTCGAAAAGAGCGTTAGAACCCAGTCCTGTGAGTGTTTGTTCTGTCGGTAGCCCTTTAGAATCGTAGTATTCCACCTGATGTTGCTTATTAAATACAGCACCGACTTGAAGGTCTATTTTGTGGTCAAGGGACTTTACTTTGACCCCAACCACGATAGGGAGGTTGTACATGCCCTGTAAAATAGACTGAAGTAACTCCTGATTATAAGTCCAAACAGAATCAGAGATTCCCTTGCCGAAGGTGGCCGGCAAGGTTTGAATTTCATCATAAAATTCTTTTTTTGTATTTTCGTACTCTTTATAAAGCTGTACTACGGTGACCAAAACCGCCACCAAAAAATAAACACCAAAGATAACCAGCAGTAGATGCAGGGCAATGGATCGACGGTAATGGTTAAACAACGATTGCATCTAGCAAGCCTTAGTTGTATACAGAAAACGATTGATTTATTGTTTTTGCCAATCTTGGATGCCATAACGCTCTAGTAGTTTCTCTAAGCGTCCATCTTTTCGCATTTTTAGCGTTTCTTCGGATACTATTTTGGCGTATTCAGCGGATTTAGGGTTCTTTGGTGAAAAGCTACTGTAGACATCAATCACCACATCGGTGTTACCGGAAACTTTAAGTTGATCAGCTTTGCCTATTTGTTTGGCTTTATATTCCAATACGCTTTTGTCTTCGATCACGGCGGTTAAGCGACCATTGATTAGCATTTCAAGTAATCTTTCTAAAGGTTTCTCACCGGTAATTGCCAGAACATTTTCAGGGTTTTGTTTGAAATAATCCATCACTACTGGATCAACATAGTCATATCCTTTAATCATGCCAATCATTTTTGCTTGCTCAAGGGATTCTTTGCCTGTGTAGCGCCAGTTCGAATTTTTCTGGCTAAAAAAGGTGCTGTTGCTCTTGCCTAGAGGAGAGTCTGGAAAAACAAAGTCGGGTGCTTCTTCTCTAAAGCAGGCCATAGTACCGTCCAGCTTGCCTTCTCTAACCAATTGCAGACCACGAGAATAAGATACTTCAACAAATTCTACTTTATGTCCTCTGGATGCCAAGGTTTCAACCAGCAAATCCCCAAGGTAGCCAACTTGGCCATGGTTTTGACTAGCGATGCAGTCGTAAGGGCACCATTCATCGGTGGCGATTCGCAACGTATCTGAAAAAGCGGAAGTAGAAAAAAGTGTAATAAAACCCACTAATAACACACTAAAAGTAAGAGGCTTCATTGCTTGGTTGTTTTGTGACAGCATAATTATTGTTCCAGTGCGATTGGCTTTTAACATTATATTAGTTTTACCGTCCTGCACACTTGATAGTCAGCAAAACGTGTATTATTTATGGGGAAATTCTTGTATTTTATCAATGCAACATACGATGTGGGCGAAATATTGTTTGTGGTTTGTTTCTCTATTAATAAAAGCATTAGTAAAATCGACGAATCCTGGTTAAAAAGCAATCAATCTGAAAGGGTGAGTATATGCTTTTTAATAGACTTCATGGTAGGAAGTATTTTATATTATTTTTTATAGCCTCTCTAACTTTCTTATCCTTAAATTCAGATAATAAGTGCGACACTGCTAATCAGGTGTAGAAGAAGCCAACTGCTGAAGTTGGTATGATTCTTCTTACCACAGAACAAAGCAGTACCTACATGAATTATCAGCAGTTGACCGAAGGTAAAAGTGTAGTGTTTGACAGAGATTACCAAGTGGGATTTAGCCGACGCGTACATTGTCCCGTCCTGAAATAGGTTTACACCTAGGAGACCTATTATGGGGACATCAAGTAATATCAAGCGTAAGCGTACACAACGTGATTATACAATGGGCTTTAAAATGCAGGTGGTGATGGTCGTCGAAAAAGGCGACATGACTTGTAAGCAAGCTCAAAAAATCTATGGCATCCAAGGTCGATCTACGGTGCTGACGTGGCTTCGAAAACACGACAAAATGGATTGGTCCACTACAATGAGGTTACCCATGTCCAAATAACCGAAGGCAAAAGAGACACCAGCCCAAACTATCAAAAGACTCGAGCGAGAGCTTGAAAATGAGCAATTGAGAAATCGTTTACTCAATACGGTGGTTGATATTCTCGATACTGAGCACGGAATGAATCTCAGAAAAGTATATAGCCAAGGAGCAAGGCGCCTTCAAGCTGAAGAAAAAATCAGTTTAAGTCGTTTTTGTCAGCTTCTTGGCATTAGTAGGCAAGCAGTATATCAACAAGAGCGGCGACAGTGAGTTCAAACACATAAGGAAAACTTTCCTTTCTCGCATGAATGAGTTGATGTCTTGGGGTCAACTAGAAGCGGCTATTGGGCTGTTTTATCCTAAACCAGGGAATGGCAAAAGACCTTATTTGCTATCAACCATGTTCCGCATTGACTGCATGCAACATTGGTACAACATGAGTGATCCATCGATGGAAGATGCCTTGTATGAGATCATGTCCATGCGCTTATTTGCTGACTTATCGTTAGATAAACCGATTTCTGATCACACTATCATCTTTGATTTTGTGCAAGCTTGGGGTTAAGGGTGTGAGGGGGTCTGTTACGTCCGTTTAAACTAAAAAGCTCGATAGATTCTAATAATCTATCGAGCTTTTCAAATTTGGCAGATGGCTAGCCATTATTTTTTGGCGTGGTAAGCCTTAGAAACTGCGTAGCTGTCTTCGAACCAGTTCCAGCTTTTTACCTTGCCGTTTTCAACATGAACTCGTACCGCCCAGCTGAACTTTCCAGTATCTACGCCCGATTTGTTAGCAATTGCACTCATCGTACCCATAAATACTGCTTGGTCACCACTTGCAAAACTGTAATCTGTCGACCAGCTAGTGACCTTTAGGCCTGCACCGAAGCGAGGCAGAAAAACGTTAAGCACAGTGTCTTTAGATTTCCAATTGCCAATCCACGGAATGCTAGAGTCACCTTCATTGTGCCAGACAAAATCGTCAGCCATTAATGATTGAAGTTTTTTCATATCGCCAGAGCCTGCTGCCCATAGGAATGCTTGAGCTGTTTCTAGCGTTTTAGCCGAGTCAACTGGTTTGGCGTTATCTGCGAAAGCTGGTGTTAGTTGGAAAAATGCCAATAGTGTCGCTAGACCAATTAGTAAATTCTTCTTAAACATCTTTTTCTCCTGATTGTCAGTTTTACATTTTTAATGTGTTGATATGAATATTATGCCTGTGCTATTTTTTTGTATATTCCCTAATTAAACACATATGGTATGCAAAAATGCACAGCTTGCGATGGAGCGATCTGCAATATGTTCTAGCGGTAGCGAATGAAGGCTCGTTATCTGCCGCAGCGAGAGCACTTGGTGTCAATCACAGTACTGTATTGCGGCGTCTTGAGGCGTTTGAGTATCGCCATAAAATACGCGTTTTTCATAAACTCTCTGCGGGTTATAAATTAACGGTTGAAGGGCAACAATTATTAGAGTCAGCTTTGGTGGTGGAATCCACCGTGAAAGCTCTAGAGCATAAAATCTTTGGTCAAGAAATGAAGCTAGAAGGGACGCTAAGATTGACCACGACAGACGCTTTGTCGCGTTTAGTCTTGAGCACGCATCTAGCCGCTTTTCATCAACTCTACCCAAAGATTCAGTTGGAGCTAAGCCTGACTTCTCGTCGCTTAGATATTTCGCATTTAGATGCAGATGTTGCCATTCGTCCTGCTAGTGAGCTGCCAGAAACCTTAGTTGGTAGTAAGTTATGTAAAATAACGTTTGGGGTATATGGGGCACCTGACTATATCAATAGTTTGCAGGGCAAACATCCGATTGAGTCTGCAGCGTGGTTAGTAATGTTTCAAGGCAGTGCTTCTTTGCAGATTTCAAATTTAATTTCACAAGAAAAAATACTAATGAAAGCCGACTCTTTTGAACCTTTGGTCATGGCTGCTGAAAATAAAATGGGGTTGGCTTACCTGCCTTGTTTTGTTGGAGATGACTCTAGATCGCTACAAAAAGTCGATATAGATATACAGCACCAAAGCATAGACCTTTGGATAATGACCCACAAAGATTTGCAAAGCTCCGCTCGGGTAAAAGTGTTTTTAGACTTTATGAAAGAAGCAATAAGAGGGGATTTAAATCGGCTTTCTGGTTTTGTTAAATAGTACGTTTGAGCATTCGCTTTCTAATTCAGTGCCTAAACAGGTAAGTGGGGTCATACTGGAGAGGTGTCATAGCTGGCGTAGGAAGATTCGCTAGGCTTGAAAAGCGTATTTGCGTCGCTCTGGATACTCACTTCTTTTTGTCTGATACCACATTTCTCGCTTCGCCAGTATCCCAACATCAAGACCATACTGTCTCTGGTTTGGTGTCATAAACTTAATCCCGCTATGGCGATGTGCATGGTTGCAGCGATAAACAAATTCATTTACCGATATGCGTGATTCCTCTAATGATCTAAAACCTTCCACGGCCAACGTGGATGATACCTTATCGTTCTAAACAGTGACTCTGAGAGCAAGACGAATCATTATGGTGTCAGCCCTGCTTTTGACGTGTTGCTTATGGCATCGGGTTGGGTTTCTGGTTAAGGGGGAGCGCGCTAAAGAGTAGGGTGGTGTGGCTGAAATGCTGGAAACAGAATTAATATTGTTTTTTTAAATTAAAGTGTTGATTTAATAAGAATTTCACTTATAATTCGCGTCGTTGTCATCGAGGGCAGAATGAAATTTTCGCTTCTAGTTATAGATTGCTTAAAATTCAGATTGTATTCGTTGAAACTGGAGTGGTAGTTCAGTTGGTTAGAATACCTGCCTGTCACGCAGGGGGTCGCGGGTTCGAGTCCCGTCCATTCCGCCAATTACTTCTTTTCTTAAGGGAGTGAATTTGGCAAAGCGTTATTAGATATTTACTTTATCTAAAGTCGGGTGTGTAGCTCAGTTGGGAGAGCGTCGCCCTTACAAGGCGAATGTCGGGAGTTCGAACCTCTCCACACCCACCACTTACTAAACAGTGGGCTTATTGAAAGATAAGCAAGAGTTTTAGATTGTGTTGGAGTGGTAGTTCAGTTGGTTAGAATACCTGCCTGTCACGCAGGGGGTCGCGGGTTCGAGTCCCGTCCATTCCGCCAATTACTTTTGATAGGGTAAGTTGGTAAAGAAATACCATCATTATGATGGGGGTGTAGCTCAGTTGGGAGATTCATTTCCTAGCAAGGTGCAAAACACTGGGAGTTCAGAACTCCACATCTACGACGATGTAAAACCACTTTACTTTTTAAGTAAAGCGGGTGTGTAGCTCAGTTGGGAGAGCGTCGCCCTTACAAGGCGAATGTCGGGAGTTCGAACCTCTCCACACCCACCATTTATTCTTCGTTTCGTCTTTCAATTTCCTCGTTTATATAGCTTCTCGTAATTTCTATTTTTATAACTTTATAAATCTTATCTTTCCTGATATTCCATAAAAAAATCCTTGTTCACTAATATTTTTAAAAATTTCCATATGGCTAATTATTAACCACATCTGTAGCCAATCTATCTTAATGTATCTAAATTGTATTTTTCTTTATCTGCATAACTTCAAGCTTATTTGGATGAGTTGATGCTTAGTCGTGCCTTGTTCTTATTGTCGTTACATCAACACCTAACGCTTAGCTAATGTCACGGTAAGAGCACGGTTTACTCGTTGAAAAATACAATGGCTTCCTTTGCTCACTTTTTCTGACTGTCAGGCTTTGTTATAGCGGTGTTATTTTTTGGTGAGGTCCCCTGTTAAATAGCTTTCTAGGAAGTAGCTTGTTTTAATCACATCAAGGGGCAGTTGGCCAGTTCTTTACTGAGCTGTGTTGCGGTTTGTTTCAGAATAGGGAGGTATTCATCTACCTTCTCTTCGGTAAATTTGAAGATCAATCCAGACACGCTAAGCACACCTTTTAGCTCTCCATTCTCGGTAATAACCGGCACAGCCAAAGCCGCCAGATCTGGGTTTCTTTCCCCTTGAGAAAGGTACCAGCCTTGTTGACGGGTGCGTTCCATCGTTTCGCCGTCCGCCCCGCTGAAGGCTGTTAAAACCATCCCCGCAGCGCCTTTGTCTAAAGGCAGTTCAGCCCCTTCGCTCAGCATATGAAATAACTCGCCAATGGCATTTTCTCGATATAAGCAAATGCGCTGGTTGCCGCTTTTTATGTAAAAGGCGGCAGTCTGATTAATTTGATCTCGAACAGATTGCAGCTGTGGGCGAATAACCACCTCGCTGTCAAAACTATTCTGATAAATCGAGCCTAATCGCCACAGAGAAGGGCCTAAGCGATAACGACCATCCTGCTGTCGCAATATATAGCCATAGGCTTCCAGTGATCCGATTAAGCGTAAAATGGTGCTCTTGTAGAAACCGGTGCTTTCCGAAATATCCTTTAAAGAGAGGATGCTGTTCTTATTGGTAAAAGAATTCAGCACATCGAGTGCTCGTTCAACTGCTTCGACTCTATCTTGCGCCATGATTCCTTGTCACTTCTTTTGTTTGTTGCGCTGATTTTATCACAAGACTAATGCTTGCAAAATATTTTCGCGTTCTTTATAGTGGAACCATGTTCTACTGTGAAGAATTACATTCTGATCAATAATAATAAGATTTGGTGATGAAAAATGCATAACTCCCTTTCAGATATACGTGTTCTCGATTTAACGAATGTTTTAGCCGGTCCTTTTTGTTGTCAGCAAATGGCGCACATGGGGGCAGATGTGATCAAGGTAGAAGTGCCGAATTCAGGGGATTTAGCTCGTCAATTAGGCGCGGATCAAGCCTTGAATGACAAAAAAATGGGCATCTCTTTTTTGGCGCAAAACAGTGGTAAACGTTCGATATCCCTAAATTTAAAGTCTGCCAAAGGCAAAGCTGTGTTGCTTAAGCTAGTCGCCACGGCGGATGTATTAGTGGAGAACTTCAGACCGGGAGTGATGGACCGTTTAGGCCTTGGATACGAGGTGCTTAAAGAGGTGAACCCCAAGCTTGTTTATTGCGCTATATCTGGCTTTGGTGCCGATGGTCCTATGGTCAAACAACCTGCCTATGACCAAATTATTCAAGGTCTATCTGGTGTGATGAGCATTACAGGAACGCCAGAAAACGCCCCTTATCGAGTGGGTTATCCTATTTGCGACACCATTGGCGGAATGACTGCTGCGTTTGCCATTTCTTCTGCGTTAGCGGGCCGTGCCTCGTCTGGTGCCGGCTGTAATATTGATGTGTCACTACTCGAATCGACCATGGTCACCATGGGCTGGGTGGTTTCGAATTATTTGATCGGTGGTCAAGAACCCGTGCCAATGGGGAACAACAACTTCACCGCCAGTCCTTCAGGCACCTTTAAGACAAAACAGGGGCTGATCAATTTAGCCGCCAATAAGCAGGAGCAATTTGAAGCAATCTGTCATGCCATCGAACGCCCTGACTTGATCGAAAATCCTGACTTTACGCTGCGTGAGAAGCGATTGCAGAATCGCCAACAGCTGACAGATGTGATTGAGCAGGCTTTTTCTCACCATTCAGCGGTGTACTGGGAAGCAAAGCTAAATTCCGTTGGCGTCCCTGCTGGTCGAGTGTTGACCGTGCCAGAAGCCTTGGAACTAGAACAAATCAAATTTCGCGATTTGGAAATGGAATTTTGCAATGTGCCTGATATTGAGCGGGATATTAAGGTGGTTAAGACTGGCTTCAAAGTCAATAACAGCCGTCCAGGAGCCTCATTCAGACCGCCACTATTAGGCGAGCACACCACGGATATTTTGAACGAACTTGGCTACGTAGAAACAGACATTGCTGACATGCAGAAGGAAGGTTGTATATGACTATTCATAGACCCACAGAGGGCATAGGTAAAGACGTCGCGGATTGGTGGCAGACCGACATTATTGATATGACCCCCGGCGAGATTCGTTACCACGGTTATCCGATTCAAGAGTTGATCGGCAATTTATCCTTTTCTGAAATGATTTGGCTGATGGTACGCGGCGAGTTGCCGACCCATGATCAAGGCTTGTTATTAGATGCGGCGTTAATGTCAGCGGTAGACCACGGCCCGCAGGCACCAAGTATTGCCATTGCGAGAATGGCAGCCACTTGCGGTGTTGGGTTAAACAATGCAATGGCTTCTGCGGTCAATGTTCTGGGCGATGTGCATGGTGGTGCAGGAGAGCAAGCCGTGGCTATTTATCAAGAAATAGCACACCTCATGGACAGCGAAAATGCGTCGCTAAAAACAGCCACTGAAGAAGTGCTGGATGCTTATATCGAAGAGAATGGCAAGTATATCCCCGGTTTTGGCCATCGTTTTCACCCAGTAGACCCAAGAGCGCCTGCGTTACTTGAGTTGGTGAGAAAGTACGCGAATGGCGCAGACATCTCTGGGCGTTATGCTGACATTGCTGAGTCTATTGAACAGGTGATGGAACAGCGTAAAGGGAAGAAAATTCCGATGAATATTGATGGCGCCACCGCCATTATTTATGCGGAGTTGGGCATGCCAGCGGAGTTGGCGAGAGGCTTGTTTTGTCTGTCTAGGTCAGTGGGCATTTTGGCACACGCTTGGGAGCAAACCTGTCAAGGGGGTCGTAATAAAGGCCCGATCCCGCGCAATCTCTTATGGACGTATACAGGGAAAGAGCCACGCTCATATCAGCGCAATGACGCCGTGAATGAGTCGATGGCGAGCACTAAAGAGTAAGTGTTAGCAACCGGAAGGCGGCTTACTCACAATAGAATTTTGATATCAAAGTACAACAAAAACAAAAAATAGGTGATCCTAATGCGTAATAAAATGTCGATAAAATCCGCACTCATCTCAGGCGCTATCGCGTTAACCATTGCAGGCCAAGTGCAAGCTTTTGAGCCAGCTCGTAGTGCGAAATGCATTGCACCCGCGAACCCAGGTGGTGGTTGGGACTTTACTTGTCGCAGTGTTGGCAAGGTGTTGGTAGATCAAAACTACATCAAAGGTAATGTACAAACTGTCAATATGAGCGGTGCAAGCGGCGGTGTGGCTTTTGCCCATACTGTTAGTAAACGTGCCACCGATGAGAACCTTATTGTGGCAGCAAGTACCGCGACAACAACACGTCTCGCCCAAGACCAGTTTCCTGGTTTAAACGCGGATCAAGTGAGATGGGTTGGCACATTAGGGGCCGATTATGGTGTGATCGCCGTTTCTAACAATTCTAAATACAAAACCTTAAATGAAATGTTAGACGCGCTTAAAAAAGACCCTACGTCGGTTAAATTTGGTGGTGGCAGTGCGTCTGGCGGCTGGGATCATTTGAAAGTGTTATTGACCGCTAAGGCTGATAACGTCACTGATTTACCGAAAATCCGTTACCTTGCTTTTAGTGGCGGTGGCGAAGCGTTAGTGCAAGTCGTTGGCGAGCACATAGATGCTTTCACCGGTGATGTTTCCGAAATCAAAGGCTTTATGGAATCTGGTGATATTCGTGTGTTAGCGGTCTTGTCAGAAGAACGTTTACCCGCTCCGTTCAATACAATCCCAACGGCTTTAGAGCAAGGTGTGAGTTCCATTGCGCCAAACTGGCGTGGTTTTTATGCACCGGGTAAGGCCAGCACAGAGTCTTATGATTGGTGGGTGAACACCATGAATGAGCTGTATAAAACGCAAGAATGGAAAGACGTGATGACCAAAAATGGTCTGATGCCATTCCATAAATCTGGTAAAGATCTGACTCAATTTGTGGCCGATCAAACGCTTGAGATCGAGCTACTGTCTAAAGAAATTGGTCTTATTCGATAAGCAATCGATTTAAGGGAGAGCCTTCCGCTCTCCCTTACCTTTCTATTTATATTTCTATTTTTCATGATTTAACTTATTCGGAGCAGATGCATGCGTATTAATGACCGTGTGTTCGGCATATTCATGCTGGTCTTGGCAGTTGCCTATGGCTGGCAAGCGACTCAGTTTCCTATTCCTTTTGGTGGCAGCGAAAGCGTCGGGCCAGAAACCTTTCCCATCGTGCTTGCTATCTTTTTATCGATTAGCGCCATTTACCTAATGGTGAAGCCAGATCCTGATGAGAAATGGGCACCGGGGGCTATGTTATTGCAGCTAGCCAGTGTCGCCGTTGCCTTATTAGCGTTTGCTTGGGCGATTGATGAAGTCGGATTTATTCCTTCTGCGATTCTTATGGTGAGCTTTATTAGCTGGCGCATGGGAGCAAGCCTTAAAAACAGTCTGATGACGGGGGTGATTAGCTCGGTAGTCATCTTCTTATTGTTTAATTATGTCTTAGAACTGGCATTACCTCTTGGTATTTTGGAGCTGTAACCATGGAAACAATGAGCTTATTAATGCAAGGCTTCGCCGTGGCGCTAACGCCAGAAAGCCTGATGTATGCCATTATCGGTTCCATCTTGGGAACGCTAATTGGTGCGCTGCCTGGCTTAGGGCCATCAAATGGTGTGGCGATATTAATTCCACTGGCTTTTAGCCTAGGTTTATCGCCAACGTCCTCGTTGATCTTACTTACATCGGTTTACGCTGGCGCTATGTACGGCGGCCGTATTTCTTCTATTTTGCTGAACATTCCGGGTGATGAGCCGGCCATGATGACCTGTTTAGACGGTTATCCGATGGCACTAAAAGGCAAGGCGGCTGAGGCACTGGCCATTTCTGCTGTGGCGTCTTTTATCGGCAGTTTGATTGCCACCATAGGTTTGGTTATTTTGGCGCCTATTTTAGCGAAATTTGCCTTAAGGTTCGGTCCCTCAGAATATTTTGCTTTGTTTGTCTTGGCGTTTGCGACCCTCGGTGGCGTGACGGGTAAAAATCAATTTAAAACCATTATGGCCGCGGCCATTGGCTTGATGATTGCGACCGTCGGCATTGATTTATCAACGGGTGTTCAGCGTTTTACTTTTAATATGTTAGAACTCTATGAAGGGGTCGATTTTATTATCGCCATTGTAGGGTTGTTTGCTATCAGTGAGTTGTTCTTCTTTTTAGAGCGTCACGCGGGCGACGGCATGAAGCAAGTCGCACTGAATAAATTAAAGCTCAAAGCGAGCGACATTATTGCCGTGTTGCCAGCGTCTATTCGCGGTGGGATTTTAGGCTTTATCGCCGGTGTTTTACCAGGCGCTGGGGCTTCTTTGGGCTCATTTATTAGCTATTCGTTAGAGAAAAAATTGTCTGATAAGGGCGAATTTGGTAAAGGAGACCCGAGAGGTGTCGCTGCGCCAGAGTCAGGAAACAACGGTGCTGCATCAGGTGCCTTGGTGCCTATGTTGACGCTTGGTGTACCTGGTAGTGGCACCACGGCGGTGTTACTGGCCATGTTAATCTCTCTCAATATTTCCCCAGGCCCTATGCTGTTCCAGCAAAATGCTGACTTGGTGTGGGGGGTGATTGCCGCTATGTTCGTTGGTAACCTAGTGCTCTTGTTGTTGAATATTCCTATGATAGGAATATTCGTGAAGCTGTTGAGTATTCCGCCTAAATACCTCATGCCGGTGGTTATCTTGATCGCTTCTGTTGGTATTTATGCGGTCAGCCACAGCGCCATTGATTTGTACTTTATGGTGGGCTTTGGCGTAATGGGTTATGTTCTGCGTAAGGTAGATATCCCACTGGTGCCAGTTATTTTGGGTATGTTGCTTGGGCCTGAGATGGAGAAAAATCTACGTCACGCATTGGTTTTATCGGATGGTGACTGGATGTCTCTACTAAACAGTGGTTTGAGTATTGGTTTATGGGTGGTGTCTATTTTAGGCTTGCTGCTACCTATTGTGATCGGGCCGATCATTCGCTCTAGAATGTCAAAATCGAAGGCTTAACTTTTGCTGTCTAAAGGTAAAGTAGGGTAATAAAAAAGGCATTAGGGCTTAAGCGCTAATGCCTTTTTAACATTGAACTCTTTGATCCTGCTCTTTTTTCCCTGAGCACTTTTATCTAAACACTATTTTCTAAGCACTTTAATGACGGAGTAATCCGTGGCAGGCCTGATGATTAGTAAGGTGAATCTTCGAAGTAAAACTCAGCGGCATTCTCGTCAGTGACCAATTGGGCTCCTAAAATAATACGCGATGGTTCATTATAGAGATCACCCAGTTTTTCATGTTTGACGCCATGAACGGCCAATGCAATGCCTGACGCTATCATGGAAGGTGGGTAGGTCACCGTAGCGCGAACCATTTTATTGCTGTCCGACTTGATCATTTTAATGATGTCTTTGGAGCCAGCGCCGCCCAATACGGTTTTAATGTCAGTACGACCTGATTCTTCAATGGCTTTTAATACCCCTTTTAGCATGTCATCGTCTTGGCACCATACCGCATCAATTTTAGGGTACTTCTGTAGGAAGTTTTCCATCACAGCTAAGGCTTTTTGCGTAGACCAATCACCGGGTTGAGAGTCGAGGATTTTGATGTTTGGATAATCGGCCATTACTTCGTTGAACGCATCCACACGTTGCTTGTTGATGGGAATTTGCAGACCTTCAATGGAGACAATGTTGCCTTTGCCAGACATTTCTTTAGCGAGCCATTGAGCACCAACACGACCGAGTCCTGAATTATCTCCGGCAATGAAAATATTCTGTGCGGGATGAGCCAGTTCGCGGTCAACAACCACAGTATAGATGCCCTCGCCATAGGCTTCTTCGATCACTTTTTGTAGCGTGGCCGGGTTACTCGGCAAGATAACCAGCGCATCGATGCCTTTGACCATGAGATCCTCCACGTCGCCAACTTGCTTTGAGCCAGAGCTGGACGCTACCACGTAGAAGTCGATGTCTTTTTCTTTCATTTTGAAGTCGGCGGCGGCTTTATTGGCCCACCAAAGTAACCCTGCTGTCCAACCATGATCGGCGGATGGCACGCTGACTCCTATTTTATATTTTGCCGCATAGCTTGTACCAACAAAGGTGAAAATCAGCATAAACGCGACGACCGTTCTCATGATGTTATTTTTATATTTCATGAATACTCTCTCCAGTGATATTAATGTTTAACGAGTAGAACGAAAGGTTTTACTCGCATCATTTCCTTCTTTTTATGGCGAATACTCGTTGCGGTAATCGCACTTTAGCGATCGCCTTTAAACTGCACTAAGACCGCTATCAAGATGACGAGCCCCTTCACCATGCCTTGTAAGTAAGGCGAAATCCCCATTAAATTCAGCATGTTATTAATGATGCCTAAAATGATAACCCCGATGACGGTTCCCCAAATGGTGCCTTTTCCCCCGGACAAAGCCGTGCCGCCAATGACGACCGCAGCAATCGCATCCAATTCATAAAAAATGCCCGCATCACTAGGGCTGATGGAATTTAGCCGAGAGGCCAATAAAACAGCAGAAATACCCACAGACGCGCCAGCAATAACAAAAGTCATAAAATAGACCCAGCGAACTTTGATGGCCGAATAAGACGCGACTTTTGCATTGGAGCCGACGGCACAAACATGACGACCAAAGGCGCTGTGTTTTAACAAAATATGATAAATAATGGCCAATAGAAGAAACACCCAAACAGGATAGGGGGTGCCCCATAAATAGCCGCCGCCAATGTCTGAAAAGTGCGCGTTTGTCGAGACCATTTCACCCGCATCGCTGATGTACAGTGCCATCGAGCGGAAAATAGACATGGTGGCAAGAGTCGCAATAAAAGAAGCCACTTTACCGCGGGTAATCACCAGCCCATTCAGCGCGCCAAAAACGCCACCCAAGGCAATCGCCGAAGAGATCGCCATAGCAACCGCCCACCAACCGTCTCCCGCGCCATTGATGATCATAATGGTGAGCACTCCGACGACGGCGACCATAGAGCCAACCGATAAATCGATACCGCCAGCTATGATCACAAAAGTCATTCCGAGCGCTATGATTCCGGTGTAGGACACTTGTCTTAGCACATTGGTAATATTGCGCGGCATCAAGAAGCTTTCGCTCGCAATAGACGAAAAAAGAATCAACAAAAGTAACGCAATCAAGGGTGCATACGCAGCAATGTTAAGTCGTTTTAAGCGGGTCATCATAGGAGCGGGTTCGAGCTTTGCCATAGTGAATCCTTGTTTCTTTTTATTGTTATGTGTCGTGGTTATTTGATTTGAACGCTAGCCGCTAGGCTTGCTTCATTGTTTTTAATCCTGCGGCGTAATACATGATTTCTTTTTCATTAATCGCATCGCCCGTAAGCTCACCCATAATCTCACCAGAACGCATCACTATGACCCGATGAGACAAACCAATGACTTCTTCTAGCTCAGAGGAAATCACAATAACGGACACGCCTTGTTCTGTTAAAGAGTGAATGAAATGGTAGATTTCCTTTTTGGTGTTTACGTCGATGCCACGGGTTGGCTCATCGAGAATGAGAATGTTCGGGTGGGTGTCCATCCATTTAGACAAATACACTTTTTGCTGATTACCGCCGCTAAGATTAATCAGGTTGGTGTGCAAAGACGCCGCTTTGATATCAAAGCGTTTGACGTACTCTTGAGCGACTGCGTTTTCTTTTTTCTGTTGAATCAGCCCTCTAACATAAGCGGCCAAGGAAATTAGAGTGATGTTCTTTGGAATATCAAAGTTCATGATCAGCCCCTTGCCTTGTCTATCTTCAGACAAGTAGGCCAAATGGTAAGACACCGCATCCCGAATAGAGTGGATAGCGGCTGTCCGACCGTTTATTTCAATCTCCCCCGCGTCCTTTTTACGCAGCCCCATGACGGCTTCGGCGGTTTCCGTTCGACCTGCGCCAATCAAGCCAGCAAAGCCTAATACTTCGCCTTTTTTAAGCTCAAAGTTGATGTCGTTTAACACGCCTTTAATGGCTAAATGGCTCACTTTAAGCACCACTTCATCACTCGGTTCACTGCGAGCTGGGTAAATTTGATTCAGCTCACGGCCCACCATTTTTCTGGCCATGTCTTTTTCATTTATCTGCGATACATCGTCTAGGCTAACTAAGTGTCCATCGCGCAGAATGGCTAAGCGATCACACAGTAATTTTACTTCTTTGAGCTTGTGAGAGATAAAAATAATAGTGACGCCGCGCTGTTTGAGAGTGTTGACCAGCGCAAAAAAGATCTCTACTTCATGGTCGGTCAACACCGTGGTTGGTTCATCCATGATCAGAATACGCGAATCGTTCACCAGCGCCTTGGCGATCTCCACCATCTGTTTTTCTGCCACGCTAAGATGCTCCACCAAAGCATCTGGGCTAAGGTCTGTGGTCAATTCCGTTAGCAAGGCATGGGCTTTATCGCGCATCAGGGGTTTATTTAGCAGTAGTCCTTTTTTAATTTCATTGCCGAGAAAAATATTTTCAAACACGTTAAGAGTGCTGATCAGATTAAATTCTTGTGGAATCATCGCGATGCCCAAACGCTTTGCATCGGAGGTTGAGCGTATCTCTACCGTATTTCCATCGATCTTAATCTGGCCCGCTGTGAGCGGATAAATACCACTAATGATTTTCAATAAGGTCGATTTCCCCGCGCCGTTCTCCCCTAGTACACCAAGTACCTCACCAGCATAAATGTCCAAGCTGATGTTGTGCAGCACACGCACTCCTGAGAACTCTTTGACAATGTCACAGACCTGCATAATGGGTGGCGTCATGGTTCAGTCTCCTAAAGACGAATCAGTAGAAACGCTGGCTGCAAGAGGGCGCCATGCACTGTTATGAGCCGAGGAGGCAAGTACAGCGCTGATGAATTTCATGCCTTCCACACCATCATTAATGCTCGGAATAAAACCTTGAACGGATTGCACATCCGCGCCTGCGTCAATAGCGTGAATCGCAGCGGCGATGTCTACATATAGGTTTGCAAACCCTTCCAAATAGCCTTCAGGGTGCCCAGCCGGTATGCGAGAAAGACGATTGGCTTCTGCCCCCGCACCAGGACCTGCGCGGGTAATTCTTTGGCTGGGTTCGCCGAGTACAGAAAGCCACAACTCGTTCGGCGATTCCTGCGCCCACTCAAGCCCCGCCTTGTCTCCATAAAGGCGAATTCTCAGGCCATTTTCGTTGCCTGGCGCTACTTGGCTAGACCACAGCATGCCTTTGGCGCCACCATCAAAACGCAGCATAGTATGCACGTTATCGTCCACTCGACGACCACTGACAAAGGCGGTTAAATCCGCAGAGACTTGTTTTACTTTTTGTCCAGAAATGAAACAAGCCAAATTGAACGCGTGTGTTCCTATGTCTCCTAAACAGCCTGCTAAGCCGGATTTCTCCGGATCTGTGCGCCATTTTGCCTGTTTGTTGTCGGTGTTTTCGGCGTTTTCTGTTAGCCAATCTTGGGCGTATTCCACTTGAATAACACGCAAATCACCTAATACACCGGTATCTACCAAGTGTTTGGCGTGTCTCACCAAGGGGTAGCCTGTGTAATTATGAGTCAGAGCAAAAAATGCACCAGACTGCATGACAAGTGCTTTTAACGCTAAGGCTTCGTCTAAGTCTTTTGTCACCGGTTTGTCACAGATAACATGAATACCTTGCTCTAAAAATGCCTTGGCGACTGGATAGTGCATGTGATTTGGCGTGACAATAATGACGGCTTGAATGCCATCTTCTCGCTGTTTTTCTTGTTCCGCCATGGTTGTAAATGAAGAATAAGAGCGCGCTTTACTGATACCGATACGCAGTGCCGACGCCAACGCTCTGTCAGGGTCAGAAGAAAGGGCACCTGCCACCAGTTCAAAACCATCGTCTATTCGAGTCGCAATACGATGAACCGCGCCAATAAAAGCGCCATCACCACCGCCAACCATACCGATGCGAATACGTTTATGTTCCATTTTATCTGCCTCCTACTTCAAGCCAAGAATACGACGGTTAGCTGCGTCGTCTATGCCGCTGCTGGCAAAGTCATCAAAGGCCCGCTCGGTCACTTGAATTAAGTGATCGTTGACAAATTTCACGCCTTCTTGCGCACCCGCTTCAGGGTGTTTCATGCAGCATTCCCATTCAATGACAGCCCAGCCACCAAAATCGTATTGGGTGAGCTTGGAGAAAATGCTTTTAAAGTCGACTTGCCCATCACCTAAGGAGCGAAAACGCCCAGCACGGTCAATCCAATTTTGGTAGCCGCCGTAGACCCCTTGTCGTCCTGTGGGGTTAAATTCAGCGTCTTTTACATGGAACATCTTGATACGCTCATGGTAAATATCGATGAACTGCAAATAATCGAGCTGTTGTAATACGAAGTGAGAAGGGTCGAACAAGATATTGGCACGGGGGTGCTGATTTGTGGCCTCGAGAAACATGTCGAAGGTTACGCCATCGTGTAAATCTTCACCGGGATGAATCTCATAGCAAACGTTGACACCACAGCGGTCAAATTCATCAAGGATAGGCAGCCAGCGGTTGGCGAGCTCTTGGAATCCCGCTTCGACTAGACCGGCTGGGCGTTGTGGCCAAGGGTAAAGGTAAGGCCATAATAGGGCACCGGAGAAAGTAACATGATTGCTCAGACCGAGGTTTTTAGACGCGTGTGCGGATTTAAGTAGTTGCTCGACGGCCCATTTTTGGCGAGCCTCAGGATTGCCTTTGACGTGATCTGGCGCAAAGCCATCAAAGACCTCATCGTAAGCGGAATGCACCGCGACCAATTGACCTTGTAAGTGCGTGGATAATTCGGTGACCTCCACACCATGACGGGCGAGCGTCTCCTGAATGTATTGGCAATAATCTAGATCTGTCGCGGCGCGATCCAAATCAAATATCCGCGCATCCCAAGTAGGAATCTGAACACCTTTAAAACCGAGTTTAGCCGCCCATTCGACGATATTCTCTAAACTGTTAAAGGGCGCTTCATCGCTGACAAACTGCGCAAGAAAGAGAGCAGGACCTTTTAAAGCTTGCATATAGCCACCTCCGTTTTTTTATTTTTATGGATCTGGTTTTATATCTTCTACAATGATTTACATTTAATAGCATAAAGAAAATTTTGCCAATGCTTACCAGCGCCCGATATTGCCCGTAAAAATCATAACGACGCCCTATGAAAAAAGGGATTTAAAAGGCCAATAATAAAATCTAGAGCGTGAAAGGACGTGAGTAGATGGCTGCTTTTTCAAGGGCTATTGTTATATGCTTTTACTAAAATACAAATAAATCAGTGGCTTATCAGTTTTTAAAGATGGTTTTTTATTTTCATGGATGACGGGGTTTAATAAAGTGAAAAAGAAAATTTAGCTTTTAATGGCATTAAATAGGGTGCTTTCAAGGTGCTATAAAAGAGAAAAACCGACCATTTAACTATGAAAAAACGCTACCAAAAAACAAAAAAAGATAATGCGTTCAAGGGCTGTTTTATTGGTTTTCGATAAGTGGTTTTATAAGGGGATAAAAAGGAAGTGCCTATGCACACTTTCTGATAACAATCATGCTTTAATCATAATAGAGCGGCATGAGAAATAAAAAATCGCCTTGCTCAGGGTCTGAGTAAGGCGATGTTTTTGTTTTAATTATCTACTGAACGGTTTTATACACGGCAGCAATGTCTTCGTCGCTAAAGCCTGCTTTTTTAGCCTGTTTGAACGCTTCGTTAGCGGTAGCGGCCGTTGGTAGAGACAGGTTTAGCTTATCGCCGAGTGCAACGGCGAGGCGCATGTCTTTTTGCATGTGTTTAAGCGGGAAGCTTACGGTGTAGTCTTCCGCCAGTAGCATGGCTCCTTTGCCTTTAAACATTGGGTTGGCGATGGCGCCAGCGGCAATAACTTCCAGAATTTTCTCACCGTCTAGCCCAGCTTTTTGACCAAGTGACATACCCTCACTAAAGATGCTTAACATGCCGCCCATCATCATATTGACGACCAGCTTCATGCTCGCACCTTGACCAACTTCGCCTAAAAAAGGCGACATTTTCCCCATCACATCAAACGCAGGAAGCGCCTCGTCATAAAGGGTTTTATCGCCAGCCGCTAAGATGATTAAAGTGCCGTCTTCTGCGGGTTTTTTAGTGCCAGAAACCGGTGCTTCTAAAAAGCGGCCACCCGCGTTGGTAATGGCGTCGGCAATCATTTGAGATGTGCTGTCGTCCACCGTTGACATATCAATATAGCCGCGACCTTCACCTATGCCGGCCGCGACACCGTCAGGGCCTTGGCAAATCGCCAACGCCGCCGCAGGGTCGGAAACCATGGCAAAGGTAATGTCACAGTGGGCGGCAACGCTTTTTGGGCTGGTGCCTTGCTTGGCGCCTAAGACAACGAGTTCGGTTGCTTTTTCTGGATTACGGTTCCAAACGGTTACGTCAAATCCTGCCTTGATAAGGTTAATTGCCATGGCTTTGCCCATGATGCCTAAGCCTAAGAACCCAATGCTGGTCATAATGCTCTCTCTGTTTAGATGATTAATAAAATGATCATGAGACTTTATCATGGCGGCGTCTTTTAGGTCGATCGACACGCTTAGAAAGGATTCTAATAATCCAATTTGGTGCTTTTTTGAGAGGTTAGAAATCATCAGAGCGGATTTAAAGAAGAGCACACTGATCTATGCCAAGGTTCTGTTGGAAGAAGTGTGTGCTAGCGCACAGAGTGGGTGTGCTCTTTGGCGATACAGTGCTAGGTGTCTTTTATATTCAGTACTGATCCACCCATTCAGTCTACGGATGCCATCAGTAAGGCGAAGATCAAGCTATCAAGCTGCGTGAATATTCATAATCCATCATGAACAACAAGCTGGGAGTAATAGGTTATGCAAATGGTACCGTTAGCATCACACCAACTGGCGTTAATGGATAAATATTGGCGAGCCAGTAATTATTTATCAGTTGGTCAGATTTACCTGCATAACAACCCTCTGTTAACTCGTCCTTTAGCCCTCGATGACGTTAAGCGTATCTTGCTGGGCCATTGGGGCACCACGCCCGGCCAAAACTTCATATACGTGCACCTTAATCGAATTATTAAGCAATACGACCTCAGTATGATTTTCATCTCAGGCCCCGGACATGGCGGTCCTGCGGTGGTGTCTCAAACGTATTTGGAAGGCAGTTACAGCGAAATTTACCCAGAGATCAGCCAAGACGTGGCAGGGTTACAAAAGCTGTTTAAGCAATTTTCCTTCCCTGGAGGGATTCCCAGCCATGCTTCGCCAGAGTGCCCAGGGTCGATTCACGAAGGGGGCGAACTGGGGTATTCACTGAGTCACGCATTTGGGGCTGTGTTCGACAATCCAGAACTTATTGCAGCGTGTGTAATAGGAGACGGTGAAGCGGAAACAGGCCCTTTAGCCACGGCGTGGCATTCGAATAAGTTTCTGAACCCAGTGAGTGATGGTGTGGTGTTGCCGATTCTTCATTTAAATGGTTACAAAATCGCCAATCCGACCATTCTGGCTCGCATTGGTGGTGAGGAGTTAGAGCAATTGCTGCGAGGCTATGGTTGGCAGCCGATTTTTGTGTCTGGCAGTGACCCAAAAAGTATGCATGAAGCCATGGCGCTGGCGCTGGATCAGGCGGTTCATGAGATCAAAGACATTAAGGCGAAGGCCGCTCAACAAGGGGCGTTTGAACGACCATGTTGGCCAATGATAGTGCTGAAATCTCCCAAAGGCTGGACAGGGCCAAAAACCGTGGATGGCGTGCCAATTGAAGGGACCTTTCATTCTCATCAAGTGCCCATTTCGAGCCCTGCTGCGCGCCCAGAGCATTTGCCATTGCTTGAGGAATGGCTGCGTAGTTATCGGCCTGAAGAATTGTTTGATGAAAATGGGCGTTTATTAGACGCGTTGGCTGAGTTAGCGCCAAAGGGTAACCGTCGGATGGGGGCCAACCCTCATGCTAACGGTGGACTCTTGCTCAAGCCATTGGCGATGCCAGATTTCAAAAAGTTTGCCTGTGATGTACCAAATCATGGGGTGATGGGCATAGGCGATACCCATGTTCTAGGGCCTTTCCTACGGGATGTGGTGGCGCTTAACCCTGATAATTTTCGAGTCTTTGGCCCAGATGAAACCATTTCTAATGGCTTGGTGGCGTTATTCGACACCACTCAGCGTCAATGGATGGGAGCAAATGACAGCAATGATGAACACCTAGGGCCACGCGGCCGTGTGATGGAAATGCTCAGTGAGCACCAGTGTCAGGGGTGGTTAGAAGGTTATTTATTAACTGGTCGACATGGTTTGTTCAATTGTTATGAGGCCTTTATACACATTATTGATTCGATGTTTAACCAGCACGCAAAATGGCTAAAAGTCGCTGGGCAGTTACCATGGCGCCCCAAAATTGCGTCGTTAAATTATCTCTTAGCGTCCCATGTATGGCGCCAAGATCACAATGGATTTTCCCATCAAGACCCTGGCTTTATTGATCATGTGGTGAATAAAAAATCGTCCATTGCCCGAGTCTATTTACCGCCCGATGCCAATTGCTTGTTGTCGGTGATGGATCACTGTTTGCGCAGCCGACATTACGTCAATGTGGTGATAGCAGGCAAACACGCGGCGCCGCAATGGTTAGACAAAGAGGCCGCCGCCGAACATTGTGCAGCGGGTATTGGTATCTGGTCATGGGCCAGTAACCTAGACCAAACGCAAAGCGTAGATGTGGTAATGGCGTGTTGTGGTGATGTGCCAACGCTAGAAACCTTGGCGGCCGTGTCTATTTTACGAGAGGCGTTGCCAACGCTGAAAATTCAAGTGGTCAACGTCGTCGATTTAATGAAGCTGCAGGCGGAATCTGAGCATCCGCATGGTCTTAGTGATCACGCTTTTGATGCGCTCTTTACCACAGACAAACCGGTGATTTTTGCTTTTCACGCTTACCCGTCGTTGATCCACAAATTGACTTATCAGCGCACCAATCATAGCAACATTCATGTTCATGGTTATCAGGAAGAAGGCACGATTACGACGGCATTTGATATGACCGTATTAAATAAGATCGACCGTTTTCATTTGGTGATGGACGCGATTGATCGATTGCCTCAAACCGGCGAAAAGGGACGAGCGTTAAAACAAGAGCTCACTGACAAACTGGCTGAGCATCGCCTTTATATTAATGAATTCGGAGAAGACATGCCGGAGATTCGCGAGTGGCGCTGGTCTTGTGATAACGCAGAGTAAGAAGGGTAGGGTGAGCCTGCTCAAATAGCGCTCTTTGTGCGATGGCGCACAGAGAGTGTGAGCACGAGTCATTATGATGAAACCCCCGCTATCACTTAACGATAAAGTGCAGTGTGCTTGGTCGAGTAACGGTTATTTTCAGGAGCGATATAGACGATGGAATCCGCAGCTAGGTCTGACAATATTGGCAATGTGGTTGCGATACGAGGCAGTGTCGTAGACATAGTGTTTAAACAGCATTTACCGCCAATTCGCTCGTTATTACGCACCGGCACGGACGATCAGATTTACATCGAAGTGTTTTCTCAACTGGACGCCCAGCGAGTGCGAGGCATTGCCTTAACACCGACGCAAGGGTTGGCCCGTGGCACGCTGGTGAAAGACACGGGCGGGCCTTTACAAACCCCCGTAGGTAACGGGATTTTATCGCGCATGTTTGACGTCTTTGGTAACACGATGGACAAACAAGCCGCCCCTAAAGACGTGCAATGGCGCTCGGTACACAGTGAGCCACCGAGCTTAGAAAAGCGCTCTACCAAAACACAGGTGTTCGAAACGGGCATTAAGGTCATCGACGTCTTAATGCCACTTGAACGTGGCGGCAAAGCGGGGTTATTTGGCGGCGCTGGGGTGGGCAAAACCGTATTGTTAACCGAAATGATCCACAACATGGTCGGACAACATGCGGGGGTCAGTATTTTTTGTGGCATTGGTGAGCGCTGTCGTGAAGGGGAAGAGCTCTATCGAGATATGAAAGCGGCGGGTGTTTTGGACAACATGGTGATGATGTTTGGGCAAATGAATGAACCTCCAGGGGCTCGTTTTCGTGTGGGTCATGCGGCATTGACCATGGCGGAGTACTTTCGTGACGACGAACACCGTGATGTCTTATTGTTGATCGACAATGTCTTTCGTTTTATTCAAGCGGGCATGGAAGTGTCTGGGTTAATGGGGCAAATGCCTGCGCGCTTGGGGTATCAACCGACCATGGGCACAGAGTTATCGCAACTTGAAGAGCGCATAGCGAACACTGGAAGTGGCGCGATTACCTCGATTCAAGCGGTTTACGTACCTGCCGACGATTTTACCGACCCGGCTGCCGTGCACACATTCTCCCATCTTTCTGCGTCCATTGTATTGTCTCGTCAGCGTGCCAGTGAAGGGCTTTATCCCGCGATCGACCCTTTGCAGTCCAGTTCAAAAATGGCGACTCCCAGCGTTATTGGCCAACGCCATTACGATTTAGCACAGGATATTCGTCGTACGTTGGCGCAATACGCAGAGCTCAAAGACATCATTGCCATGCTGGGTATGGAGCAGCTATCGCCAGAAGACCATAAAGTGGTGGGGCGGGCTCGTCGATTGGAGCGCTTTTTGACGCAACCTTTTTTTACCACCGAACAATTTACTGGCATGGCAGGCAAGTTGGTCAGTCTTGATGATGCATTGGATGGGTGTGAGCGGATCTTAAA
Source organism: Marinomonas sp. NPDC078689 (assembly GCF_044542435.1). Lineage (NCBI taxonomy): Bacteria > Pseudomonadati > Pseudomonadota > Gammaproteobacteria > Oceanospirillales > Oceanospirillaceae > Marinomonas > Marinomonas sp. NPDC078689. The sequence continues at coordinate 433,338 of NZ_JBITUJ010000003.1, read as the reverse complement.
GGATGAGTTTGAAGCGTACTCAGAGAACGCCCTGTATATGATCGGAGCGGTTGACGAAGCGCACGATAAGAACAAGGCGGCGGCCGTGAAGGAGAGTCAAGATGGCAACAGCCTACATGACGCTTAAAATTTTACTGCCTTACAAGGTGTTTGCGGAAGAACAAAACGTTCGCCGCATTGTCGCGATGACACCACAAGGCGCGTTTGGCCTTTTGCCACATCGCTTGGACTGTGTGGCGACGTTATCCGCTGGCATATTGGTCTTCGAAACGGAAGGGGCAGAAGAGTCTTATGTGGCGGTGGACGAGGGTGTTCTAGTAAAAACCGGACAGGAGGTGCGGGTGTCAGTGCGCAATGCCATGGCAGGAATGGGGTTGGAGCAACTGCGCGAAGCGGTGGAAAAAGAGTTTATGCAACTCAACGAGCAAGAGCAAAAGCTGCGCGCTGTGTTGGCGAAGATGGAGAACAACTTTATCCAGCACTTGGTTGCGTTTAAGCAGGACACCAACTCGCTATGAAAAACGGCCCAGAAAAAGACATCAAGCCGGCCTCTACACAGAGCGATCCGCCACGGTCAGCGGATCCATTAAGCGGCGATCAGCAAGACGATCACCAGAAACGTTATAGCCAACAAGTCGGCAAGATTGCGAAACGCAAACTCAATGCCCAGCGTCACGTCACCAAAACAGTATGGTCGGGGTTGGGCATGATGGGGTTAGTGGGCTGGTCCGTGGCCATTCCTACGTTACTCGGTGCGGCACTTGGTATGTGGCTCGACGGTCGATACCCAGACACACACTCATGGACATTGGCCTTGTTGATCGCAGGGCTGTGTCTTGGTTGTTTTAATGCATGGCATTGGGTTGATAAAGAAGACAAAAACATTCATCGAAACGAGGAAGACGAGGATGATTGATTTCGGAAGTAACTTATGGGCCAGTAGTACGTTTTCGTTGTTCATCGGTGTGCTGCTGGGGGCTTTTTATTTTGCAGGACTGTGGTGGACAGTACGCCAACTAGGCCGCAGCCAATATACCGCTGGTTTGTTTTTATTGAGTCTGTTGGTGCGAACCTGCGTTGTCGTGATGACCTTTTATGTGTTTTTAGGGCATGACTGGCGGCAGTTATTGTTGGGTTTACTTGGCTTTTTTGTGATGCGTTTATTCGCGACACGCTGTATTCAGCTGAAGAATACTCAAGCGTTAGCGCCGGCCACATTGAGCGCTAAAGAAGCCGCTTCCCAGCAGAGGAAACCCTAATGCACCTTAGTCCAGATCAAATTGTGTATTGGCAAATGGGCTTTTTAAAACTGAATGCCACTATCGTCTTTACTTGGTTGGTGATCTTGGTGTTGGTGATGATTTCTTTATTGGTGACACGGCATTTGTCGTCTAATTTAGAGCGTTCTCGTTGGCAAAATTTGTTAGAAGTCATCGTCATTACGATCAATAAGCAGATCGAAGAAGTTGGCTTAAGTCAGCCGCATAAGTACTTGGGCTTCTTAGGTTCCTTGTTTCTGTTTATTGCCTTGTCTGCCCTTGGCACCATGATACCCGGTTTTGAGCCACCGACTGGCTCACTGTCGACCACCGCGGCGTTAGCATTGTGTGTGCTGGTCGCTGTGCCCTTGTTTGGCATTCAAGAACAAGGCTTAGCTCGGTATCTGTCTACGTACGCCAAACCGACCATTATCATGTTGCCATTTAATATTATTAGCGAAGTGTCTCGTACCCTAGCTCTCGCTGTACGGCTCTTTGGCAACATGATGAGTGGTGCCATGATCTTGGCGATTTTGCTGACGATCACGCCGTTTTTATTCCCGATTGTGATGACCTTACTTGGGTTGCTGACGGGCATAGTGCAGGCGTATATCTTTTTTATTTTGGCGACTGTGTACATCGCAGCGGCGACGCGAACGCAAGAGTTTTCAGCACGCGATATTGCTCAACCCTAATCCCCTTTTTAATGTGATTAACCTAGACGGAGTAACTATGGACAGTATGACAATTATTGCAGTGGTATCGATTATTACCGCAGGGCTAACCATTGCCATCGGAGTGATCGGCCCTTCATTAGGGGAAGGTAAAGCGGTGGCCGTTGCTTTGTCCTCTTTGGCTCAGCAACCAGACGCGTCGGCGACGATTACTCGAACCTTGTTTGTCGGTTTGGCGATGATTGAATCCACGGCTATTTACTGTTTTGTGGTGTCGATGATTTTGCTGTTTGCCAACCCTTTCTGGAACTATGGTGTTGCTCAAGTGACAGGGCAATAAATTATGTTAATTGATTGGTTTACTGTGATCGCACAGCTGGTTAATTTTCTACTTTTAGTATGGTTACTGAAGCGCTTCTTATACCAGCCTATTTTGAGCACCATAGACGCTCGAGAAAAACGCATTGCCGATGAGCTTGCTGACGCCGACGCGAAAAGAACACAAGCTGAGCAGCAAGGTGAATTGTATCGCCATAAGAACCAAGTGTTTGATCAGCAGCGTATGGAAAAAATGAACAAGGTAAGCGCAGAAAGCAGTGCGGAGAAAGCGCGCTTGTTGGCGGCAGTTCGCGAGGAAGCAAATGCACTGCGCACCAAATTAATGCAAGCCTTACAAGACGAACAGCGTAGTTTGCAAGTGACCTTGCGTGATCGGGCACAGCAAGAAATTTTCGAAATAGCACGAAAAACCCTCAAAGACCTTGCCGATGCGCCTCTTGAAACCAGTATGGTGGCGGTGTTTATTCGTCGCTTAAGAGAGCTAACAGGGCCAGATAAGGCCCCTTTTCAGGCCGGATTCAAAGACATTGAATCACCGGTGATAGTACGCAGCGCCTTTGATCTCTCAGAGCAACAAAGAGGGCTTATTAGCGAGGCGATCACAGCGCTTATTAACCCTAGCGTAAAAATTCAGTTTGAGACCGCACCTGAGCTGATTAGTGGCATTGAAATGAATGCCAACGGACAGAAAGTGGCCTGGAGCATTGCGGATTATTTGACAACACTGACCCAGCGCGTGAATCAAGTGATGCAATCCCGAGATGAGCAAAACACAGAGCAGGGTAGCCATGACAAACACCTTAGATGAACTCTTCTCAAGCTTAGAGATCGCTCGAAACACCACGAACGCTGAGTTGAGCCCCAGAGAAATTGGCATTATCACCAGTGTGGCAACTGGGGTTGCCAAGGTGTCTGGCTTGCCCAGTGTTGGGTTTGAAGAGTTGCTGAAATTTCCAGGCGATGTTTATGGCATTGCATTCAATGTGGATGAAGACGATATAGGCGTCGTGTTGCTGGGGGATTATTGGCATTTGCAAGCGGGGGACGAGGTCGAACGCTGTGGTCATGTGGTTGATGTTCCTGTGGGAAACAGCTTGATCGGGCGCATCATTACCCCGCTAGGCAAGCCGTTAGACGGTAATGGCGTTTTAGCCGCCACTCAGCGTTTACCGGTTGAGCGACCGTCACCTGCGATCATGGATCGTGCCGCGGTGAGTGTGCCCTTGCAAACAGGCATTAAGGTCGTTGATGCCTTGATCCCCGTGGGGCGAGGTCAGCGAGAATTGATTTTGGGCGATCGCCAGACCGGAAAAACCGCCATTGCCCTCGATACTATTTTGAATCAGCGCGGCAAAGATGTTTTGTGTGTGTATTGCGCCATTGGTCAACGAGCCTCTGGGGTTGCGAAAGTCATCGCCAAACTGCGTGAAGAAGGCGCCTTGGACTACACAGTGGTGGTCGTGACAGAAGGCAACGATCCACCAGGGCTTGCGTATTTGGCGCCTTATGCGGCGACCAGCATCGCTGAATATTTTATGGAGCAAGGTCGTGATGTGCTGATTGTGTATGATGATTTGACGCATCATGCGCGAGCGTACCGTGAACTCTCACTGTTACTGCGTCGTCCTCCTGGTCGAGAAGCGTTCCCCGGGGACATTTTTTACATTCACTCTCGGTTATTAGAACGTGCTACCCATTTAAGTGATGAACTTGGTGGCGGCTCATTGACGGCCTTGCCGATTATTGAAACAGAAGCGCAGGACATGTCTGCCTATATTCCGACTAATCTGATTTCGATTACCGATGGTCAAATCTACCTTTCTCCTGAGTTATTTGAGTTGGGCGTATTGCCCGCGGTAGACGTGGGTAAATCTGTGTCTCGTGTGGGCGGTAAAGCGCAACGGGCGGCGTATCGTAGCGTTACCGTTGACCTCAAGTTAGCGTATGCCCAGTTTGAAGAATTGGAAACTTTTGCTCGTTTTGGTGCTCGATTAGACGAGCAGACGTTAGCCATGATTGAGCATGGTCGACGCATTCGGGCGTGTTTGATGCAGTCTGAATTTGCGCCTGTGTCGATGGCTGAGCAAATCATTGTGTTGATCGCTTTGACTGGCGCTTTGTTCGACCCTGTCCCTTTAGCGAAAATGCCAGCGGCAGAGCAAGCGGTAAGGCAAGCCGCGGCAAATCTGTCCGACGACATGCTGGCACGTTTGGCCAGCACAGAAAAACTCAGTCACCAAGACAAAGCGGGCTTGTTGCAGTTGGCAGAGCAGGCGATGAAGGGATTTTTAGCCAAGGCTGAGCCAACCTCAGAAGCGCCCACGTCGACTGATGTAAGTGAGCCCTCATGAGAGACAGTATTGCCAGTCTGCGCCATAAAATCCGCAGTGCTCAAGATCTAAAGTCGGTCGTGCGCAGTATGAAAGCGATTGCGTCATCCAGTATTGGCCAATACGAAAGCGCGGTGCATTCACTGGACGATTACTATTACACGGTGAAATTAGGCTTGGCCGCGAGTTTAGGCTCAACGACTCAATACGCGGCTTCCCATGGAACACCTAGGTCGCAAGACATGGCGCCACAACAAGGTCTTCCATCGTCATCGAGTGTTCCTGCTGTTGGGGTGATCGTATTTGGTTCAGATCAAGGCTTGGTGGGGCAATTTAATGAATCCATGGTCGAATTTGTGGTGGCGTCCTTGGGCAATATCCCAGGAAAAAAACACCTTTGGGCCGTTGGAGAGCGTGTTCAATCCCGTTTGCAAGAGACGGATTTAGCAACAGAAGTGTGTTTCGCGTTACCTAATTCCATTCATGGAATTACGGATTTGGTTGGGAAAATCTTGATTTCATTGGAAGCCCAAAGAGAGCAGGGGGTGATTAATCAGGTGTATATTTTTCATCATCGGCCAGAATCGAATGCCATCTATCGGCCTGTGAATCAGCAATTGTTGCCCCTAGACGATGTTTGGCAGCGTCAGCTTATGGACATAGAGTGGCCGAGCAATAACTTGCCCGAAGTGATGCCAAACCAAGATCAAACACGCCGTGCGTTTGTGCGAGAATATTTATTTGTTAGCTTGTTTAGGGCGTGTGCGGAATCACTGGCCAGTGAAAATGCCAGCCGTTTGTCGGCGATGCAACGGGCTGAAAAGAACATTGATGAATTGCAGGAAAGCCTCAATCAAACATTTCATCGATTACGTCAAAGTGGCATCGACGAAGAGTTGTTCGATGTTATCTCTGGCTTTGAAGCATTGAGTTAATACATGTCACAAACTCACAAGAAACAGTTCCAGTTCCAGTTCAAGCCCACCCCATCCTAGCCTTCCCCTTGAAAAACAAAAGGGGAAGGAACAGGTCTTGCTCTCCCCCCTATCTTCAAGGGGGAGCTGGAGGGGGGTTGTAATGATCTTGGTTCTTGAAGCGATAGATTCGTTCATTCGATGCAACGAAGTTGCGCGACTTGATGACGTTTGTGAGGCCGTGTTTGATGACATATCAACATTTAAACACGCTCTAAACACCTTCCTTAAATAATCGATGTATTGCCGCTGTCATGTACAACGGAAATCATACGCTAAAGGTCTTAAAGAGATTTTTTGGTGACTTTTTTATCAATTGAAAAAAGTTACACGCTCAGCAGAGCGGAATAAAGATCGGGAATACAAAGCGTTGGAATGAAAGCGACACATTCAGATGTTCAGATTTCGAGGTATTTGGCCACTCTCTTTTTCAAGTATTCCAACCCACAAGAGCAAAAACTACGGTGGATGATAGCTGATCGATTGTAAAAGTGTGTCCTAGATCAAGAAACAGACAAATGATGCAGTCTTATTCTAAGCGATTGTTCAAAATACACCCTATGATGGAAGAACGAATTCTTAAGAGTGGACAATATTATGCTCGAAGCCATTAACCCAGCCCTGTCACCGCTTAAAAATCAACTGCTCGCGTCTTTAACGCCGGAGGAGCAAGGTCGCCTGTTTCCTTACCTTGAATTGGTTATGTTGCCACTTAAGCAGGTGTTGTACGGAATAGACGATAAAGTCGCGACGCTTTACTTTCCTATTGATGCCATAGTGTCATTGCTGCACGTAATGGAAAATGGCGCCTCGGCGGAGACGGCGATGGTGGGCAAAGAGGGGCTGGTGGGTTTCGCTTTGTTTATGGGGGGAGAAAGTTCATCGAGCCGAGCGATTGTTCAAAGTGCAGGCTATGCCTACCGTTTAAAAGGGTCTGTGTTTATCAGCGAATTTCAGCGTCACGGCAAATTGCTTGATTTGGTATTACGTTATACGCAGTCACTGATGTCCCAAAAAGCACAGACGGCAGTGTGCAACCGCCATCATTCGATTGATCAGCAATTGTGTCGTTGGTTATTGTTGTCCATTGACCGTTTGCCAGACAACCATTTGGCGGTCACCCATGAATTAATTGCCAATATGTTGGGCGTGCGTCGCGAAGGCATTACAGAAGCAGCGGGCAAATTACAAAAGTTAGGTGTCATTGAGCATCATCGTGGGCATATAACCGTGTTGGATAAGCAAGCGCTCGAAGCATTGAGTTGTGAGTGTTATGCGGTGGTGAAAAAAGAAACCGATCGCTTGCTGCCGTTCCCATGTCGCAATCACCATACCCATCTTAAAATCAGCTAATTTCTTCATCTAAGCGGCTTCTGATATTAGCTGTTCTCAAGTCTTTCAGGTGTTTTTAGCCTGCGTGCTTGTGTACGAAAGTCTTTTTTAGAGCCTCCCTGTTTAAAACTTTTAGGGTATTACCCTTCGCTACCTTGTGTGAATCTACCCATTTGATGATTAAAGCCTTTTAAAAGTTTAAATAAAAAGTAATCGTCTCAATACACAAATCGGTATTTTAATTAATAATGTTTGTCTGTGCGCTATCGCACATAAGCAACACTGGTTTTAATGTAAATAAAAAATAACCTTAAAGGTTGGCTTTTATTAGACTCATGATTGATAGTCTTGTTTTTAAATGGGTTTGTTTGACGGTTTGTCTGTTTTATATTTTTTGTTTGATGTTTTTTTTTATTTTTATAAATGGTTTTTAGTTGGCCTTTTAATGATTTGACGCAATGAAATTGTGCGTTATCTTGCCTCATAATATGGCGTGTTTTGAATTCTGATTGATCTGGTGTGGTGATTTTTAATTTGAATGATATTCCTCTCTTTGTTTTATGCAGTGAGAGTGAATAGATGTTTTTAGAATGGAAAATCAAAATGAATTATTTGATTGGAAAGGATAATAATAATGACATTTCGATTCCCAACCGCTTATACAATTCTATTTATGTTGATTGTATTGGTTGCAGCAGGCACTTGGATTGTACCTGCTGGTAACTATGAACGCGTACAAAGTGCGCTCTTAGGAAAAGAAGTGCCTGTACCAGGCACTTACCATTCTGTTGAGGCCAACCCTCAAGGGGTGGTTGATGTGTTTTTGGCGCCTATCGCTGGTTTTTACAACCCTGATAGTTATGAAGCCGCCGCCATTGATGTGGCTTTATTCGTGCTGATCCTAGGTGGTTTCTTAGGGGTTGTTGCGCAAACTGGCGCCATTGATACGGGCATCGGTCGTGCGATGGTGAAGTTAAAAGGCCATGAGAAATGGATGATTCCTATTCTTATGGCGTTGTTTGCTTTAGGTGGTAGTACCTACGGTATGGCGGAAGAGTCGCTCGCCTTCTACGCCTTGTTAATTCCTGTCATGCTCGCGGCTGGGTATGACGCTGTGGTTGCCGTTGCGGTGATTCTTTTAGGCGCAGGCATTGGCTGCTTAGGGTCGACCATTAATCCTTTTGCAACCGTCATTGCAGCGAACGCCGCCGATATTCCCTTCACACAAGGGATAGGCTTGCGCTGTTTTATCTTGGTGAGTGGCTGGCTAGCGTGCGTTGTTTATGTGATGCGATACGCTGCCAAAGTGAAAAAAGACCCTTCTTTGTCGATAGTCGCGGACCACAGTGCAGAAATTGAAGCGCAGTTTCGCAAAGACGCCCATAACGACAGTGATTCCATTCTGAGTCTTTCGCAAAAAATTGTGCTGATTATCTTTGCTTTGACATTTGTCGTGATGATTTGGGGTGTTTCTAGCCAGGGTTGGTGGATGGCCAAAATGGGCGCGCTCTTTATTGCTTCTTCTATTTTGATCGGTTTGATCACCAGAATGGGCGAAAAACATTTTACCGAGGTGTTTATCAATGGCGCTCGTGACCTGCTTGGGGTGGCCATTATTATTGGTATCGCACGGGGTATTGTCGTTGTTATGGATGCAGGGCACATGACCGATACGATTCTGCACCTTGGTGAACAAACACTCAGTGGACTACCGGCGGTGGTCTTTATCAATGCTATGTATGGCATTGAACTTCTCATGTCATTTTTCGTTCCTTCTTCGTCTGGTTTGGCGGTCTTAAGCATGCCGATCATGGCGCCTCTTGCTGATTTTTCCGGGGTGGGGCGTGAGCTGGTGGTGACGGCTTTTCAATCCGCGAATGGCTTGGTGAACCTGTTTAATCCAACATTTGCCGTGGTAATGGGGGCGTTGGCCATTGGCAAAGTGCCTTACGAACGATGGTTGCGTTTTATTTGGCCGCTGTTGCTGATACTCAGTGCCATCATTATGGGGTCGTTAAGTGTGGTCGCGTTAAGCGCTTAAGGCGTTGCGTGTTCACTTCTTTAATGGGCCTGCATGGATTTCTTTGTGGTGATCGTGGGTAGGCCTTTTTAGACAGTTTAAAAGGACAAGAAAATGATCGAGTTTGGTGTTCATTCTGAAATAGGTAAATTACGAAAAGTCATTGTTTGTCGACCAGGCCTTGCCCATTCTCGCCTGACGCCTGCCAATGCGGCTGAATTATTGTATGACGATGTGTTATGGGTTCAGCAAGCACGCACGGACCATATGGATTTTTGCATGAAAATGGAAAGTCGCGGCGTACAAGTATTGGAATTTGGTCAATTATTAAAAGAAACCATCCGCAATAAAAAGGCTCGGGCATGGATTCTGGACCGTCGTATTGATGAGAATCAAGTGGGCGTGGGCATGCTCAATGAACTGCGCAGTTGGCTTGATGGCATGTCTGATGATCAGCTGGCTGTTTTTTTAATCGGTGGTATTTCAGTGCATGACTTGCCATTCAAACCGCACGGTATGTTTGGTAATTATCTGGGTGAAGATGGCTTTGTGATTCCACCATTACCGAACACCCAATTTACGCGGGATAACAGTAGCTGGATTTACAACGGCGTCACTGTAAATCCTATGTATTGGCCTGCCCGCCGTCCTGAAACATTATTGATTACCGCTATTTACCAGTTTCATCCGGCTTTTGCTCCTGCGTTTAATCGTGGTGATTTTAAAATCTGGTGGGGAAATCCAGATGAAGATCATGGTCCGGCGACCGCCGAAGGTGGAGATGTGATGCCTTTAGGCAATGGCAGTGTGCTCATTGGTATGGGAGAGCGGACATCGCCTCAAGCGGTTGGGCAAATTGCACAACAACTCTTTGAACAAGGCACTGCCACTCGCGTGGTGGCTTGCCAAATGCCTCGTTCACGTTCGGCAATGCATTTAGACACAGTATTTAGCCATTGTGACCGTGAGGTAGCAACGGCATTTGTCGATGTGTGTGACGAGATCCAATGTTATAGCCTTCGCCCTGGCGACAATGCCAAAAATATTGATTTTAGAAAAGAAGAGAAGCACTTATTTGATGTTGCAGCAGAGTGCATAGGGATTAAAGCATTAAACATAGTACAAACCGGTGGTGATAATTATCAAAAAGAGCGCGAGCAGTGGGATGACGGTAATAACGTGGTGGCGTTAGAACCTGGCGTGGTGGTGGCTTATGACCGGAATACTTACACCAATACTTTATTGCGCAAAGCCGGAGTGGAAGTAATTACGATTAGCAGCGCAGAATTGGGAAGAGGGCGTGGCGGTGGCCATTGTATGACCTGTCCAGTTTGGCGCGACCCTGTTGACTATTAATAAGCGGTTCTACTAACGCACAACTTATTAATAGTCGGTTATAACAGACCATTGTGTTAGAGGGTCTGTTGACTAAGCCAGTAGCGAATTATTGATAAAACATCGGTTTATGCTTCTTTAATAAGTGGCCGATGTTATCTGCTGTTGCAGACCATTAGCAAAGGAACTCACAGATGTCATTTAACATACGAAATAAAAATTTTCTCAAATTATTGGATTTTAATCAGAGAGAAGTCAGTTTTTTATTGGATTTGGCTCGAGACCTAAAACGCGCCAAATATTCAGGCATGGAGCAGAAGGGACTACTAGGTAAAAATATCTGCCTTATTTTTGAAAAATCCTCAACACGAACATTTTGCGCGTTTGAAGTTGCAGCTTTTGATCAAGGCGCACAGGTTACGTATTTAGGCCCAACGGGTTCTCAAATTGGTAAAAAAGAATCGATGAAAGACACCGCCCGAGTATTGGGTCGGATGTACGATGCGATTGAATATCGCGGCTATGGTCAGAAGGTTGTTGATGAGCTTGCTCGCTATGCGGGGGTGCCTGTTTTTAATGGTTTAACCGATGAGTTTCACCCAACACAGATGTTGGCTGATTTATTAACCATGCAAGAAAATAGCCGTAAGCCATTGAGCGATATCAGTTATGCCTTTGTGGGAGATGCGCATTCTAACATGGGGCATTCGTTGATGATTGCGGGCTGCTTAATGGGCATGGACGTACGCATTGCCGCCCCTAAATCACTTTGGCCAAGTGCCGAGTATTTAACACCGGCGAAAGAGCTCGCGGAGCGCTACGGCGCCAGACTCACGATCACCGAAGACCCAAAAGAAGCGGTCAAGGGATGCGACTTTATTCATACCGATGTCTGGGTGTCTATGGGTGAACCTGACAAGGTTTGGAAAGAAAGAATTGAGCTACTCACACCGTATCGGGTGGACAGTGAATTGATGAAAGCCACCGGTGTCAGCAACACCAAGTTTATGCATTGTTTGCCGGCTTTTCATAATCGCGAGACTGTGATCGGGGAGGAGATGTTCCAAAAGTTCGGTATTTCTGAAATGGAAGTGTCTGATGAGGTATTTGAATCGGTTGCTGGTATTCAGTTTGAACAAGCAGAGAACCGATTGCACACGATCAAAGCCATGCTAGTGGCGACATTAGGCAACTGAGGAAGGGTTTATGCGAATTGTAGTTGCACTCGGTGGTAATGCCTTATTGAAACGCGGCGAGCCACTGACCGCTCAAGCGCAGCGCGCAAACATTAAAATTGCGGCCAGCGCATTGGCGAAAATTGCAGTGGGAAATGAGCTTATTATTACCCACGGTAATGGGCCGCAAGTTGGTTTGCTTGCGTTACAAGGCAACGCGTATAAACCTAAAGAACTTTACCCGTTGGATGTGTTGGGGGCAGAAACAGAGGGCATGATCGGCTACATGATCGAGCAAGAGATGGGCAATTTAGTCCCTGCTGAACGTCCATTAGTGACCTTGTTGACCATGGTGGAAGTGGATTCGCAAGATCCAGCGTTTTCTAATCCTACGAAATTCATTGGCCCGGTTTATGACGAAGCGAAAGCAAAACAAGTCGGTCAAGATAACGCTTGGACGATGAAGCCGGATGGCGACAAGTGGCGTCGTGTGGTGCCATCGCCGTTACCAAAGCGGATTTTTGAAATTCGTCCCATCCGTTGGTTATTGGAGAAAAACACCATAGTGATTGCCAGTGGTGGCGGTGGCATTCCAACGCTGTTTGATAAAGACCATCGTCTACAGGGCGTGGAAGCGGTGATCGATAAAGATTTATCCAGCGAATTATTGGCGCGCGAGTTGGATGCGGATTTGTACATCATGGCCACGGACGCCCCCGCGGTGTTTCTGGATTGGAATAGCCCGAAACAAAAAGGCATAAAAGCCGTCAATCCCACCGATCTTGCTCAGTATGAATTTGCCGCTGGGTCGATGGGACCCAAGGTCAACGCGGCTTGCCAATTCGCAGAAAAAACCGGTAAACGTGCCGCCATTGGGGCATTAGACGCATTAGAAGAGATAGTCGCGGGCACTGCAGGTACGCACGTTAGTCAGCAGACGCCAACCATGACGTGCTATTGATTGCTTAGGGTTTGGCTGTCTAGTGCTTAATAAATAATGTAACGAATCACTTAATGAATCACGCAGCGATCTGTTTGCTGTAATGGAGATATTTGACATGGCGAGTAAACACTTTTCAATCAAGCTATTGATCGGCGTATTAGTGTGCGCCTTGCTCGCTCTAGGGGGCTGGTTTTACTACCAAAGTCACCTAGAGTCCGCCATGCCGGATTATGTTGCTTCTGGGAACGGGCGTATTGAAGCGGTTGAGTATGATATTGCCACCAAATACGCAGGACGTTTAGAGGCGGTATCAGTCAATGAAGGGGATATGGTCGCAGCAGGTCAACGTCTGGCCACCATGAACACAGACGCAATTGAAGCGCAATTACGCGAAGCACAGGCGGCTTGGCGTGAGGCCCAGAGCAGTCGTGATTATGTGCAAGCAATGGTTGAGGTGCGAAAAAGTGAGTTGATTTACGCGCAAAGAGAGCAAGAACGCGCGGCAAAATTGGCCAGCTCGGGTCATATTTCACAAGAAAAACTGGATCAGGCAAATACCAAATACGTCACGGCAAAAGCCATGCTCAAAGCGGTGAATATTCAAGTCACGCAAGCGGAGTCCGGCATTGAAGCGACGCAAGCCGCCATTGCTAGGCTGCAAGTGACGTTAGACGAATCTTATCTTACTACGCCAATCCAAGGGCGTGTTTTGTACAAATTGGCGCAGCCTGGCGAAGTACTTGGTTCAGGAGGAAATGTCTTTACGGTTCTGGATCTGACGGATGTTTCCATGTCCATTTTTGTGCCTACGGAACAAGCCGGCAAAATACAGGTTGGCAGTGACGCACGTATTATCCTTGATGCTATTCCGCAGTATGTTATTCCAGCAAAGGTGTCATTTGTCGCCGCTAGAACGCAATTTACCCCGAAAGCAGTAGAGACTCGATCAGAACGTGACAAGCTGATGTTTAGAGTGAAAGTTACAATAGACCCAGCGCTATTAAAAGCGCATTTAAACGCAGTGAAAACCGGTGTACCAGGCAGTGCCTATGTGTTGCTCGACCAGCAGCAAGACTGGCCTGAAAATCTAGACGTTAAGTTGCCATAATGAGTACCACTAAGCCAAGCGTTGTTCGTCTTTCTGGAGTCTGTCATCGGTATGGTGATCTTGATGCGCTAAGTCAGATAGATTTGGACATTCCTGCTGGCTGCATGGTGGGGTTGATTGGGCCAGACGGTGTGGGTAAATCCACCTTGTTGGCCTTAATTGCTGGCGCGAGGGAAATCCAAGAGGGCTCTATTCAAGTCTTTGGTGGAAATATTTCGAGCGCAAAATACCGCGACAATATTGCTCCGCGCATCGCTTTTATGCCGCAAGGGTTGGGTAAAAATCTGTACGCGACTTTATCGGTGTTTGAAAACATTGATTTTTTTGGTCGCTTGTTTGGCATTCCAACCCCACAACGGCATAAGCAGATTGATGAGCTGTTATTGGCTACCGGATTAGCGGCGTTTCGTCATCGACCGGCTGGCAAGCTTTCTGGCGGTATGAAGCAGAAACTTGGCCTTTGCTGCGCGTTAATTCACGCCCCAGATTTATTGATATTGGACGAGCCAACGACAGGCGTTGATCCGTTATCGAGGCGCCAATTTTGGCAATTGATTGAACGTATTCGGCGACGCCGGACTGGCATGAGTGTCATTGTGGCCACCGCGTATATGGATGAGGCGGAATTATTCGATTGGATTATCCCCATCAACATGGGCAAGGTGTTGGACACAGGGACGGTTGCACAGATCAAGCAGCGTACCAACAGCGATACTTTAGAAGCGGCTTTTATTCATTTGTTGCCGGATGACGTAAGCCGCGCGCACCACGAATTAGTCATTCCCCCTTTGAACAGTAACAAGGCCGCCATTGCCATTAGTGCGCGTGGTTTGACGAAAACATTTGGTGATTTTACCGCGGTAGACAACATAAATTTAGACATTACTCAGGGCGAAATATTTGGTTTTCTAGGCTCAAACGGCTGTGGCAAAAGCACCACAATGAAGATGCTAACAGGGCTATTGCCGGTGAGTCGTGGAGAAGGCTTGTTATTTGGTAGCCCAGTTGAATCGAACTCAATGGCGATTCGTCATCGAGTCGGCTACATGTCTCAAGGTTTTTCGCTGTATGGCGAACTCACCGTGCTGCAAAACTTAGCCTTGCACGCCAAGCTGTTTCATATGCCAGCAGAAGAAGCCGAACAACGGATTAACCGATTATTAGACCGCTTTACCTTACGCTCCTATCAACATATGAACGCCATGGCGTTGCCTTTGGGGATTCGGCAGCGGCTGTCACTGGCGGTCGCTGTGGTGCACGATCCAGAACTGCTGATTTTGGATGAACCAACGTCAGGTGTGGACCCAGTCGCGCGTGATGATTTTTGGGCTTTATTGATCGATTTGTCACGTAATCACGGTGTGACCATCTTTATTTCAACCCACTTTATGAACGAAGCCATGCGCTGCGATCGTATTTCATTGATGCACGCAGGCAAGGTGTTGGTGACGGACACCCCAGAGGCGATCAGTGCCTCGCGCCATGCCAACACATTAGAAGAAGCCTTTATCGGCTATCTTGAAGACGCACAAGAACACAAAGAAGCGCCTCCTGCCGAGCCGGAAATCAATGAAAAAGAATACCCAATAACCGTTAATCGAGCGTTCAGTTTGCGGCGTTTATTTGGCTTTGGTTATCGAGAGTCTTTGGAAGTGTTGCGCGACCCCATTCGTTTGGCGTTTGCGTTATTGGGCTCCGCGCTCCTGATGCTGGTACTGGGCTACGGTATTTCTTTGGATGTTGATGACCTAACGTTTGCCGTATTAGACCAAGATCAAACGCCGCAAAGCCGCCAATATATTGAGACTCTCTCAGGCTCACGCTATTTTATCGAGCGCCCGGCGTTAAGCTCGAGCAGTGAGCTTGATCGGCGTATGCAAGATGGCGAACTGAGTTTTAGCCTGATTATTCCACCCAATTTCGGGGTGGATCTAAAACGCGGCCGCTCGCCAGAAGTGACTGTGTGGGTGGATGGTTCTATGCCATTTCGGGCAGAAACGATTGGCAGCTATATGCAAGGCGTGCACAGTGCGTACTTAACAGACTTGACGTTAAAGTCCCTCGGCTATGTGCCCAATACTTTGCCCGCCAGCATGGCATCACGCTATCGCTTTAACCAAGATTTTAAGAGCATTTATGCGTTGGCCCCGAGTGTTATTCCCCTGTTATTGATGTTTATTCCTGCCATATTGACGGCGTTGTCGGTCGTTCGTGAAAAAGAAATGGGCTCCATTGTTAATCTCTATGTAAGTCCGGCCACCAGACTGGAGTTTTTATTAGGCAAGCAGATTCCTTATATTCTGATTAGCATGGTGAGCTTTATGATCCTGCTTTTTGTGACCGTGTTTATTTTCCAAGTGCCCATCAAGGGGGATCTTTACGCGCTCTACAGCGCGGCATTGATTTACATAGTGGCCACCACGGGAATTGGTTTGTTAATGTCGACCTTTACACAGACTCAAATAGCGGCTTTGGCTGGAACGGCGATAGTGACGTTACTGGTTACGGTGAGTTTTTCCGGCTTAACCAGTCCAGTTTCGTCGTTGGAAGGCATTGGACGCTTGATGGGGGAGAGTTGGCCTGCGACCTATTTCATTATCATTATTCGCGGCATCATCACAAAAGGTCTTGGCTTCGCGGAGTTAGCGTCATCTTTTCAGTATTTGCTGCTGTTTGCGCCTCTTTTTACGTTACTTAGCGTGTTGTTATTGAGGAAGCAAGGCCGATGAAATTTCGCATATTAGACACCAATATAGTGCAGTTAAGCATTAAAGAACTGCGCAGTTTATGGAACGATAAAGTCTTATTAATATTAATCGTGTGGGCGTTCAGTGGCGGTATTTATGTGGCGTCAACCGCGTCGTCTCAAGAGCTTAATAATGCTCCCATCGCCATTGTTGATGAAGACAATTCGCCCTTGTCCAAAACGATTGGCAATGCTTTTACGCAACCTTATTTTAATACCCCTGCTTACATTGAATACAGTGCTGTTGAGCCGGTGTTAAATGCGGGGCTCTACACCTTTGTCATTATCATACCGGCGGGCTTTCAAAGTGATGTCATGGCGGCAAAACAACCCACGCTTCAAATCAATATTGATGCAACGCAAATGTCTCAAGCTGGCATTGGTGATGGGTATATTCAAAACATTGTGAGTGGGGAAATTAAGAAGTTCGTAACCGGTAAGCTGGAGGCCTTTACGTTATCCGCCACCTTGATTGTTCGTAATAAATATAACCCGAATCTGACGAGCAGTTGGTTTGGGAGCATTATGGAAATCATCAATAATGTCACCATGTTGTCGATTATTTTGGCCGGGGCTGCGGTGATCAGGGAACGAGAACATGGCACATTAGAGCATTTACTGGTAATGCCTGTTAAACCGTTAGAAATTGTCCTTTCTAAGGTGTTGGCGAATGGTCTCATGGTGCTGGTGGCCGCGACATTGTCACTTATTGTCATGGTGCAATATGTATTGCAGGTGCCGATTCGAGGCTCTGTTGGGTTGTTCGTTTTAGGTGTGGCGCTGCATCTGTTCGCGACCACTTCAATTGGCATTTTCTTAGGAACCGTTGCGCGCACCATGCCGCAATTAGGCTTGTTGTTTATCTTAACGGTGCTGCCTTTGGAAATGTTATCAGGTGGGATCACCCCTTACGAAAGTATGCCGCAAATCATACAAAATATTATGCAAATTGCACCGACAACGCATTTTGTTAATTTGTCACAAACGATTCTGTATCGTGGCGGTGGTTTTAGCATTATCTGGAGTCAGTTATTGATACTGCTGTTGATTGGCAGTGTTTTCCTTTTGGGGGCCGTGGGTCGGTTCAGAGCGTCGGTTGCGAATGCGTAAAAGGCGTGCCCCGTGCTGAGTGCAACGAGCACGCATTAAAAACGCTTTTTAGTTTTGGTATGTTGAGTCCGCGGTTAAAATGGATAGTGCTGTTTGGGGTCTTCAATGGTGATCCAGCGCAAATCGGTAAACTCAGCAATCGATGAGGTGCCACCAAAACGCCCATAACCACTGTCTTTCATGCCCCCAAATGGCATTTGAGGTTCACCGCCTAGGGTTGGACCGTTAATATGGCAAATGCCAGATTCAATGTGATTTGCGACCTGCAGGGCACGCTGAATGTCACGAGTAAAAACCGCCGCCGATAAACCATATTCGGTGTCATTGGCCACATGGATGGCTTCTTCAACGCTTTTGACTCGAATAATCGATTTCACCGGACCAAACGATTTTTCTTGGTAGATGCGCATCTTTGAGGTGACATTATCGAGTAGTGTGGCTTCCACCATAGTGCCTTTAATGCCACCACCGGCGGTAAGGTTCGCCCCTTTGGCAAGCGCATCTTGAATCAATTGGTTCATCTTTTCTGCGGCATCAAGAGACACGAGGGACCCAAGAAGCACCTCGTTTCTTGGGTCTCCTGTGGTCAACAGCGCTGCTCTAGCCGAGAGTTTTTGGCTGAACTCATCCGCCACGTCCTTATGCACTATCAGTCGCTCAGTCGCTCAGTCGACATGCAGATTTGCCCTTGGTTCATGAAAGCACCAAACAGCGCGGCATTCACGGCACCGTCTATGTCCGCATCTTGCAACACAATAAGCGGTGCTTTTCCGCCTAATTCAAGTAATGCAGGCTTAAGGTTTTCAGCCGCTAAGCGCCCGACAATACGACCTATTTTTGTGGATCCAGTAAAATTGATGTGTTTCACCAATGGGTGCTCAATAAGCGCTTTGACTATTTCTGGTGCGTCCTCAGGGGCATTGGATAAAACGTTTAAACCCCCCACAGGAAAGCCAGCTTCGGTAAAAATTTGGCCAATAAGAGATTGAGTGGCAGGGCATATTTCCGAGACTTTCAAAATAACTGTATTGCCGCAAGCAATGGCCATGGCAACGGCGCGCGTGGCGAGAATAACAGGCGCATTCCAAGGGGCAATGCCAACACAAACGCCTTTGGGTTTATGGACACTCATGGATAAGGTGCCCAGCTTATTCGAGGGAATAACTTCACCACCGACTTGTGTGGTGATGGCCGCCGCCTCTCTTAATAAGCCCGCAGACAGCATTGTATTGAAGCCAGACCACATGGTCGTCGAGCCTGTTTCCGTCAACATAAGCTGAGCAAACTCAGCGCTTTTGCTTTCCATAATGTCGGCGGCTTTTAGCAGTCGCTGACGGCGCTCATTCGGGGTTGTTTTTGACCAGGTTTTAAACGCGTCGTGTGCTGACGAAACAGCGCGGTTAACATCGTCAATGGTGGCGGCCGCAGCAGTGCTTGCTACATTGCCGGTGACTGGGTCGATACGTTCAAATGTGGCACCATTTGATGCTTTGACATTTTCTGAGCCGATTAGTAATTCAACATTCATGTGATGACTACTCCTAAAAAAGCACAAACGGTTTTTAGATTGATGCGCATAGGCCGCTTAATTTGGCTATTAAACGGCCATAGAAGGTTATTGTTTCTCTTTTTTGGGGTCTTCAACGCGATAGCCAACGGGCAAAAAGCGCCAATTAAAGCGACGTTCTAATTCTCCCCAAATGCCTTTTGGTAAAAAGAGTGAGAAAGCAATGGCGATCGCGCCTAGGCTCACGAGATACCAAACACCGGTGCTACTAAACCAAGTCTCAACAAGGAAAAAGATAATGGCACCAAGAATGGCGCCTTCAAATTTACCGATACCACCCACCAGCACCATAAAGATCATATAAGCCGACCATTGCACGCTAAAGTAAGTTTTCGGCAAAAACGTCGTCGCGCTGGTTAACCAAAGCGCCCCCGCTGCACCTATGCCAAACGCTGCAATAACAAACAGCAAACGTTTGGTTTTCTCTGGTTTAACGCCAATCGATGTGGCGGCTTCCTCGTCATCTCGAATGGCTTGAATCGCGGAGCCTGTTTTGCTGCGTAAGACAAAAAACAACAAAGTCAGCAAGCCTGCCATTGAGCCAAGCGTTAGCAGGTAAATAATGGTGAGACGTGACCCTGAGTCGTAGTGATTCAGGCTGACAAGAGAAATGCCTGTTTCTCCTTGAATCAAGCCATCGAGGTTCACCATCAAATGCAAAATGGACGCAATAACCCACATACCAATGGCAAACTCACCGCCTTTTAAACGCAGCATAATCAGGGAAATAGGGTAGGAGATTACGCCGACGATCACTGCAGACAGGCCCACAGAAATAAACGGGTCTAAACCAACGTTGGCAAGGCGAATAGTGAAATACGCGCCGAGTCCAAAAAAGGCTTGTTGGCCCACAGAAATTAATCCCCCATAGCCTGCCAATGCATTCCACATGGCGGCTAAAATGACGTAAATAAACAGCGCGGTAAGTCTGTCTAGCATCCCGTTAGAAGCAAACAAGGGTGCCAGCGCTAAAACAAGCAGAACCACTCCAGCGACCATGACGGCACGACGGGAGGAGGGGGTCCAACGTTGGATGGATACATTTTTTGCCCACTGACTCATTTTGACACCCCTAAAGCGAATTTAAGACGATGGCCTACCCCACCTTTGGCGAGGATTAAGCGGATTAAAAGAATGATAATGAAGAGGATGTGTCCACCTAAGAGAAAACCTTGAGGGTGAATGTTGGCGCCGATGGTTTGGGCAAATGCCAAAATAATACCGCCAATCAGAGTTCCCCAAAGAGAACCCACTCCACCAATAATGGTGGCTTCAAAGGCGAACAACAGCTGAGGGCCACCGGAGTAGGCATCGAATACGCCTCTGACGCCGAGCGCTAAGCCAGAAACCGCCACAGTGCTCATGGCCAACGCCGTGGCAATGGCACTGGCTCTTTTCGGATTAATCCCCACAATACCTGCGGTATCTGGGTCGTGGGCGGTGGCTCTAATTTGTCTTCCCAATGCGGTTTTTTTCATGAAAAGCTGTAAGCTGCCCAAAATGACGATGGCCGCTATTAAGATATAGACGGAGGTTTTGCCGACATAAAAGCCGCTAAACAACTCCCATGATTCCCACGAAAGGTCGCCAATATAAGGGGCCAGAGAACGGGTGTTTGCACCGAAATGCTCAAACAATAGATTCTCAATGACAATGGCCAAACCAAAGGTGGTGAGTATCGGGAGTAATTCTCCGCCACGGGCGCTTTTTTCCAATAAAAAAGCCTGTAATGCCCAGCCGATCAACATCATCACAGGGATGACAATGAGCAAGCCAACGAAAGGCGAAATATGGTAATGCTCTGCAAAAAACCAGAGCAAATAACCAGCGAAAACAAGCAGGCTACCATGGGCTAAGTTAATGATTTTCATAACAGAAAACATAAACGACAGCCCGCATGCTATGAGCGCATAATAGCCACCTAAGAGGATGGCCTGAATAATTTGATTGGTCACTTTTACTCTCCACTATTTGTTTTTATTTTATGAAGGCCGAAGTAAGCATCGGTTATCTCATCACGGGTTATGTCTGCCATTGGCTTATCGAGAACAATTTCGCCTTCTAGCATGCACACCGCGCGACTGGCGACTGGCGACTTTCATCGCACGGGATAAGTCCTGCTCTACTAAAATGATGGTGGTGTCTGTTGCTAACAATTTTTCTAAATTCTGATACACCTGATCGACGACCAAGGGGGAGAGTCCTAATGACACTTCATCAAGGATGAGAATGTCTGGGTTACTCATTAACGCTCGACCAATGGCGGTGGCCTGTTGTTCACCACCGGACATGGTGCCGGTTTTGGTATGACGTCTTTTGATTAGATTTGGAAACACCTCAAAGATCTTTTCGACATTCCATTCTCCTTTACGGGCAGAGGTGGCGCCCAACAGCAGATTTTCTTCTGTCGTCATATTGGTGAAGAGTTTTCGACCTTCTGGCACTAAGGCCAACCCTGCATTAACACGTTGATGGGAAGGCCGTTGTGTGATGTCGTTATCGTTTAAATAAATTCGTCCTGCGGTGAGGGTATGGGCACCACTAATGGCGCGTAAAAACGTGGTTTTACCGGCGCCATTCGCCCCAATAAGCGCAATGACTTCGCCTTTTTCAATGCTTAGGCTAACATTACGGACGGCTTTTAATTGGCCGTGGCGAACGTCCATATTTTCTATTTTTAAACTGCTCATTCGACGCCACCTCCAAGGTATGCTTTTATCACTTGAGGGTCACTTAAGACGGTTTCTGGGTCTCCATCGGCAATGATTTCTCCGGAATCCATGCAAATAAGTCGCTCCGCAACCTGCAAAAGCACATGCACTATATGTTCTATCCAAAGGATGCCAATGCCACGACGACGTAGCTCTTTGATGGTGTCGACCAATTGGATTGATTCGGCTTCTGTTAAGCCGCCAGCGATTTCATCTAGCAATAAAAATTTGGGTTGAGTGGCCAATGCTCGTGCAAGCTCTAGACGTTTGCGGTCTAGTAGTCCCAGAGAGTCCGCTTGGCGATTCGCGACATGCTCCATGCCACTTAGCTGAATCGCATCAAGGGCAAACTGATAGGCGCTTTCTTTTGTGGAGTCGACGCCGTATGAGGAGGCGACTAACACATTTTCAAACACCGTCATGCCACCAAAGGGTTTGGGGATTTGGTGGGTTCTTACGACGCCTAGGCTGCATCGCTCGGAAGCCGATTTATCAGTGACTTCTTGATCGTTTAAAAAAATCGAACCTTCGTCCAAGCTAAACGCCCCCGCAAGGGCGCTTAGCAGGGTGGTTTTGCCTGCGCCATTGGGACCTACGATTCCAACGGCTTCGTCTGTTTTCATAGAAAAATCGACGTTTTTCAAAACGGATACACTGCCAAAGTGTTTAACAATGCCATTGGCCAGCAAGCCGTCTGATGTGGTGTGTGTCATCATTGTGTTCTCGCTGTTTTAGGCGTTGTATGGGGTCAATTTATGGGTGACAGGCACATTTCTGTCGGTGGCATTTTCCGTGATCAAATAATCAAATTGGAACGGGCCTTTTTTCGATTTGACCCATTGAGTGCCTATGATTGGCGCGGATGCAACGTTTGGCACTGGACCGCTGGTAAAGTCAACTTGACCTGCAATGGTACTGACATTCAATTTTCGCATTGCCATGGCAACATTGACTTTATTTTTAGGGTCAATGGAGGTTTTTAAGGTTTCCATCGCGGCATCAAATAATGACAAGCACGCTCCGATTTGCTGAGTCCATTGTTTGCTCGTTTGCGCTTCATAAAGGTCACAGAGTTGGGTACCTGTTTGGCCTGTTAATGGTGAACGATATGGGAAGTCTTTGTGCCAATAACACGCGCTAGCAAGGTTGTTACCAAGTCCACCGAGCGCTTCGATATCGGAAGGGAACAAGCCTGTTCTGGCGATTTGAGCGATTTTAATTTGGCGTGTTAACCCTTGCTGAGCCGCTTGACGCCATAACGCCGCAAAGTCAGATGGGATGGGAAAAGCATTAAATATTTCGATGCCTTCTCGTTTAAAGAGAGCGATTTGTGACGAGAAGTCAGAGGTGCCGGTTTCATAAGCACCAGGGTCGACAATTGTGTAGCCAGCGGCTTCGAGCTTAGGTTTTAAAAAGGTTCGAATGGCATTACCATCGGCGTCGTTAGGGTACATAACGCCGACTTTTTTGTTGGTTTTAATGAGGCTCCATTGAGAAATGTAGGTTTTGTAGAACTCATCCACACCAAAACTAAAATGATACGTCCACTTAAAAGGAGACGGTTGACCTGGTTTTGCACCGCGACCAAAATACCAGGATTCCCACGGCATCACCGCAGACAAACAGGGAATGCCAGCGGCTTCACAAGCATCGGACACTGGGTTGATTGTCTCTGGTGCTACGGTTACTAGCATAAAATCAATATTTTCATTATTGATTAGATCTTTTGCCAATTGCCCCGCACGAGAAGGGTCCGATTGGCTGTCACGATCGAGGATTTCAATGTCATAGTTTACATTGTTGATGGTTAACCCATTTGCTAAGGCTTGGCGTACTTGAGATAAGACAAAAGGGTCCGTTTCGCCAAAAGCCCCCAGATGGCCAGTACGAGGAGAGATAAATCCAAGTCGTAGTTTTTTATCTGACTTTGCCGCCGCAAGTGTCGGGTTCATCGCCACAACAGCGCCCCCCACTAGAGCGGAAAGAGTGAATTGACGTCTTGATATGCCTGTTTTATTTATTTTTTTCATATTAAAACTCCAGAGTGTCCAGCTGCTAAATCGAGCTAGGGTTAAGTAAACAGTGTCATTGGTAAATCGTCTTAGATGTTAAAGTTGTGGCAAGGAGTTATCGTCATTGGCAATCGTGATCCAGCGTAGTTCAGTAAACTCGTTAATCGAACTGCTGCCTCCGAAACGCCCATGTCCACTGGATTTCATACCACCGAAAGGGGCTCTAGCATCGTCTGCTATCGTGGTTGAATTAATGTGACAAATGCCGGATTCGATGCGCTTTGCGATCTTCATCGCCCGGTAAGTGTCTTGACTAAACACCGCAGCAGCCAGGCCAAACTCACTGTCATTCGCGATGGTGAGAGCGTCATCGTCTGAGCGACAGCGAACGATATGGACTAATGGACCAAAGCATTCTTCATAGTAAATACGCATTGACGGTGTCACGTTATCGATGACAGTGGCGTCCAAAAAGAAGCCGTTTACCTTGCCGCCGCAAAGCACGGTTGCGCCTTTTTCTACGGCATCGTCAATCAAGGCTTGCAATCGCTTCCCAGACTTAATATTGATGAGAGCCCCAAGTGGGTGAGACGAATCATTGATTAAGCCACTGGTTAATGTTTTGGCTTTTTCAACAAAGCGCTGAATAAATTGGTCGGCAATAGGGTCTTGTAAAATGATGCGTTCGGTGGAAATGCAAAGCTGTCCTTAATTCATAAAAGAGCCATACGAAGCGGCCTCTACGGCTCGCTCTATGTTGGCGTCATCAAGCACGATAAAGGGGGCTTTGCCACTGAGCTCTAATAAACAGCGTTTAAGGTGTTTGGCGGCTAGTTCTGCAATCAAACGACCAACACGAGTAGAGCCAGTAAAGTTAATGTGTCGAACGGCAGGGTGAGAAATAAGAGCGTCAACGACGTCGCTTGCCTCATCTGGGCGATTAGTAATGATGTTAATGACATTTTCTGGAAAGCCAGAGTCATTAATGATTTCAATCACCCGTTGGTGTGTTTTAGGGCAAAGTTCTGATGCTTTCAAAATGACGGTGTTGCCACAGGCAAGCGGCATTGCGATTGCGCGCACAGATAACAATATAGGGACATTCCACGGCGGAATGCCAAGACAAACTCCAATGGGTTGCTTAACGGCAAGAGACAAGGAATGCGCCGAGTCATTGGGCAATACATCGCTGGTGATTTGCGACGTTAAACTGGCGGCTTCTTGTAAGAATTCGACAGCGATGTCGATATTCATGTCTAGAAAATTATCGACCGACCCGACTTCTTCTGCGGCCAATTGCTTTAATTCTGCGCTGTGCTTTCTAATATTGGCAGCCGCGTCCAACAATAATTTTCTTTTTTCTTCAGGTTTAACATCAGACCATTTAGGGAACGCTCGGGCTGCCTTATCAACAATAGCAACGGCCTCGCAAGCGGCTTTTTTGTAGTCCGCGTGCGCAAAAGGCGAATTCGATAAAGGTTTTATTTGATGATGTCGTATCAAATGCTCTGTGGTCATAATTTGTTACCTATCCTGACTCAGCTTATTGTTGTTATTGCAGCACTCAGTCTTTGCATTAGGCTTTTAAAAAGCGTTATTTTGTTTTTATTTTGCTTATGCGTAGATTATTAATTAGGCTGCAGTGAACGTAAATGTTGTTTTTTGGTCTATAGTTGTTGATATTTGGTTTTCAGTACAATGTTTTTTTGCTGGGTTTACGTATTATGAATCAATCAGTTTCCGTTAATATCCATGTTCATGCCCGTTGTGAAATTCATGAAACGACCTTGTTTCATAAGAAAATAGAACCTAAACGAGGCCTATACGAAGGGTTTGCTCATGTGTTTTTTTTAGCGTCTGGCAATGCTTGGTTAAACGCGGCAGGGCAGAAGATGGAAATGCACACGGATTCGATTGCCTACATTCCTGTGTCGGGCTCTTTTTCAGTGTCTATTGAAGCGGGCAGCACGGGATACCTGTTGGGTGTTTCTCAATATTTGCTTATCGAATTATTGGGTTCGAGTGCTGAGTCTGTGTTACTTCGAGAGTTTTCCGAGCGACATACCTACCTTGATGCTCCTGATGGTCATTTTGTTGAAGAATTTCATAATCTCGCTCAAGGGTTTTTGAATGAATTGAATGATGATAAACGCGGTTCTAGAATGGCCATTTCTTCTTATTTTAGCCTGATATTGATGGGGCTATGGCGGGTGTCTGGCAGCCAAGAGTCCGCCGATCAGGCGATGGGGGAAATCAAAACATTGCTGCAAAGTTTTCGCCATCTGGTGGAAATACATTATCGGGAACGCTGGACCATTCAGCAATACGCTGCGGCTTTATTGGTGAGTCATGATCGGCTTCATTCCATCTGTACTCGGACCTTGTCTAAAACTCCGAGCCAGTTGGTGCAAGAAAGGGTGATTTTTGAAGCTAAGTTGCGGTTAGAAAGGTCGGGGAGCAGCATTCAACAATTGGCGCATGATTTGGGGTTTTCTGACGCCACTACCTTTAGTCATTACTTTAAGCGTTACTCAGGCACGACCCCAGCAGCTTTTAGGCGAATGATTAAAAAGCCGCATTTAGTCCCAGCGGATTCGTTGTCGTTTGGGCACGCTGATTGGCCATAATGCCACGTGCAGTATTGGCTCTTGCTCAGCAGATAAAAAGTAGCGAGTAGCTTTTGAGTCTATGTATTCTTATGTAACCTTTTGAAAAAGTGACTGGGTATTTGTGAGTGTTATCGTGTCATCAAATAGCCGTCGCTTTCTTTTCCCTGTATTCTTCATCTTCATAATCTCTAAGGATTTTCTTCATTTTTCTGTGTTCTCTTACGTATTCTTTATGCTTTTTGGAAAATATTTACCCTATTGATATTTGAAATAATTATAAAGAATAAAAGGAATATGATGAAATACGCTATGGTAATATCACCAAAGGCACTACTATAATGAAGACGTTTTAGATAAAGCAGGTATGCTTCTTCTAATGATGACAAAAATAAAAATAAGAATGGAGTGACTCATGACTATCTCTTCAAGATGCTCATCTACAATGTTCAAAGTAAGCCTTGTTACCTTATCCGTAGCGGCGGCATCGTCTGCGTATTCCGCAGGCTTCTCTCTTGGTGACCAAAGCGCCACCGCGTCGGGGTCAGCACTTTCTACTGCGGCGGCGTCCAGCGAAGACATTTCTTTTAGCTATTGGAACCCAGCGCTTTTCCTTAATGCGAAGAAAAATACTTTCTATGTCTCTGGGGCTTACATCATGCCCAAGATGGACGTGAGTAATATCGAAGCAAAAGACGCGGCAGGTCAATCAATATCAGGGTCTTCAACCAATACTGACTCTGTTGATAACGCAATAGTGCCGTCCTTGTATTATGCCATGCCGTTATCCGATGATACGGTCGCGGGCTTTTCTATAAACGCGCCATTCGGTCTATCTGGTGATTATGGGGACGATTGGGCAGGGCGCTTTCATGCCACAGAAACAGGCTTGCAAGACATTGCTTTAAGCTTCTCTCTTGCCCATCGTGTCAATGATTGGTTCTCAGCGGGTGCCAGTGTGCAGGTGCATAAAGCAGAAGTGACTTTAGAATCTGCGGTAGGAACGACTGTTCCATCTCAAGGTGGAGAAGGGTTGGGGAAAATTGAAGCGGATGATATTGGTTATGGTTACAGCCTAGGTGTGTTATTCACCCCAGTGAAAGGTACCCGCATTGGTGTGGGTTACCGTAGTAAAATCGACTTTGATTTTGAAGGTGACGTAAAATACACAAGTGACAGTCCTACTTTTTCGGGCTTAGTTTCTGCTAAAAGCTTAGTAGATGCAGATGTTAGTGATTCACTCACCTTCCCTGATATCTTGACCATCAGTTTAGAGCAAGCATTAACGCCTAAATTGAAGCTGGGCTTGAGTGTGATTCGCACCGGTTGGAGCTCTATGGATGATGGTTTAAACATCGACTTTGATAGCGATCAAGATAATTCAAAACTCACCTTCGGCTTTGAAGACCAATGGATGTATTCTGCAGGCTTAACTTACGATTACTCTAAAAAGCTAACACTGCGTACCGGTATCGCTCGCGATAATTCGCCAGTGACCGATGAATACCGCTCCGCGAGAACCCCAGATGGGGATCGTACCTGGTACTCAATGGGTGGCACTTACCACTTTAGTGAAACTTCATCAGCGACCTTTGCCTACACCTATGTAGACATTGAAGATGTGTCGGTTGATCGTACTGATTTAGATGAAGACAGCGCTCGAGGCACTTACAGCGCAGATTATTCTTCTTCTGCCAGTGTTATCTCGCTCGCCTATAACATGTCTTTTTAATCACATGCCTTATTTGATCAAATAAGACTTGTAGAGCGAAAATTCTTAAACCTTGTACTGAAAAGCCAGATCCCAATAGGGTCTGGCTTTTTGCTGTTTAGGGGGTAGGCATTACTATCAAGGCATTTCTATGAAAGTATGTTTAGTCATCATGGTTCTGCTGATTTCTTGCTAAATATGTATTTCTCTGTCGGTTCAACAGTCAGTTCAACAGTTGGCTAACAGTCATTTCAATCGTGATTTAATGGCGAGTAGAGTGTGGCGTGAATTTAATAGAATAGAAAATGAATAGGTCAGAGAGCGTGTGGCAAGTGTGATGAAGAATAGAGTAGGGAGTCATTGGCTTCAGCTCTATCAGTCTAGACGCAGCGACAAGCTAAGAAAGACGTTTAGTAAACCATGCGCAGTTCTTTGGCTTTCTCATGGTTGTTATTGGTCCAATCTGTCATAGGCGCTGGTTTTGCGTAGTAATAGCCCTGTAAGGTGTGACAGCCCAGTGCGATGAGCAAATTCGCTTGCTCTCTGGTTTCAATCCCTTCTGCAATGACTTTCATATTAAGAGAAAGCGCAAGCTGAATGGTGGATTTAACGATGTCTAGGTGACGCTGGTCGTCTGGTAGTGGGGCAACAAAGCGACGATCTATTTTCAGTACGGTAGCCGGAATGTCGATCAGCTGTCCCATGGTAGCTTGTCCGGTGCCGAAGTCATCAATCGCAATGACGAAACCATATTGGTGCAAGGCTTTTAAGCGTTTATGGATGAGCGGGTTTGTCATCACAGGGCTGGTTTCTGTGATCTCAAGCTCAAGCATATCGCTTAACCAAGGGTGATCTGCAGCCAGTGACATTAACAACGCAAAGAAGGCATCGTTCATCAGCTCTTGACCGGCCAAATTAAACGCAACAGGCGTGTGAATGTGCTCGTCATGCCATTCGCTTAGCGTAGGAATCAATGAGCGAAGTAGATTCTCGGCTAGCACGGGCAATAAGCCTAGTTTTTCCGCGATATTAATAAACACAAATGGAGAGACAAAATTACCGTCTTCTTTTTGCCAGCGAGCAAGGGCTTCAAAAGAGCAAATTTGACCATTGGGTGCAACCTGAGGCTGTAACCACAAAACAATGTCATTGCGTTTTATTGCTGCACCGAGCTGCAGACCGAGCTGGTGCTCTTCCACCAACTTACGTTCAAGTTGGTGATCATAATAAGAGTATTTATCCGCACTGTTTGAGTACTCTAGTGCCATTTCACAATGCTCAAGTAGCTCTTCAGCGCTCTGACCGTTGTTTTGGTAGTACGCAATGCCAACTTGATAATCAATATTGAGTGCGTTGCCATCCATTCTTATTTGTTCAGGAAGTACGGATTTGATCAGTGCGGACAAATTACGTTGAATCAAATAGGCCTGCCCTAGTGGGAGGAAACAGGCAAATTTCACACCTCGTAAGCGACTGATAATAGTTTGATCCGATAGTCTACTTTGCAGTGTTTTTGAGAAGTTGAGAATGATGCGGTTAGCGTTGTCCTTCCCATATTGTTTGTTTAACAGCTTGAATTGACTGATACGAATAATAAACATCGCGCCAGTATAATGTGTTTTTTCTTGTTTTATTCTTTGATTTACCTGACTGCAAAAGTAATGAAAGTTTGGCAAGCGGGTAAGGGCATCAAAATGGACTAAGCGGCTATTGGTTTCTTGTGAATCTTCTAGCTCTTGTTTAAGGGCTTTTAAGTGACTGATGTTCTGCAAGTGCAGCATATAGTGGCCATGGTTTGTCAGTGTTGCCCGATGGACCTCAATATAAACATTAGCGTCTTTCTTTAATGTGCACTCAACAGCATTGGATTGCCAAAAATACCGTTCTGTTTTTTGGTTCAACGGCACCAACCAAGATTGGATTTTGCTGTTCTCAATTTTGTCTTGCTGGGAAAGTGAGAGCAGTTTACGTGCAGGCTGATTCACCTTTAGTACTTTCCCATATTTATTACACAGTAATGTAGGTGTACCTGTGTGCTCAAAAATTTCTTCATAGAGGGTGTAGTTTCTGTTTAACCGGCGATAAAGCGATTCAAGGTGAGTGGCATTTTGCTCCAGGGTAAACATGATCCTAGAGACCGCAAAAGGCAAAGCGAAGTTCAAAGTGACAAAAGTCAGTACTTGGAAATAGAAAGAGGCAAAGGCGGGTACCACACCAACAGAGCCTGTTAACTCTAAGCTGTGAGAATCCGTCACAATCAAATAGAAGGAACCCAAATTTGCAACACTGAGTAAAAAAGAAAGGCGGAAACCAAACAGTAATCGTGCCATTAAAGGCAATGAGTACAATGAGATCAAACCGTATTTAGCCGCATGAGAATCATTTGAAAGAGTCACAAGCAGCAAACCAATGACGGCAAGGGTGCCAAGGAATAGAAGGGAGCTGGCTTGAGTGTATTTTTTACAGAAAAACAGCAGCGCAAATAATAAGGTTAGGCAAAGGCTATTAACAATCAGGAAAAGTTCGCTGTCTTTATCGGTCGCAATGAACAGGCTATTTAACTCAACACCAAGGAAAACGAGCAGAGTTAAGGTGATCAAGATCCGCAGCGCACTTTGCTGAAAGGTGTTCTTGTTGTACCGGTTAAGTTGGGCACGATCAACTAAGAAAAATGCTTTTAAAAAGTCAATTAACATCGATTAACTTCACCAGCCGATAGAAAAACCTGATTCATTTCAGGGGATTACTAGAGGCTACCGAAAAATAACGATGATGACTATCCTGTTTTTGACTATAAACAAATAAAATCGAAAAGAAATTGTCAAGACGGTGCGTTTTGTTGGTTGATCTTGCTATCTTCTGGCTATTTTATGAACATTTTTTCCTTTTTGTTAGAGTAATCTCAAAGTAACGCTGAACGACAGATCCAAACGCCTTCTGTTTGGGTGAGCGCTTAGAGACTTAAAGATTAGCTCTTACATTGGTAATGGAAATTATTGACCGCTGCCGTTTTTAAATCATATTCACAGGCATTTTCTCTCATCAGGTTATTGCCTTCCCAAGAGACGCTCATTACCTCTGGCGCTTTTTTTCCATAGCTTGGAATAAAGCGGTAAGCAGCAATGACATCAATACTACTGTTTGCGCCTAGTTGAACACTTTGGCCAATTAGGCGCTGATGAGTCTCGATGTTATACAGGGTGTAATCGGTTGTGTATTCACGGCTGCCATTGCTGTGTTCAAAATTGAGCCAGATTTTACGGTAGGTCTGAGGACTGGAAGTTGGATTGGTTAAGCGCAAGCGAGTGTAAATGATTTGGGCTTGTGCAAAACTTGGTTGCGGGCGCTGTGACACCTTTATATAAGCACTGCTGTCTTTTTGCCATGCGGTTTTGGCTCCAAAAGACGCATCTACAATTTCAATGGTTTGTTTTTCAAAATGCGAACTTAGGTACTGAGTGGCATCTTTTATGGGCGCATAAAGCGCAAGAGCAGCAAGCGCGCCAATAATAAACTTATTCAGATTTAGACTTTGTCTTCTAATGCATAAACTAATCATATCCACAGCCTCGGCAGTTATTGTCACTGTTTGTTTATACAGTACTGTATATAAAAACAGTAAAGCTGTATAGATGTTTTTGTAAGATTGTGTGATTTTTGTGCTTCTTTTATGATTAAGCCTGATAAATCAACAGAATAAAGAAATCTAAAAATAATGTTTGATTTTATCTAATTGATTGAAATATAAGGATATATCGATGATTCCCACAGCCTTCTTCACGGTTTTTGTGGACAAAAAAATCCGTCCCTATTTTTTAAACATTTCAGCTATTTTTGGGGATTTAATGGCAATCTAAGAGTCAATCTCTATAATGCAGCCAACTTAAAATACAGAGGTTTAATGTGGAAAAAGTGGATGTGGTGATTATTGGCGCGGGCGCATCTGGTTTGATGTGTGCAGCAACGGCAGCGTACCGTGGTAAGCGAGTTGTTGTGCTCGATCACGCAAATAAAGCAGGCAAAAAAATTCTAATGTCAGGCGGTGGTCGTTGTAACTTTACTAACATGGACGCTGCGCCAAAACATTTTTTGTCTGATAACCCGTATTTTTGTATTTCTGCGTTGCGTCGTTACTCTCCTCAAGATTTTGTTGATCTCGTAGATCGTCATGGTTTGGATTATGTTGAGAAAACGCCGGGGCAATTATTTTGCGAGCATTCAGCGAAGGATTTACTGGACATTCTCTTAACGGAACTGGAATGGTCGGGTGCCGAGCTTAAACTCAATACCAAAATCTATAACGTCGATTATCAGAATGAGCAAACGATCATTAAGACCAATCAAGGTGACTTTGCGTGTGAATCTTTGGTTATTGCCACCGGAGGCTTGTCTATCCCCACCATGGGCGCCAGTGGTTTTGGGTATGATATGGCAAAGCAAGTAGGGCATGATATTTTGCCAACCAGAGCGAGCTTGGTACCCATTACGGTACAGCCTGATCGAAAGGCTCAACTGGCAGAACTCTCAGGCATTGCGTGCGACATAGAAGCGAGTGCAAATGGCACCGCATTCCAAGAGCCAATGCTGTTTACCCATCGCGGAGTCAGTGGCCCTGCGATTTTACAAATCACCAATTTTTGGCAGCCAGGTGAAGCGCTTCATATCAACATAGCGCCTAATTTGACATTAGAAAGTCTACAAGCGGTTCGTCAAAATACACCAAAGAAAAGCTTTGAAGGCGTTTTGTCTAATCACTTGCCAAAGCGCCTAGTGGAATTGATCAAAGGGCAATTCTCTTGGTTGAATGAGCGCAGTGCGCAAACATCGAATGAGCAGATCGAAAGCTTATTTCACTACCTTGCCAATTTTGACATCGCCCCTAATGGTACAGAGGGGTATCGTACCGCAGAGGTTACTTTGGGTGGTGTGAATACCAACGAAGTGTCTTCTAAAACCTTCGAGTCCAGCAAGCAAAAAGGATTGTATTTCATTGGCGAAGTACTTGATGTGACAGGTTGGTTAGGCGGTTACAACTTTCAGTGGGCATGGGCCAGTGGCTTCTGCGCTGGTCAGCATGTGTGATACGTCTGCCCCATAAGGTATGTCATTTTAGTAGGTTGTTTTAATAGATGATATTAGGGGGCTTAAAGCTCATTAAACAGGGAGTTAAATGAGCTTTAAGCAATGTGTATTTTAATCGAGGCTATATAGCCGAGAGCAAACGCTGTACCGCTTCTTCAACCGTGGAGCGTGGGCAGCCTAAGTTTATCCTCATGTAACCATGACCTTCTAGGCCAAACTTCTGTCCCTTATCTAACCAAAGGCGTGCTTTTGTGAGCATGAAATGCTCTAGCTCTGGGGCGCTCATTTCCATTCCTCGACAGTCCATCCAGCTTAAATACAAAGAATCTGCCGGCAAGACTTTAATTTTGTCCGTCGCACTGTTAATGGCGTCAGCAAAGTAACTATGATTGCCTCGTAAATACTCAAGCAGTTCTTCCAGCCAAGGCTCACCATGAGTGTACGCGGCTTCCGCAGCCACCATGCCAAGAGTGTTGACTAATGGAAACATATTGCGCTCGTACTGGCGTATGAACTCGGCTCGCAAACGAGGGTTTGGGATCATTACATTGGCGCTTTGCAAACCCGGTAAATTAAACGTTTTACTTGGTGCCGTACAAGTAATGCTATTGCGCGCATAACCTTCTCCTAAAGAGGCAAAGGGAATGTGTTTTTTCAGCGGATTCATAATCAAATCTTGGTGTATTTCATCGGCAACCACCAAGACGCCATGGCGTTCACAGATATCACCCATGGTACGAAGCTCAGCCTCAGTCCAAACATTACCCGTTGGATTATGAGGGTTACTCATAATAAAGAGTTTGGTATTGGGTTGAATGGCTTGCTCGAAAATATCTGGATCAAAACCGTAACCCGTTTCTGTTCGTGTCAGCGGTGCAAGGGCCAAACGTCGGCCATTCATCAACATATCATCGTGAAAGTGTGCGTACACTGGTGGCTGTATGAGTATGGAATCGCCCTGTGCTGAAAATGCCTGAGCGATTACTTTTAGGCTGGTAATGATACCTGGTGTATGCACGAGCCAATCTGCTTCTACTTTCCAATTAAAGCGTTTTGCCTGCCAGTTAATAACGGCCTTTTGGTAGCTTTCTGTCGCGCCGCCAGGGTAGCCAAATATGCCTTCTTCCACCGCGCCATGCAGCGCCTCAATAACAGCTTGTGGTGCGCGAAAATCCATATCCGCGACCCACATTGGTAACGGGTTAGCCTTGGCTTCGCTTGCTTGTAATAGCTGATCAGCATGAGCCCATTTCATAGAATTTGTTTTAGAGCGATTGATTACTTCGTCAAAAATAGACTTAACAGGTAAGCTCATCTGTACTCCTAGTGATTTAATTGGTTGGCATTGTTTTCCGCCTAGGCTGGTAGTACTCCATGTTGTAAGAGCATAAAAACTGATTTATTTGTACCACGGCTTATTAAACTGAATGACCTTCTTTCTTTTCATTAACCTATGATTAAAAGTCATTTTGCATCTCCTAGAAGTGGCACTATTTTTGATAAGACAATGTCTATTGTTTCGCTCACTCAGGGAAGCACAGTATGCTCATTGCTATTATTCCCCCTCAGCCCTCTGTCGCGCCTTAAAATAGGGCGTAAAGGCCAGTATGATTTGTGTTAAAAAACCATTCAGATGCAGGCGATAGATTCTTCTTTTAGAGCATAATTAAGCAGCAAACGAGTCATATCTTATTGATATTAAGCAGGATTCTTCGACTTGTATTTTTCTATTGAGATTGTTTTGTTCTGTTTAGTTCGAAATGATCTTTATTTGGGTTTTAATATTCCTTTAGTTTATATATGATTTGCACTCAAATCTTAATTATCTGGAGTGCTCTCATGCGTCGTCTCGTGACTCTGATGGCTTTGGTGTTGTGTGGCTGGAGTAGTTTAGTGGCCGCTGCCGATAAGTCCCTTGAAATTGGCTATATGCCCATTATTCCTGTTTCCCAAGCGTTTATTGTCTTGGAAAATAATACATTAGAGAACGCAGGCATTAGCGATCCTAAGTTGTTCAAATTTCAAAATGGCCCTGCGATTGTACAGGCCTTGTTGGCCGGTCAGTTAGATGTTGCTTATCTTGGCATTGGGCCCGCTATGGTAGCGCGAGCGAAAGGCGCTGACATCAAAGTGGTTGCTTCTAACATTGTTGAGCAAATCAGCATGGTAGCGTTAGGTGGGTTGTCGCCTTATTTTGACAACGGCGATGCAAAAACAGCGTTTGCCCGCTTTAAAGCAGATAAAGGTCGTAAAGCCGTTATCTCCACTTTCCCTAGAGGTTCTGTACCAGAAACCGTGTTGCAGTACTGGTTGCAAACGCAATTGGGCATGAGCCAAGATGAGATCAAGCAAAACATCGACATTATTTACCAAGGTGCGGCTCAGGTTCAGCAATCACTAATGACAGAAGCCGTTGATGGCGCTGCAATTCTAGAGCCTGTCGTCAGCATAGTTACGGATCGTAAGTCCGATGCGAAAGTCGTCGCATCTGGTTCTGGTATGTTTCCACATCAGCCGGGTGCGGTGCTGGCCGTGCGTGAGTCCTTGATTAATGAGCACCCTGAATGGGTAAAAGCCTTGGTGAAAGCCCATATAGCGGCAACGGACGAACTGCGTAATGATCCAGAAAAAGCGGTGAAATCGGTGGGTAAATACGTCGGTGGCGGTCGTTTACCTGCAAAAATTGTCTTAAATGCGCTAAAGAACTCACGCGATCAGTTTCAAGCAGACCCAAATGCCATCATCGATGGCACTCGTACCATGCGTGATTTTCAAGCAAGTCAGGGCACACTCAAAGCGAGTGTCGACCTTAACGCCTTGTTTGATGTGCGCTTCTATAATGAGTTAATTAAGGAGTAATTCCCCGTCATGGCATTACAAGCTCATCCTTTGACACGCTCCCGATCGGGGCGTGCCTTACTGGGAATGATAGGTGTGGCGGCGTTTGTCATGCTCTGGAAATACGCTCAATCGGCAGGCTGGGCGGCAGCAGGAACTATCCCAGACCCATTTAGATTGCCACAAGCATTGGCCGATGAGTGGACCTCAGGACGTTTGATACCGGCGGTTCTTTCCAGCTTGGTTCACTACATCTGGGGCTTAGCCATTGGTACTTTTCTGGGCTTCTTGATTGGTACCTTGGCAGCGTCTTCATCCTTGTTAGACGCATTGCACGCTTGGCTAGCACGGATTCTACGACCGATTCCTCCATTAGCATGGGTCGTTTTTGCTATTGCTTGGTTTAAAGTAAGTCATGCCGGAGCCGCGTTCGTGATTGCGATTGGCGTGTTTTGGGTAAACTACTTTGCGACCTATTCTGCGGTTCGTAATGTGGATTCTCGCTTTTATGAACTGGCGCGTGCTTTTGGTCAAAATGGGCATTTGCGTCAGGCGCTTCAAGTGACCTTGCCTGGGGCAGCGACGGGTATTTTTTCCGGCATTCGAACCGGTATCGGACAAGCTTGGATGACGTTAATCGCCGCCGAATTGTTGGGTGTTCCAGGTATGGGGCAGGAAATGAATTCGGCCGCTGGCGTAGGGGCTTACGAAGTGGTTGTGGTTTACATGCTGATTATCTCTCTGGTTTATACCTTGAGCGATACCCTGTTTGGTTTTATTGAGAAGCGAGTGTTGACATGGCGCCCATCCTAAATATTGAAGGCCTGAGCTATCACTATGGTGAAAGCCCAGAGCCTGTTTTTGCTAACTTGGATCTTCGTATCGAAGACGGTGAGTTTATCGCAGTCGTGGGTGGCTCTGGCGTTGGCAAATCGACCTTGTTACGCTGTGTTGCTGGTCTTGCTACGGCGAGTCATGGCAGCATCTCACTGCAAGTTGAGGAAGACAATACTCGCCGCTCTCGTGGCGTTGTGTTCCAAGACGGCCGCCTAATGCCTTGGCGTCGTTTGCGCAGTAATGTGGCTTACGGTCTTAAAGGTCTTAAGCTCACCGCGCAAGAAAAAGCCAATCGTGTTGACGAAGTGCTAAAGCTCGCTCGACTTGATGAGCTGGCTGACCGTTGGCCCCATCAATTGTCAGGTGGGCAAATACAGCGTGGTGGTATCGCCAGAGCATTGGCGGTTAAGCCTCACTTATTGTTGATGGATGAGCCGTTCAGCGCGGTGGACGCTATCACGCGTCAGCATTTGCAAGATCAGTTATTAGCGATCTGGGAACAGACACGCAAAGCGGTGATGTTTATTACCCACGATATTGAAGAAGCCATTTATTTGGCGGATCGAGTGGTGGTGCTGTCCGGTTCACCGGCGAACGTCGTGCTAGACCAAGCTATTGACCTGCCACGCCCTCGTCGCCGTGGCTCCGATGCTCTGCAAACATTGGCTCAAGACATCGCCAACGCACTTTAATTTTTAGAAGGAAACCGTCATGGCTGTTACTCAGTTATTGATTCATGCACCCACAGTGGATGCTCTGAAGCGAGCTCAGAATAACGCTCGCAACTTGCTTAAATTGGAATCCGACGCTGAAGTGGAAATCGTCGTAAATGGTCCAGCTGCCGCATTGGCGGTTACCCTAACTGACGAAGACATTTTAAGCCGCTTGGTGATTTGTCGTAATAGCCTTCAAGCGCAATCACTTTCTGCTCAAGAAGGCGTTAAGCAAGTCGATGCAGCGGTTCAGTACCTTGCTCATCAGCAAGCGAAGGGGTGGGCTTACCTCCGCGCTTAAGCTAATTTACTAGCTCTTATAAGTCTTTGGTAAAGTACTTTGAAGAGCTAGGCAACTAACGCTCATTAGACAATGGTTTAATGAGCGTTATGCTATATCCACTATGCCTTTTTATTAACAACCCAAACCATAAAAAAATGGCCGTGTAGCGGCAGTCTTAGTGGATTAACTCCTGTCGTTATCTGCGCTTTTATCTCTGAGCAATTTCATTCCTTTGGTTTGTTTAGGTCTTTCTTCGCATAAGACTAAATCTGGTCATTATCTTTTCTTTGCGATATCTTGAGCGAAAATGAAGTGTTGGCCTATGTGCTTCCCATCTTCGTAACTTCATGTTCTACAAGACAACAGATTAGGGCTTATGCACTTAGTACCATCGTTATTACAGCAAATGTGCGTGTATCTTGTGTTGGCTTATATGCTAAGCAAGACTCCGGTTTTCTTACCGCTGCTAAATATTTCTTCAAGACGATCACACAAATTTATTTGTTATCTACTGTTCTCTTTATTTTGCATAATGGGAACCCATTTTGGCCTAGAGTTTGACGACGCTATTGCGAATACTCGTGCGATTGGGGCCGTTATAGGTGGTCTCTTAGGCGGTCCGGTGGTGGGTTTTCTGGTTGGTTTAACTGGCGGTTTACATCGTTATAGCTTGGGTGGCTTCACCGATGTTGCGTGTGCCATATCGACAACGGCTGAAGGGCTGATTGGTGGTTTAGTGCACCTGTATTTTGTCAGGAAAAAGCAGCCTGAACGGTTGTTTAAACCCATGGTCGTGCTTGCGGTTACCTTTGTTGCCGAAGTAATTCAAATGCTGATTATTATCGCGGTGGCTAAGCCATTTAGTCAGTCCTATCAACTGGTATCTGAAATTGCGGTGCCAATGATTGTTTCTAACTGCGTAGGGGCTGCTTTGTTTGTAAGCATTCTACAAGACAAAAAAACAATCTTTGAGGAATATTCAGCAACGTTCTCGAAGCGTGCATTGACGATTGCTGAACGTAGCGTTGGTATCTGGAATTCAGGGTTTGATGCTAGTAACTCTGAAAAGGTCGCCAGAATCATTTACGAAGAAACGAAAGTAGGCGCTGTAGCGATCACAGACACCGAGAAGATCTTAGCCTTTATCGGCACGGGTGATGATCACCATAAGCCGAATACGCCCATTTCTTCTAAATATACGCTCCAAGCGATGGCGTTAAATCAAGTGATGTTTCTCGGCAGTGGAGAAACGCCTTATCACTGCTCATTATCCAAGCATTGTAAGCTGGGTTCTGCCATGGTAATTCCATTGCGAGCAGGTAAAAAAGTCGTAGGTTCGATCAAACTTTATGAGCCGAAACGGAAAATACTGTCCAATATTAATCGCTCAATGGGAGAGGGAATTGGTCAGCTGTTATCGAGTCAGATTTTATATGGTGATTTTCAGCACCAACAGACTTTACTAACCCAAGCCGAAATTAAGTTGTTGCAAGCTCAAGTAAACCCACACTTTCTTTTTAACGCGCTGAACACAATCAGTGCGGTTGTCCGCCGTGACCCTAATAAAGCGAGAGAACTCATACAGCATCTATCGCACTTCTTTCGTAGTAATCTAAAGCAAAATATTGAAACGGTCTCTTTTAAAGAGGAGCTGTCACATGTCAAAGCATACCTTACAATAGAAAAGGCACGCTTCACGGACAGATTAGAAATCGACATCAATATTGATGATGAAATATTAGATAAACCACTGCCAAGTTTTACTTTACAGCCTCTTGTTGAAAATGCCATTAAACATGGGATCAGCCATTTACTAGAAGGCGGTAAAGTCAGAATCTATAGCCAGAAAGTCACGGCAGGGCATCGTATCTACGTGGAAGACAACGCAGGACGTTTTATCACACCATTGATGGATTCTGATGGGTTAGGAATGCAGATAGTCACAAAACGTCTAATTAATTTATTTGGCTCTCGCTCAGATCTGACTATTGATTGTCAGCAAGATGAGTACACTCGAATGAGTTTTCTGTTACCCCTATAAAATGCGTCAACAGGCTTGGTCTTAGTCATCATTGGCGATTAGAATGTCGCTTATTTAGCCCTGTATACCTCTAAAAACAAGAATGTGAGACAACGTAATTATGCTAACGGCAATCGTAATAGATGATGAGTTTTTTGCCCGTGAAGAGTTAACAGAGTTGCTTCTAGAAACAGAAGAAGTGAACGTGATCGGACAGGCTGCCAATGCAATAGACGGTCTGAAGTTGATTCATACGGTTAAGCCCGATGTGGTCTTTTTAGACATCCAAATGCCAAAGATAAGTGGGATAGAGCTTATTGGAATGTTAGACCCAGAGAGCATGCCTAGTGTTGTTTTTACTTCTGCCTTTGACCAATATGCGGTCAAAGCTTTCGAAGATAACGCCTTTGATTATTTACTTAAGCCGATCGATCCTCAGCGGTTAAAGGTCAGTATAAAGCGTTTGCTGAAAGTAAAAAGTACTCAGGTCATTCCGCATACCAAGGCACAAGTCGATGCCTTAGCCACTCAGTCATTGCAACAAGTACCTTGTGTTGGCCACCAACGTATCATGATTGTGCCAATTGAAGAGGTGGAAACGGCGTACAGTGATATCTCAGGCGTTCACATTCAAACCGCTACGCAGCGTGAAACCAGCCAACTTACCTTGAAAATTCTAGAAGAAAAGACATCGTTATTACGCTGCCATCGCCAGTATTTGATTAACACAAAAGCCATTAAAGAAATTCAGTTGCTGGACAATGGATTGGCAGAAGTCATTACCCGAAGCGGTAACGTGATTCCTGTCAGTCGTCGTTATTTGAAGGCCCTAAAGCTTGAACTTGGCATCGTCTAGAGACTAATGCCCACTGTTTAGTGGGTGATTTTCTAAATTTTCCAGTTTTCGTTTTTCCACTTATTGCCAACTAAGACCGCTTAAATTGGCATGTAACCGCTCAACAAAACGCCACATGATTATTATTGCGTATGGATTTATTGTCTTTGGAAAAAATAAAACCATCAATCTATAGGACAATAATAATTATGATGATGTTTCTTTTCTGTGTGGCTGCGTTAATCGCAGGCTACTTCATTTATGGTACCTTCGTAGAAAAAATCTTTGGCATCAAAGAAAATCGCACAACGCCCGCTTTTTCTAAGCGCGATGGTGTGGACTACGTGCCCATGTCTAATAAAAAAATCTACCTAGTTCAGTTATTAAACATAGCCGGAGTAGGGCCGATCTTTGGTCCTATTATGGGAGCGTTATACGGCCCAGCAGCCATGTTATGGATCGTTCTCGGTTGTATCTTTGCAGGCGCTACACACGACTATTTCTCGGGTATGCTTTCAATCAGAAATGGTGGAGCATCAGTCCCTTCAATAACCGGTCGTTACCTAGGCAAAGGCGCGAAGCATTTTATGAATGTGTTCGCGATTGTTTTGTTGCTTTTAGTCGGTGTTGTTTTCGTTTCAGCACCAGCGAGTATGATTACTAATCTAGTGAATGAGCAAACCAGCGCGACCATTTCAATGGGGACAATGGTTGTGATTATTTTTGCGTATTACATCCTAGCGACAGTCGTCCCTATCGATAAAATCATTGGTCGTTTTTACCCACTCTTTGGTGCCTTGTTAATCTTTATGTCTGTTGGTCTTATTGGCGCCATCGCATTTTCGAGTGACCACGCTATTTTGGCTGACTATAAATTCAGCGACATGTTTACTAACATGAATCCACACAATTTACCCTTGTGGCCTGCGCTGTTTATTACTATTGCTTGTGGCGCTATTTCAGGTTTTCATGCTACGCAATCGCCGCTTATGGCACGTTGTTTAGAAAATGAGAAAAATGGCCGTTTTGTGTTTTTCGGCGCCATGATCGGAGAAGGCGTTATCGCATTAATTTGGTGTGCTATCGCGCTGTCTTTCTTTGGTTCTATGGGCTCACTGGGTGATGCTGTCGCTCAAGGTGGTCCTGGAAATGTCGTCTATACGTCGTCTTTTGGCTTGTTAGGCACCTTTGGTGGCGTTATTGCGTTCTTAGGTGTGGTGATCTTGCCGATTACTTCAGGAGATACCGCGTTTCGTTCCAGCCGTCTTATTCTTGCTGAATACTTCAATATGGAGCAAAAAACGCTTAAAAATCGATTGCTAATGGCACTCCCATTGTTTGTTGTTGGCGGTGTGTTAACGCAAATTGATTTCGCTATTATTTGGCGATACTTCGGCTTTGCTAACCAAATGACAGCGGTAATGATGTTATGGACGGCGTCTGCTTACTTGCTTCGCTTTAATAAATTTCATTGGATCACAACGATTCCAGCGATGTTTATGACCGCCGTTTGTATTACTTTCATTCTTAACAGCAGTACATTAGGTTTCGGATTACCAATGCAGCTATCAACCATCATTGGCATACTTGGTATGTTTGTGGCCACTGCTTATGTGATTAAAATCTCCAAAGGTAAAGGAGACCCAGAGCTGGATCATGCAGAAGAAGAAAAGCTGCATGTGGCACCAGAAATTGTTTAGCTTTTTAGTTATGAACTAAATGCTTAGTGACTTTAAAGGTCGAACGATGCAAAGCGTTCGGCCTTTTTTACTTGTAGCCTTGTTTATTATGGCTTTGCTTCGTTAATCATTGTTTACTAAAAATAATGACGGTGTATGCTCATCCCACGCTTAATTCTATGATCTAGTGGTGACTAATGCATAAACTACCTCCGCGTGCACTCGAATATTTAAATGCCATCGCTCGTTATAAAACCTTACGTAAAGCCGCCAGTCGTTTAAATGTAGACCCTTCGGCGGTGAGCCGTTTGTTGTCTCAGTTAGAGGACAACTTGCAGCTGCCGATTTGGGATAGAACCAATAATCGCAATCCGATAACCCCCGCTGGGGATGAATTGCTGCAATATTATCGAAAAATGTGCGCCAGCGAGCAGGCCACGTTATCAAGGCTGGACGATTTACTGAACCTGCGCACAGGGGAGGTACGTATTGCCGTTGCAGAAGGGATTATTAGTGATCTCATTTCATCGCCCTTGCAGTCGTTTCTAAAAAAACACAAAGACATTCAGCTGACAGTCGAAATGGCGGGCGCACAAGACGCGGTGAATTTACTGCA
The DNA here is from genome assembly GCF_044542435.1 of Marinomonas sp. NPDC078689. Classification (NCBI taxonomy): domain Bacteria; kingdom Pseudomonadati; phylum Pseudomonadota; class Gammaproteobacteria; order Oceanospirillales; family Oceanospirillaceae; genus Marinomonas; species Marinomonas sp. NPDC078689. The sequence continues at coordinate 390,483 of NZ_JBITUJ010000003.1, read as the reverse complement.
AGAAGAGCATATTGATTTTGCTTTAACCTATGCATCGGTTAACCACCCTAAGTTGCATTGCCACCTAGAAACCGACCACCCATTAGAGCTTATCGTGCCACCAGGGCATGAGCTGACACAGCGAAAGACACCAGTAACCTTTGCCTCGGTTGCGGACTATCCCATTGCGCTGATTGATAAATCAACCGGTATGGGAAGGCTTGTTACCCTTGCAGAAGAAGTAAACCATCTGAAATTATCACCTAGCTTACGAACCAACTCAGTCGCCGCCTTGAAAAGTTTTGTCATGTCAGGCTTGGGCATTACTTTTATGCCAAGAATGACGGTGTCAGAAGAAATTAAACAGGGGCGTATTGTGGTGGTTCCCATAGTGAATAGCATTTTTCCTCAAGCAAAGGTTCGCGTGCTAAGTGTCGAAGGCCGAGAGCTAACGCTGGCGGCGCAGGCGTTATTGGATCACCTGTCTGAAACCATGACCTTTCTAGCGCACCGCTGACGTTTTGGCAAACGAGCGCGGTAAAACAGGCTTACGAAACAACGAACACCGACAATAGTCACATTAGGAAATGGCAATTTGGTGTCTTTATTTTTACGCTGTTGACTTAATATCAACGCTTTGTCACTTGTGATGTCAACAAGTCAAGTTTAGTTTGTTGGATGTAGAAACAAGATAATAAAAAATGTAAAAAGGCTCTGAAATCATAAAACTATAAAGGAACGTAACATGAACATTATGAACAAAATGTTGGGTAACAATCGTTTAGTGAAAACATTGACGCTGGGCGCCGCGCTAACGACGCTATCCTTCTCTGTGAGTGCTCAAACCATCAACCTAAGTTACAACGGCGCGCCAGATGCCGATAAAAATGCCGTGCATTTATTCGCGACCAACCTACAAAAGTTTGTTGCTGAGAAAACCAATGGCGACCTTAAAATTAAACTTTACCCAAACAGTATGCTGGGCGACGAAGATGAACGCATGGAGCAGGTGCTTAATACACCAAGTTTAAACATTGCGTCCTTTGGTGGTATTTCCCCTTTGTTCCCAGAGATTTTTGTCAGCGCGACACCTTTCTTGTTTGATGACTTTGCTCAAGCACACACGTTTTTTGACCAAGGTGAATATTGGAAAGCCGTGCAAAAAAGCTTCTATGAGCGCACCAATGGTCATTTGATGGCGGTTGTGGAAGAGGGGGGGTTCCTTGCATTTACAAACAATCAGCGTCCGATCAAATCGCCTGCCGACTTCGACGGTTTACGCTTTCGAGCAATGGACAAAAGTCAGGTTGCCCTTTACAACGCCTTTGGCGCCTCAGGCACCCCAATCCCGTGGACAGAAGTGTATCTAGCGCTGAAAACAGGCGTTGCCGATGGTCAAATGAACCCGCCTATGTACATCATTTTGGGCAGTTTGTTTGAAGTTCAAAAGTACATGACGCTGGCGAACATTCAATATTCGGATCAATTCCTAGTCGGTAACGATGAGCTTCTAAAAAGCCTATCGAAAAAAGACAAAGAAGCCTTGTTAGCGGCGGTAAAAGAAGCCAACGACATCAACCGAGTCTCGGTTGAAAGTAAGGTAGACGAGCGTATTGCTTACCTGAAAGAAAAAGGTGTTCAGGTGTATCAGCCAACCGCGGAAGAGTTAGAAGCGTTCCGTAAAGTCGGCCAACCTTCTTACTTCAAATGGTTGGAAGAAGAAGGGATTGACCAAAAATGGGTGGATCTAGCGCTGAAAGATGCTGGTTTTGAAAAGTAATCTTGTTTAATTTGGCGCCTTCGGGCGCCTCTTTGAGGCTCTTATGACACTACAACGTATTCGAATGACCCTATACAAAGCGATGTTGTTGCTCTCAGCCAGTATTCTCGCTTTCAACGTGTTGCTGATCTTGTATAGCGTGTTTACCCGCTACATTTTAAATCATTCTCCCATTTGGTCCGATGAACTTTCCCGCTACGCCATCATCGCTAGCGTCCTCTTAGCCATGTCGTGCGCCTATATGGATTCGCGCCATATGAAGGTCGCCTTTTTAGAGCAGACGGTTAACTCAAAATTGCGCTCCGTCATTCAGATGTACCAATGGTTGGTCATTCTGGGCGTGTCCTGTTTCTTTGTTTATGTTAGCGCACGTTACTCCCTTTCTTTAGGAAAATTCTCCACCATGGGGCTGGGCATAAGCAAAACCATTCCCTTGTTGTCCGTGCCTATTGGCTTTACCGCTTTGTTCGTCATGGTGTTGATTAAAGGGCCTTTTCCTGAGAAAGGTTCATTAAGGAAAGAAGTATGTTAGCTGCAATCATTGGCACTTTTTTAGTAAATATTCTGCTCGGTGTTCCCTTATTTATTTGTTTATTACTCGCCGCGTTAATCGGTTTTGTTTTTGTGGATTTTTCATTGGCTTATCGAATGATCCCACAACAGTTTTTTGGTGGAATTGACTCATTTGCATTAATGGCCATCCCGCTGTTTATTTTTGCCGGTAACCTGATGAACACCTCGGGGCTAACCTCACAATTGATTCGTCTAGCCAACTCTTTGGTAGGGCATTTACGAGGGGGCTTGGGTTATGTAAACGTCATCTCCAGTGTGTTCTTTGCAGGAGTGAATGGTTCAGCGGTGGCAGATACGTCGGCGTTAGGCTCATTGCTTGTCCCAGCGATGAAAAAAGAAGGCTATGCCACGAACTATGCCGCAGGGTTAACTGCCGCCAGTTCCTTGATCGGGCCGATTATTCCGCCCAGCATCTTTATGATTTTGTACGCTTCTTTAACCAATACATCGGTTGGTGATTTGTTTCTTGCAGGGGTGATCCCAGGCTTGTTACTGGGCAGTGCGTTTTTAGTGATGAACTATTTATACGTGCGCAAAGTTGGCATACAGAGTCAGCATGAGCGTGCCACTTTTAAAGGCATTATCCAGGCTTTTTGGTATTCGGCACCGGCCTTGATTGCGCCTTTTATTATTGTCTCCAGTATTGTCTTTGGCTTTGTAACACCGACAGAATCAGGCGCCTTAATCGTGGCTTATGCGATCATTTTAGGGGTGCTAAACCGCACGCTTAATTGGCGCAAACTGTTTGATTCCCTAGCGGATACGGCCATTTTGACTGGCACCATTTTTGTCATTATTGCGGCGTCTTCTGTGATCAGTTGGTTGCTTGCTTATGCCCAGCTGCCCGCGCAATTGGCGGAATACTTAGAACCGTTTAAAAACAACCCAACGGCCGTTTTACTGATCCTGAGCTTGCTCACCTTCTTCATTGGCATGCTGATGGAAGAAGTGTCTGCCTTGATGTTGTTAACGCCGGTCTTTTTTCCGGTGGCCATCGCGTCAGGCGTCGACCCAATACACCTTGGCGTAGTGATCACCATCAATATAACGATTGCTCTGATTACCCCTCCCATGGGCGCGTGCGTCTTTGTCGCAGCAGCGGTGAGTAAAATAGACATTACTGAAATGTTTAAGAGTATCTGGCCGTTTGTGTTGGTGGCTATTTGCGCTCAAGTTCTCGTGATTTGCTTTCCAGACTTAACTTTATTTTTACCTGGTATTTTTAAATAATATGAAGAGCCTTCAGCAATTACCCATCTCTAAGTGCGGTGAGTTCTCTTGGAGTGAATACAAAGCCATTGAGATTGTTGACAATGGCGAGGCATTAATTCCATTAAGCACATCGAGTCAATTAGTGACTTACCCGTTTTACGCCAAAATGGGCATAGCAAACGCCATGTCTGAGTGCTTTGTTAGGGAGAGTGTGTTTGAAAAGCTTCATCAAGTCGTCAAGCTGATCCCCGAAGGGAAGAGGCTGGTGGTGCTTGATGGCTGGCGACCTTTCTCGGTTCAGCAGCACCTTTTTGATACGCTCATTAATATCCTTAAAAAGTCGTTTCCGGATCATTCAGAGCCGTATTTGCATGAGAAGGCAAAGCGTCTTGTGTCGCCGCCGAGCAGTGATATAAAGGCGCCAAGCCCGCATATTACGGGCGGCTCTGTCGACGTTACCCTATGTGATGACATGGGGCGTTTTTTAGACATGGGGACACACTTCGACGAGGCCAATACCTTGTCATGGACCGATGCGCTAGAGAATGAAGATTATACGAACCGTGAGGCGCAAGAAAATCGTCGTATTCTCTACCATGCAATGAGCGAAGTGGGCTTTACCAACCTGCCGAGCGAGTGGTGGCATTATGATTTCGGCAATCAACTGTGGGCGTATCGTACTAAGGCGGCACAAGCGCTATATGGTGTGACGCGCCCTAGGGATATTATCAAGCAATGGGAAAGTGAGATTCTAGAAAACAAATTTATCTGACTTTGAACCTGCCGCTGTAAACGGCATTACCAAGCCATAACTGTATCTACTGATTAATAACTAGCGCATCAATAACACCTTCTAAGACCGGACGATCCAGATCGCTCGGTCTTTTTATTTTCTCGTGTCTGAAGGTTTTTACACAGTATTTGACCTCTTGGTTCTGGCTGTGTGTATTTCTTTAAATGCCTAGTTATGTTATAAAGTAACAAATTTTTTGTGGCGTTAGATACACTGCTTCCTGATCGCAATAAATTCTTTAAAAACAATCACTTTTGACGAACTTTATTGATACGGTCTCCAAGCTAACGCATGCCACAAAAGCAACCTACATTGAGTCAGATTATCTGCTGCGTTTTATTGGTGCTTGCGCTTGGTTTTATATCGAGCGCACACGATACGGACCCAGATGAGGTTCATCACCAGCACCATCAATGTGAGTTGTTTCATTTTTCTCAACAGTGGCTGCCTGCTACTGAATTTGTCTGGCCTGTGGTGTATCCGTCCCCCCAGCGCAGTATTCCTCTGTTTGTTTCCTTCTTTACTTTTGTAGCCCTAACGTCTCGCGCTCGGGCCCCGCCGTTGTTTCGTTCTTTTCCTAACCTTTATTAACAAGAAAATTGACCATGCTGAAATTGGCTCTTATGGAGGCCATGATCAGGATGCGTCTGTCTATTTGATGATTACTTTAGAAGAGAAACCGAATGACAGAATTGTCTTACGCTGCAATTCGCCGTCGAAAAACGCGGATAAAAGCCGCATTAACAGGCGGTGTGGGCCTTGTCCTGTGCCTGATGTTTGTTTTATTTGGTCAAGCGACCAGCAACAACCAAACGCGCTCCAATACCTTGGCGATCAGCGGCCCATGGGAGTTCACTAGCCTTGAGCCCTCTAAGCAAGGGTATATTTATACGCGTATGAATATATTGGAAACCTTGCTAAACGTAGACACGAAAGGTGCGCTTATTCCGGGCCTTGCGAGGACTTGGCAAAGCAGCGCCGATGAAAAAACCTGGACCCTAACGCTACAGCCAAATGTGCTATTTCAAGATGGTTCGCCACTGAATGCCAGCGCCGTTGTCAGTGCATTACGCATTGCTCAAGGCAAACATGGTGTGCTGAAGAAAGCGCCGATCAAAGCAATACGCGTGAAAAACCCACAGCAAGTCGAGATAGTATTAAGCCAGCCGTACACCGTATTGCCTGCGTTATTGGCCCATTACTCAACGGCGATTCTGGCACCAAGTGCCTACAACCAAGAAGGCGTTGTCACCCGTTTAATTGGCTCAGGCGCCTATCAACTGGATACCTTTGCGCCGCCGCACAAGCTGACGGTAAAAGCCAACCCAACTTACTGGGGAGTGAAGCCAAGCATTGAGTATGCTCAGTATCTGACGGGGCACCGTGCTGAAAGCCGTATTTTGCAAGCCAAATCTGGCGAAGCGGACATAGTGTATACCCTAGACGCTGCCATGCTTGAGCAATTAAGCCGTGCCGATAACGTGGTGGTCCATTCAGACGCAATTCCAAGAACCTTGTTGCTAAAACTGAATGCAGGTCATCCATTTTTAGGTTCTGTAGAAGCGCGCCAAGCCTTGAGTTTGGCAATCAATCGTCCTGCCATTGCTGAGCAAGTTTTGCACGTGGCGGAAGCGGCCAGCGATCAGATCTTTGCGTCTTCTATGGGCGCTTGGTACTTAGATCAGCCACAGGAAAACTACAGCCTAGAAAAAGCGGCCAGTTTATTGGCTGGATTAGGTTGGCAAAAAGACGACCAAGGTTGGCTGGTCCGAGACGGCAAGCGTTTTCAATTAACCTTGACCACCTACGCGGATCGACCAGAACTGACGACGGTTTCTACCGCATTGCAAGACCAATGGAAGCGCCTTGGGGTGGATCTAAAAGTCGATGTCACCAACTCCAGTATGATTCCATCACGCCATGCGGACAACACCCTGGAAGTAGCGTTAATCGCCCGAAACTTAGGCGTAATAGCCGACCCAGTGTCGATAATGGCCAATGAATACACCCAAGGTGGTGGCGATTGGGGGGCGATGAACTGGCACAACACTCAAGTGGATCAAGCGCTAGAGCGGCTTACTACCCAAAGTGACCCTGTGCAAGCTAAGCGCGATGCACAGCTTGTGGCCACTGCGATTTATCAGGAAAAGCCGGTGATTTCTGTGGCCAATTACCAACAGCATAACGCGGTCAATACGCGGATAAAGGGCTATCAATTTGACCCTTTCCTACGTGATTACTTTATTAACAAGATGGAGCTAGTCGACCATGTGGACGCTCATTAAACACCGAATTTTTCAATTGATATTGGTTGTCTGGGGTGTCGGCACATTGACCTTTGTGTTGATGCGCAGCCTGCCAGGGGACATGGCCTATCGCATCGCCGCGAGTCGTTACGGTCAAGACAGTGTAGACTCTGCCGCCGCCGAACTGGTGCGCCAAGAGTTAGGACTGGACGCCAGCTGGTGGCAAAGTTACCTCCATTGGCTTGTGGATTTAATGCAATTTAACCTAGGGGCCTCCTTGGTCAGTGGCTTGCCGGTGATCGAAACCGTCCAGCACCAATTGGGTCATTCTGTGTTGTTGGCCTTTACCAGTGTGCTGCTTGCGTCCTTGATCGCGATTCTCGTCGGTGTGTTGTCGGCGTTTCGCCAAGGCACGCTAGACCACAGCTTTTTGTGGTTATCGACCTTGCTGCGCTCCATGCCAGTGTTTGTCATCGGCCTTATGCTGATTTTGATCTTCGCGGTGGTTTGGCCGATCTTGCCCGTCGCAGGCTTTGGTACTTGGCAACATTTGGTGCTGCCTACCGTGGCGCTGGCCTTGAGTCTTGCCGCTGTGTCTAACCGAGTGGTGCGCAACAACACACTAAAAGTCATTCGCGCGCCGTTTTATCAATTTGCTGCGATCAAGGGCTTGTCGCCGTCACAAACCTTTGTTCAGCATGGCATTCGTAATATTTCTGTCCCTGTCATTGCCTTTATCGGCATTCAATTGGTGACGGTTATTGAAGGCATTGTGATGATCGAATCTTTGTTTTCGTGGCCGGGTATTGGCCATGGTTTGGCGCACGCCATCTTTGCCCGTGATATTCCTGTGATCCAAGGTTGTGCCCTGATGATGGGGGTCTTGTTTGTGTTGCTCAATACCTGTGTGGATTTACTTTGTCACTGGATTGACCCAAGAGGAGCCCAAGCATGATGGCGCAACTTAACATCAATCAAAAAATTGGGGTGGGCTTGTTACTTGGCTTGTTATTGGTCGCAAGCGGCATTGTGCAATGGTCTCCTTACCACATTGCCGATCAAGACTTATCGGGCCGATTATTAGCCCCCAGTGCCGAGCATTGGTTAGGCACAGACCACTTTGGTCGTGACATGCTAACGCGCATCGCCAGCGCGATTCAGTTGTCGTTTGTGTTGAGCTTTTTCTGCGTGCTGACCTCGGCCACATTAGGCGTGTCTTTGGGTGTGATCACCGCATGGAAGGGCGGTCGTATGGCGCAAGGTATGGACGTGATCGTTAATATCTTGTTGGCATTGCCTGGCTTGGTCTTGGTGCTGCTGTTTGCCGCCATCGTACCAGGCTCTTTGCTGGTATTGTATTTGGCAATCACCTTAACCCAATGGGTCGAGTACTTCCGTGTGTCGCGAGCGATCACTAATACCATTATCAATAGCCCAGCACGTCAGCTGTCGCAAATGATGGGCTTTGGCCCTTGGTATCAGTTCCGCCGTCATATTTGGCCAGAGCTGACCCATTCTATTTTGACCCTTGCCTCGTTTGGCGGCGCCAATGCGATCTTAACCATGGCGTCACTTGGCTTTGTTTATGTGGGCATTCAGCCGCCGTTGGCAGAGCTGGGTCTGATGAGTGTCGAGCTGTTTCCTTACTATGCTCAAGCACCGTGGATTCTCGTGCAGCCATTGATCGCGATTGCGACCTTGGTTTTTGGCTTTCACCTTCTAGCAGGAAATAAACATGACAGCGCTCATTAAGGTCCAAGAGTTAACCATCCATTACCAAGGAAAATGCCTGGTCAATAAGGTGTCTTTTAGCGTTGAAAAAGGCCGTCCGTTAACCATTCTTGGGCAAACTGGCTCAGGCAAAACCTTGGTCGCCAAGGCCATCATGGGGTTATTGCCTAAGGGGCTAGACGCCAGCGGTGTGGTGGAAGTGTTTGGAAAGCCCGTAGTGGCTCAGTCTCGCTCTAGCTTGTGGGGCAAAAGCATCACCATGTTGCCCCAAGAGCCCTGGCATTCCCTTGACCCGCTGATGGCAAATTACCAGCAAGTGTCTGAAGTGTACGAGTCAGTGAAGGGCGAAGATGGCGAGACGGCGTTTCATCACTCCATCGCTGATCTTGACCACCTTGGTCTAAAAGACAGTGCTTTGAAGCGCCCGACCGAATTGTCTGGTGGCATGGCTCAGCGTTTGGCGATTGCCAGTGCCACCGCTGGGGGCGCTAATTTGCTGATTGCCGACGAGCCAAGCAAAGGGCTAGACAGCAGTCGTCGCGATGACATCATCCAATTGCTGAAAAAAAGCGCCCAAGGGGGCAGCTTGCTGACCATTACCCATGACATCGATGTGGCGGAACAATTGGGTGGCGACATCGTGGTGATTAAAGATGGCGACATGATAGAAGCGGGCAGCGCCGAGTCTGTGTTAACCAACCCACAGGCCGAGTACACCAAGGAGCTGATCTATGCAGCGCCAGAATATTGGCAGCTAGAACCTGCTCCTGTAGCCGAGCGCAGCGCCATTTTACAAGTGTCGGATTTGACCATAGGGCGTGGCAAAAATGCCTTGTCGTCTGGCTTGAATTTAACTTGCCATGGCGGTGAAATCATAGGTGTTGTGGGCGACAGTGGCTGTGGTAAAAGCACCTTTGGTGACACGCTCTTAGGCTTGTTGCCTCTGCTGAAAGGCGCGATAACCCCCTTGTTAGAGGGCACCAAACCGCACCAGTGGTTGAAGTTGTTTCAAGATCCACCATCGAGCTTAAGCGCCCATGTGACGCTGCAAACCTTGTTAAATGACTTGGTGAAACTGCACAAACTCGATACTCGAAAAATAGCGCCGTTAATGCAAAAGCTTAACCTGCCTGAGTCCATCCTAGCGCGCTCTGCCAAAGACGTGTCTGGCGGTGAATTGCAGCGATTTTCGATCTTACGTGCCTTATTGTTGGAACCGGTGTTTTTGTTTGCTGACGAGCCAACTTCACGCTTGGACCCCTTTATCGCCAAAGAAATCACCGAGTTGCTTATTGCGCTCGCAAGGGAGCAGGGCTGTGCCTTATTGATCGTCAGCCATGACCCAGCGCTGATCGACAAATGTTGCGACACAGTGATCCGCTTGGATCAGAAAAAGCACAAAAGCGTGGCTTAATAGGGCGGCTTAGTAGAGTGAAGAGCTAGCTAGATAGCTAAGAGAAAACACAAGAAAAAACACAAGGAAGGGCGCTAAGGAGAGCGTAAGGCTTAAGGGAGTAAGCTAAAAAAATGGCCGTGGTGAACAGATATTCATCACGGCCATTTTTATTCAACGCTTATCAAAAGCAGAACAGTGACATCATCACTCTAGCCTAAGGCGTTGTCTTAAATCGGGTAGATTAGTGCTTAAGGCGAGTGCCGTAGCGCACCAAGTCTTTACCGGTTTCAAAGACTTCAACGCTGATCCAGCGGGCCAAAAGCAATTTTTGCTGCTCATCAAAGACAGCAACAAAGTGGCGGCCGTCTGAATTATTGGTGGCCATGCCTACCCCAGCAACGCCTTCCAAACCAAGAGCGCCGGTTTCTACACTCAGTAGAAAACGCTCAAGTTCGACTAAATTGGTGATTACTTCCTGATCGTCATTCATGTTAAAACTCTTTGTCTTTGTGCTTCGCAACGAAGCAACGAGGTTACAGATAGAATGCCGCTATTTTATAGAGAGTGACCGAAAACATAAACCTCCTAAGCGAACTAATCAGGCGGCGACAAGGGCGTGAGGCAGACGGCACTGGGCCTATTTGATTTGTGTTTTGGAAATCAATGGGGGACTCTAGTGGTTCTATTCAGGCGTTATTTAATAGGGCAGTACGATGTTTACACCATCCAAAATTCGATTAGAGCCAACACCGCCTAGCCTTAGCGAGGTGGATCTCTCGCAATGCTTTGTCAGCAAAAAGCACTATAAAAAGGCACTCAAGCATTTGCAAAAACGCATGCTTGCCGTGCAACAAGCTTATTATCACCAAGGCTTGAGGGCGATTATTTGTGTCGAAGGCTGGGACGCAAGCGGAAAAGGCGGTGCCATTAGGCGCTTAACCGAGCGGCTTGATCCTCGTGGTTACACTGTGTTTCCGATTGCTGCACCGACCGCGTCTGAGCAGGGTAAGCACTATTTGTATCGCTTTCAATCGCGCTTGCCGGCGCCTGGCAACATCGCCATTTTCGATCGCTCCTATTATGGGCGAGTGCTGGTGGAGCGCGTCGAACAATTCGCCACCGAACAAGAATGGCAAAGAGCCTACCAAGAAATAAACGAATTTGAGCGAATGCTAAGCGACGATGGCGTAAGGATCATCAAGCTGTTTGTCCACATCGATAAACAAGAGCAACTCACGCGCTTTGCGGCACGATTAAGTAACCCGAAAAAACGCTGGAAACTCACCGACGAAGACATTCGTAATCGGGAAAAATGGTCCGAGTACGAAGTCGCCATCAACGACATGTTTGCTTATACCTCAGAGGTGGATCGCCCGTGGACGCTAATTGCTGGGAATTATAAATGGTTCGCACGGGTGCAGTTTTTAACCGCCGTGGTAGAAGGGTTGGAAAAAGACGTGGATTTAACCTTACCGCCCATCGACCCAGCGTTGGTTAAACTGGTGAATGAAGAATTGAATAAAACAGGCGAAAAACCCTAACGTCTCTGAATAGGCTTTGTTTTGTTTGCATCGGTAGACAAGAGTCGCCAACGTCGAAACAGGCAGTTTTACTTATTTTGTGACATTTTTTAAGCTATTTCCTGTCTACAACAAAGCATTGATATGCGATAGTAACAAACACGATATTGCGACAAGGAAGACGTTGATTCACAAGACAATGCTGTGATGATGACGGTTTAAGTGAAATAGGGCCTAAATGCTGGCCTAGAAAAGTGAACCAAGGAGCGGTCAGTTTGCAGTCGAATTCTACCCTTACGTTTTACAATCAAAATGCACAAGACTTCACCGACTCAACCATAGACGTTGATATGTCGGCCTTGTATCGTGAATTTTTGCCGACGATTACCCCAAACGGCCACATCTTAGACGCTGGTTGTGGCTCCGCCCGTGATGCCGCCTATTTCAAGCAACAAGGTTTTCGTGTCAGCGCCTTTGACGCAAGCGAAGAGTTGGCGGCCTTGGCCAGCCAACATCTGCAACAAACCGTCGAAGTTAACACCTTTCAGCAATTGGATAGCGTCAACCAATACGATGGCATTTGGTGCTGCGCTAGTTTATTGCATGTATCAAAAGCTGAACTACCACAAGTATTTTTAAACCTACAAAATGCGCTTAAACCCAATGGCGTTTTATACGTATCGTTTAAATATGGCACGCAAGAGCGTGTGCATAATGGCCGCGAATTCACGGATTTAAACGAAACCGCCTTAACCAGCTTGATCGATGCCTGCCCGCAGCTAAACCTAATAAAGCATTGGCAAAGTGCCGATCAGCGTCCTGGTCGTGAAAGCGAATCTTGGTTAAATGCCTTGATCAAAGCGGTGCCAGAACGATGATGAGCGCCATGCAGCAACAGCTCGACTTTATCGCTTATATACAGCGCATGCTGGTGGAAGGGGATTTTAGTGCGACGTACAAGTTTGCTCTGTTGCACGCTCTTGCCGATGTTTGCGTAGAACAAACGTCGTCATCGACGCCATCGCCCTTGATAGAGCAAGGCAAGCTCGCCATTAGTTTACCGACATTAGCGGATAAACTCCTCACTCTGTATTGGCATCACGCCATGCCGTTTTCAGCGGAGCATACAGGGGAGAGCGCATTGCTAAAACAGAACACAGGCGCGCAATCCAAAGTGATTAGCGTGTTGTTTGAGTGCCAACAAAACAACATACGCACCATGCGACAGCTCAAGCAAAGCCCGCACTATAAAGCCGCTTTTAGCGCTGCAATGAGCACACTAAAAACAGGCCCGCTGTGGCGTTTGCAAATACTCGCCAGACAAGAAGAATGCTTTTTATACCCTCATGAACTTTTTGGTGTGGGCAAAGAGCCGAAAAGCATCGTTTTGAATGCTGGCATTGCCCAGTGCTTTCGTCGCTTTTACGATCTTGTTGTCTATCTTGCAAGAAACGCATGGTTGCAAAAAATCCAAAGTATTAAACACAACCAAGAGTTAATCGGCCGCCAAAGCCAGCTACAAGAATTTCTATTTGGCGTGGATCGTAACGCTCTAACGAAAGCCAAACCTTTATTGATCGATCTGCAAGCCAATCAATGCTTTTACTGCCGAAAGCCAATGAAAAGCGACGTAGAAGTGGATCACTTTATTCCTTTTTCCCGCTACGCCAACGACCTTGGTCACAACTTTGTTGCCGCTCATCGTAGCTGCAATAACAACAAGCGTGACTTTCTTGCTGCGCCATTGCACCGCACCCGTTGGCAAGAGCAGAACCTAGAGACTCATAACCAAACCATCAGCAATGAACTTAGTGACTATTTTCATTGCGATGCAGGCACTTCACTTGCCGTTAGCAACTGGGCGTATCAGGTCGCGGAATCCAGTAACGCCAAACTCTGGCTTGGAATAAATGAATTTGAAGAAGCAGGGGCAGTGCAACAAGAACGTGAGCTGGTTGGATTAGTGGCAGAAGAACCTGCTGGGTATGAGGTTTAGGCAAGTAGAAATCTAATTTTTAAATTACTGTTGGTGTGTTGATATAAACCTTCAATTCAAACGTCATCTTTAAAAGTCATATCATAAAATATGGACGAGAGCGACCTGCAACGCTGACCTAATTAATCAGAAATATTTTTGTGGAAGAGGGTCATTAATATTACTAAATGGAAAAGTGATCTGAGCTGAAAAATTCAGCTCAGATCTAAGCTGATGATCGCCAATTCAAAATGAAGTAGCAGTCAGGTTAGGTCTGAGCTAATAACACTTAGATTATGCTGGAACGCTTTGTTTTTGGTTGGTTTGTTGTGTTCCTATTGCCAGTGACTCTCTATATTCTTGAGCCTCTGCTTTCATGGTCCAATGAACTTCAGTTTTTCCTTGGGACTCAACTGCAGCTTTAATCTCTGATAGAGGGAGTCGAAAGAACTCTTTTCTAGGGTTTATCTTATTAACAGATTTATCATTGAAAATTTTATGTAGGGTGTTTTCTAATAAAGGTGCGTCTTCACTGAAAATCATAGCATGTACATCAAAACTAAATGGTACAGAGGCGTCACCTAATTCTTTGACTCGGTCTTGTGGGTCAAGTCTGCGAGTCATACCAACTTTGAAAACATGTTCGCCAAAGCTACCTATATTGCTAATAACGTAAACGTGCCCTCGTTTAGTTTGTTGTGCCATTGATATTGCTCTTTGGCCTTTTTGTTCAGCATCAGCAAGTTTTAGCTCTAGTTCTGCTAGTTGTGATTCGAACTGCTGTCTTTGATCTTCTGATGCATCAGAAAGCTCCTTTCTAGCCTTTTCTAGTGCTTTTTGTAGAAGACGTTCCTCTTTCTCGGCTTCCTTAATCGCTTTTTCCATATCTCTACGGGCTTTTTCTTCTTCCCGAATTTGCTCTCGAATAGCTCGTTGTTCGGCTAGTTCGGCTTGTCGGATTTCATGAGTAGCGACAGCCCATTTAAGTTCAGTTAATCGAGCATCTAGAAATTCATGGTTAATACGTGCGTTTCTAAATGGTTGACCGTTGTAGTTAACCAATGCGTAAGCGTCAGTGATTTCCTGCTGTATTTTTCCAAAATTATCCTGTTTTACTTTTGCCATTGCAGAGTCGACTTTCCCGTTAAAGGCATCGATGACAAAATGAATTGCGTAATTTCTTCTCTTAGGTTCTGCGTAATCACAATCTGCAGCTCTACCTGTTGAAATTAGTTCTTTTATGCGTTTTCGCTGTAATTTTAATTGTTCACCGGCTTCTTTGTGGCTGTATTCCTCAGCTAGGTCATCAAGAACAGTGTGGTTTGGGATTATGTAGTCATCTTTGTAACCATCTATTGTATTTTGCATTGCTAATATCGCATTTTCGTATAGATCTGCTTTGTTTTTTGCCTCAAGAGCATCACCAGCAATTTCTTCAGCACGTCTATTGGCATATTCAATAATTCGGTCTGACTCAGAAGCCGCCTCGGCTTTGAGCTTGTCAGCTTTCTCTTGAGCTTTGGAAACTGCTTCTTTACTGCCTCTTTTTAAAATTGATGCTTCTTCCTTGGCGTCGCTAAGGATTTCATAGGCATCATCTTCACTTTTTTGGATAATCAATTGGGCTTTCTTGTTAGCTTCATCCAATGTTGATTGAGCAACTTTTGTAAGAGTTTCGGCTTCTTGTTTGAGCCTTTCAGCTTCAAGTTCTACATCGGTTATTGGAGAAAGCTTGTTTTTTAATTGCTCTATTTCTGAGCGAGCCTTTATATGTTCAACGTCTAACTTACTCAGTCTCTTTTTTAAAAGACGAGCTCTAATCCAAAAAAACAGTGCAAGAATAAGTGGGGTTAATATGAGTATCAGCGCAGCAATTGCTGAGCCGCCATTCGATGGATCCTGTTCCATAGGTGAGTATCTCCTTTAGTTTTTAAGCGAGGGTTAACTATAAAACAGTTTTAAAGGCGTGACACGTTACGTTTTTAAAAATCACACGTTAAATAGACATCGACCATGGGCTAGAAGTTACTATCGGCTTTACTGCTAGGCCTATATTTTGTTAGAAAGTTGGTGCTGTTTTTCTTGAACTCAAAACTAATAAATCTTATTGAATTCGGCCTTTCGCGTTGTGCTACATAATCATTTAATCCATCACCCAACCGCTAACTTTCCAGCTTCATACCACATTTCGCTTGGCATGGGGCTGGTGAGTTGCCACGTTATGTTCATGGGCTGGCTGCCGTTGTGGCTTTGATATTTCACCTCGCCGTAGTTTACAAATCCCATGGTTCGGCCGTTTTCGTCTTTGCCTTGTTCTCGTACAAATAACAGTATCGTTTTGCCTGTTTGGCGGTGCTGAATGTAGCTTAGACCTCGGCCGTGTTCTGGGCGGGCGCTGTTTTGAGTCTGCCAGTGGAACAGTTCTGGGCTGATGGCATAGTCGTGATAAAGGGTCGTGGGCGAATAGGTTTTTTCACACTTATTGAGTGTTACAAATAACAGCTCTAGGTTCTGGTCTTTAAATTCTAAAACCCCTTCGCGGGCAGTCGATTTTTTATTAAAGGTGTGTGCGCCAAACTCCGCGAGGATTTGTTGGCGCGTGTAGCGGCTGTGTAATTTGAGCGCGTGATGTGGCAAACAGACAAGGTTGCTTTCTTGCTGATGAATTCGCTGAATGAGCAAGCTGATAACTTGTTCCAATTCCTGTTGGAGCGCTGGGTGGATGAGTGCTTGTAAGCTTTGCTCAAGGCTGTCGAACCCTAGTGACTTTCCTGTGTTGTCCCAGAAATTGTAATGCGCCATTAAGGCAAACTGTCGGTTTTGAGAAGAATGAACAAAGCGGAAATCGTTCCGACATAGATCAAGTAGAAACTGCAAATAGCTCAAGGAGTCACAGCCTAGTAGTTGCGTGTTGATGGCTCGGTAATACGCCGCATAAATGTCGGCTTGCTCGGTGGGAATGTCATCGCCTTTTAGCCAATGCCAGCCGCCGAGCTTTTGTGCTTTGGGTTTGTAAATGTCCTCAAGACTAACGTGTGGGTTGATGCGTAAAAAGTTACTTAGCGTGAGCGCGTCGTTAGTGTGTTGTGGGTAAGCTTGAATCAGCTGTTGTAAGCGTCTCTTGCTGTTAATAGCTTGTTGGATATTACGCAAAATGATCTTTTGCGTTTGTGCTTGCAGCTCGATCCGACACCCTAGTGGTAAGTGAGGGAAGTTGTGCTCTATCTCGGTTTTTATCGATTGGTTGCTTTTGCCGATAAGCGCGCGAAACTTACTGGCAAAATCGTACTCAGCACGGGCATTACCAACAAAATCGAGTACCGTGCAACACTGCTTAGAATGCTCTGATGTGTTGGCGTTTTCTGGCAAGCGAAGGCCACGACCTAATTGCTGCAAAAATAGCGTTAAGCTTTCTGTTGGTCGCAAAAACAATAGGGTATCCACTTCAGGGATATCGACCCCTTCGTTAAAAATATCCACCACGCAGAGTATTTGTATTTTACCTTGGCGTAACGCTTGCTGCTTTTGTACGCGGTCATTGGTATTTTTACTGGTGAGTACGTCGGCATGAATGCCTGCAAGATTGAACTTGGCAGCCATGAACTCGGCGTGTTTTTGGCTGACACAAAACGCCAGCGATTTAATGCGCTGAACATTGGTGACTATTTCGCTTAGGCTGGTGATGATTTTTGTCGCGCGATGGTTTTCCCCGGTATAAAGGTTACTCAGTTCTGCAATGTCGTAGCGGCCATTGCGCCATGATACTTGACTTAAATCTGTGTCGTCATCCAGCCCGAAGTATTGGAAAGGGCATAAATGGCGCTGATTAATGGCTTCTGGTAAGCGGATCTCTGCGGCGATTACACCACAAAAGTCATCCAATATATTTGCGCCATCTTGGCGCTCTGGCGTAGCGGTTAAGCCGAGTAATATCTTAGGGGTAAAGTGCGACAAAACATCGCGATAGCTGCTCGCTGTTACATGGTGTACTTCGTCTATAACTATGTAGTCATAGTAATTGCTGGTTAAATTAAGCGATTCAATTTGGCTGTTCAGCGTTTGGATTGACGCAAATACTTGGTTGTATTTTTGCGGTTTAAAGTTACCGACCCATAATTCCCCAAAGTCATTGTTTTTGAGTACGCCACGATAAGCACTTTGTGCTTGTTTTAGGATTTCTTCGCGATGGGCCACGAACAAAAAGTTGGCATTGGGTTTAGCGTCATATACTTGCTTAAAATCAAACGCTGAGATAATGGTTTTCCCAGTGCCCGTGGCAGCGACCACCAAGTTTCTGAACCGCTTGTGTACATTTCGCTCAGCGCTGAGTTTTTCTAAGATAGCCAATTGATGGTTTTTGGGCGTGATATCAAAATAAAACTGGCTGCTTGATTGGCCAATCCCACGCTGTTCATTAAGCGAGTTTCTGAGTTTTTCTTTGCTCTCTGCTTCACCCGTGAAAAGCTCAAAGTCAGGTGACTGCCAATAGGTTTCAAAAGTGCTTTTGGTTTTGGCAATGATGTGCGGGATTTCTTGAGCGGTGATTTTAAGATTCCACTCAAGGCCGCTGGTCAGTGCCGAATGGGAGAGGTTAGACGAGCCAATGTAGCCTGTATGAAAGCCTGTGTCGCGCATAAATAAATACGACTTGGCGTGCAGCCGTTCTTGCTGATTGTTGTAGCTCAGCTTTACTTCTGTATTGGGTAGGCTGGCAAGAAACTCAACCGCTTTGGCATCCGTTGCGCCCATATACGAGGTGGTAATGACTTTCAGTTGTTTGCCGCTTTTGGTAAAGGCTTCTAGCTCATTCTTAAAAATCCGCAGGCCAGTCCATTTGATGAAGGAAACCAGCCAGTAAATGGTGTCTGCCGATTTGATTTCACGCTTGAGTTCGGTTTCGAGGGAAATACCGGCATTCGCGCCGCTGAATAATTCGCTTTGGGTTAACCCTGTAAGCGGGTAAATATCGCTAGAGTAGTCTTTAAGGTTGGCAGCAATGGGGTTTTCGGTATGAAACAGGGCAGTGAGAATGCGGCCTTGGCTGTCGATCAGGTTTTCACTGATCAGTTCGTCGTCTTTTATATGATCTTTAAGCCAAAGAACCAAACTGTTCGCGAGGCTGATTTGCTCTTGTAATCGTTCGTTTGAATTCGGCACAGCCTCGATGGCATGGGCAACCAGTTTGCCTAAAAAGCGAGACAGCCAAGTGGCGGCTTCTACCGATTCAAGCTGTCGCTCGCCAACGTAGAATTGGTCCCGATTAAGGTGCTGTTCAATGACCTGCGTGATTAACTGTTCGTAAATGCCAACTTGTACCATTAAACCACTCCCTGTTTGAGCGGTTAGTGTACTGAAAAGGCTATTGCAAACAAGTACTAATGGGAATGTGTCAATCCGCTTTGCGCATAGACATCGAGATGGCTGTGTCGTTAACGTGGCGGTGCGCAGGATTCCCGTACAACGATTTCGATGTCCAGTGGATTGGGTACCAGTACGTTTTCCCCATTGAGTTTGGCGATGAGGTATTTGGCGGCGAGCATGCCAATTTGTTGTTGCGGGGTTCTCACTGTGGTTAATCGTGGGGTGATGTTTGAGGCTAACCACATGTCGTCGAACCCTGTGACGGAAACGTCGTTGGGGATGTCGATGCCCATTGTTTTGCTTTCAAAAATCGCACCGTAGGCAAAAGGTTCTGAGCCACAGATGATCGCGGTGGGTTTTTGCTGGCGTGACATTAATAGACGAAAGGCGTCTCGTCCGGCGTCTACACCGAACTGTCGTTCAATGACGTTGTCATCGTCTAGGCTGAGTCCGCGTTGGGCCAGTGCGTGGCGTACACCTTGTAGGCGGTCATAGGCCCTGTCGTTGTTTTTGACAAAACCGGAGATCATCGCAAATTTGGTGTGCCCAAGATCCATCAGGTAGTTGGCAATGCTGCTGGCGGCGTTGTGGTTGTCAAAGCCGACACAAGGGTGGGCTTGTTTTGAGTCGATCGTCCAGGTGAGCACATAGGGAATTTTTTTGGCATTAAGCAGTTGGTAGATGCTTTCATCACGGGCGTTGCCGATCAGTAAGAGGGCATCCACACCATGCGAGATCATCTGAAGTATGTGCTCTCGTTCTTTTTCTGGATTGTAATTGTGCGACGCCAATATCAGGTTGTAGCCTGAGGTGGAAATGTGATTCTGAAAGACTTCGATGGCGCGACCAAATAGGCTGCTGTCTAGGGATGGCATGATGGAGCCAATCATTCGCGAGCGTTTGGATGCCAGAGTACGCGCGGCGGCCGAAGGAACGTAATTGAGCGCTTTAATGGCAGCAGACACTTTCTGTTTGCTGCGCTCACTGACTAATTCTGGGTCATTGAGGTAGCGTGACACAGTAACAGGGGCCACGCCGGCGGCACGCGCGACATCGCCCATGGTGATACTATCAGTGACAATATTGTTGGCTTTCATATACTTCTCAAAATCTTTCACTCAGAATATCAAAACATAGGTTTAAAGTAGAGCTATCTTAATCTTATACCTAGGTAAAAGTGTAATTTAGTTACAAAAAGCAGACAAAATTCAGCGTTTTAACCGATAAAACTCCGTAATTTAATGACGAACGATGTTCCAATGATCATACGCCTAAACACAGTGCGCTTTTTTTTACGCGTTATTACATACTGCTCTTTACGGTATTTTATCTGCCTGAGAACACTCAGGCAGAGTGTTTACACATCGATAGACACATTGCCAATCGGCCGTGAGCAACAAGCAAGAATATACCCCGCGTCTATGTCGGCTTGAGAGATCCCTCCGTTGTGGTTCATCGCGACTTCTCCACTGAGTTTTTTCACTTTACAGGTGCCGCAAACGCCAAAGGTGCAACCCGATGGAATGTTCAGCCCAGCGGCTTTCGATGCCAGCAAGATGGTTTGCTCTGGTGTGGCACTGTGGTGGTGATCTGTCTGAGCGAAGTAAATGTCGGCCTCGCTGGTTGCGTTGTCTTCGTCATGGTGTAAAGCGGCGCTTTGCTCAGGCGTGCTGTCTTCTTCTGGTGCCTGAAAGCTCTCTTCATAGTAGTGGCTCATGTCGAAGCCCAGTGCCTGCAACATGTTACGCACAGATTCCATAAAAGGTTGAGGGCCGCAACAGTAAACATCGCGCTGTATAAAGTCCGGCGCCATTAGTCCTAGCATGAGCGAGTTAAAGCGGCCTTGGTAGCCCGTCCATGGGGTGTTTGCATCCGGTTCGCTTACGGCAAACTTTAGGTTCAGGCCAGGCTCACGACTTGCCATGTCTTCTAATCGTTTACGAAACAAAATCTCCGATGGTCGACGTGCGCACTGGATAAAAGCGACATCGAGTGGCTTGCCTTTGTCCCACATGGCGGTGGTCATCGACATCATGGGCGTCACGCCAGACCCAGCCGATACAAATAAAAATTTGTTGGCGCAGGGCTCGGCTTCGCTTCTTATATTGGTGAAGTTTCCCGCTGGCCCAATGGCGTGGATGCGCATACCGGGCGTTAAATTGTCAAGCATCCAACGAGTGCCTATGCTGTCTGCTTGGGCTTTCACGGTGAGCGTGATTAAGTTCGGTCGGGTTGGCGACGAAGAAATGGTGTAGGTTCGGTACACCAGTTCTTCTTGCAATGGTGTGCTTGTGCCAGCCGACTTGTTTGAAACAGGCAGCGCCAGAGTTAAAAACTGACCCGGCAAGAAATCAAACAAGGCCCCCGAAGGGGCGCGAAATGAAAAGCTTGCACAGTTTGAGGTCTCTGCTACTACTGAGACGCATTCTAATGGCTCTTTGTCTGTCCAATATTGGTGGGCAGCGACGTCTGTCATTGTGTTAGCGAGGTGGCTCATTGATCACCTCCGGTTCTGAATGCGCGTCGGCAGACGTGGCAATCATGTCTGGCTGGTGCGCGTTATGGCTTTTAGGGTGCAGTTCGGGTAAACGCGCGTCTAGCTTATCGCAATACCAATCAACAAAAGCGTTTACACTGATTTCATGGAGCGGCGAATAGGGGCCGGGTTTAAACGCAGGGGAGTTAACGCCTAGCTGATTGTCTTCCACGACGCGTCTGTCTTCGTCGTTGGTGGCAATCCAGACTTCGGTGAGCTGTTTAAGGTCATAATCCACCCCTTCTTGGGCGTCTTTATTGACCAACCATTGGGTCACCAGTTCGGTTTCTGTTGGGCTAATGGGCGTCACTCTGAAAGTTAAGCAATAGTCCGGTAGAAAATACGCCCAGGTACTTGGGTAGTGAAACTTGTTGCACACGCCTGCGGTTTCGAACGTGATGTTGCCAAGTCGTTTTTGTGGAACGGCGAATTCACCGTTCATGGTGAAGCTTTTCGCGCCTTTCACCAAAGGCATGCGCGAGAGGCGATATTGGCCGTCTTCGGCCACCATGAATTGCGCGGTGAGTCCGGCGGCTTCACAGGCGGCGAAATGTTCTGCGATGTAATCTGGGATGTTGTCTTTGCCTAAAAAGGAGACTCGTGGGTCTTCAGGAAAGGTGCGTGTGAGACTAGGGTGATTGGCCGAGCAGTGGTAGCACTCGCGGTTGTTTTCCCAGACCAGTTTCCAGTTGCCTTTTTCTATAATGCGCGACTCGTACGCCACCTTGGCATTTTTAAGATCGTGAGAGGCAAGGTAGGGCGTGGTCACTGCGGCGAAGTCGTCAAAGTTTGGGGCCTCGTCGGCCAGACAAATGTAGATCAAGCCAGCAAGGTTGCGACAGTGTGCCGTGGTTAAGCCGTGTTCTTTTGGGTCAAAGTCTGCGCCCATGTCGCGCGCCCATAATAAAGAACCATCCAGTTCGTACGTCCACTGATGATAAGGGCACACCAGTTTGGGCATGGTGCCTTTTTCTTTTTTGCAGATAACAGAACCGCGGTGTCGGCAGGTATTGTGAAAAGCGCGCACTTCATGATCCGCGCCACGCACCACCATAATGTTGTAATCGCCAACCGTATAGGTGATGTAGTCACCAGGCTTCGGCAGTTCGCATTCCGGTGTAACAAACAACCACTCTTTAAAATAAAACGCCTCAAGATCCTGCTTAAAAATGTCTACATCCGTGTAGAACGTTCTTTGTAGAGCGTGTTCTGGTATGCGCTGAGCGAGTAATTTTTTCGTTGTTTGGTACATGAGACTGCTTCTCCTGGCTTATGGGGTTGTGGTGTGGCGGCACTCTCCTTGGGGTGTGACGTCGTTATGTTTCGTTAAGCTACGTTTGATTACAGCTAGCTAAATGGGGTTGCAGCAATCTTCAACAAAGATGAAAGCGCAACCATATGGCTACTTTCCGCACTCTATTTCAGCGTCTTCCACACTGTCAAGCGGTTTCACTTTACGCTAAATCCTTATCGGTAATATTGTCGTTTTTAGAACATTTTTACTGTTTTTTGGTCTTTTTTATAATATTGACCGTTCGTTGAGTTTTAATATTTTGGTTTGGTTTTTATAAAATGGAATAAAAATTGCAAATGATAAAATAATTCAATATTAATCATAATTTAAATGTAATGGTGAATATTGAATGGTTGTCTAGCCGCTGTTTATGCGCCTTTTATTGGTGCGAAATGCATGCAGATGGTGCGCTGATGATTTGGCTTTTTTCCTATAGAGGCCTATATATAAAGGACTCTAGAGGAAAAAATAGATATTTCAGTTAGTTATATTTTTTTGAAATTTATGCTTGTCATCATTTGTTATCTTGTGTAGTTTTTAATTAACAACTGAAAGCGCTTCCATAAAAAGTAAATGGAAAATGCCTTTCAGTTAATAAAGCGAGAGTTAAAAACAGGACGTTTTTAAAATAGCCTGATAGGTGCCGGCAATAAAAACTATATTGCAGCACTTTCAGTGCTAGAAGTTAGCTTCTTTTTTATTTTTTATGAAATGGAAGCGCTTTCATTTTATAGGCACTAACACTAAGTTATATCTAATTAATATGTAACCAACGTTGTTGATAGGAATCAGGAGAGTTATATGAAATCGCATTGTAAAGTCGTTGTAATCGGTGGTGGTATCGGAGGCTGTAGTACTCTTTATCATTTGACCAAAGAGGGCTGGACGGATGTTGTTCTGGTTGAGCGTAATGAATTGACGTCTGGTACAACTTGGCACTCGGCGGCACAGGTCACTAACTTTGGTGCGGTGCAAACCATGGTTGGTTTGAAAAGCCACAGTATCAAGCTTTACAAAGAACTCGCGGCGGACCCTGAAAACCCTATCAACTACCACCACGCGTCTGGTGGTATTCGTTTGGCGTCGACTCAAGAGCATCTAGACGGTTACAACCACTTTATCTCTCTCGCTAAAGGCATGGGCGTTGATTTCGAATTGATCGATGCGGCGGAATGTGCGAAACGCCATCCACTGATCGAAACACACGAATTATTAGGCGGCCTTTGGGACCCATTAGATGGCGACATTGACCCCGCTCAGTTGACTCAAGCATTGGCCCGTGCGGCACGTAAAGCCGGCGCTGAAATTTACCGTCACAACCCAGTAGAAAACATTTACCAAAAACCAAACGGTGAGTGGGTTGTGCAAACGAAAAATGGCGACATTACATGTGAAAAAGTCGTTAACGCGGGCGGTTATCGAGTTAACGAAATCGGCGACATGATTGGTGTTAAGTACCCAGTTATTTCCATGGAGCACATGTATTTCTTAACCGAAGCGATTCCTGAAATCGCAGACTTTGGCAAACGAGTTCCATTGTTGCGTGACCCTCTGGACGATTTTTATAGTCGCCAAGAAAAAGACGGTTTGTTGGTGGGTATCTATGAGCAGCGTTGTAAAACATGGGGTATGGACGGCATTGACCCTAACTTTGTCAACGCCCTTTGCCCTGATGACCTGGACCGCTGTCTAGATAATATGGAACGTGTCTTCAAACGCATGCCTTGCCTAGAAAGAACGGGCATTCGCAGCATCATCAACGGCCCAATTACGTATTCTGCCGATGGTAATCCGTTGGTGGGTAAAACCCCAGGCTTTGATAACCTTTATTCTATTATCGGCCTTCGTGCTGGTTTGGGTGAGGGTGGTGGTCACGGTAAGATTCTGGCTGAAATCATCGTTCATGGTGAGTCCGAGTGGGATACATGGGCCATTGACCCAGCGCGTTTCACTCGTCATGCCAACACTGAGTTTACCGCTCGTAAAGCCGTTGAAGATTACCAAAACGAATTCCGTTTCCATATGCCTCACGAGTTCCGCCCAGCAGGCCGTTTAGCGAAAACAACCCCAATCTACCCTGTTCTTAAAGCGCAAAATGCCGAATTTGGTGTGGTGAATGGCTGGGAACGCGCCATGTTCTTCAAGCCAGATGCGGATTTCGAATTCAAGCACAGCTTCCGCTTCACTGACACTGAGAAAGTGGTCGCCGCCGAAATCAAAGCGGTTCATGAAGGCGTTGGCATGATGGAAGTAAGCGGCTTTAACCGTTACGAAATCAAGGGGCCGAAAGCCGCTGAATGGTTAGACAGCTTAATGTGTTCTAACGTGCCGAAGAAAGTGGGCCGCGTTGGCTTGTGTTACTTCCTAACAGGAAAAGGCAATGTGGCGGGCGAAGCGACATTGGCGAAATTGGCGGACGACACCTTCTGGTACGGTTCTGCCGCAGCGTCTGAATACCACGATATGGATTGGTTGCGCACTCGTTTGCCAAAAGACGGTGGCGTGGTGATTACGCCAATGACCAATACGCACACTATTTTGGTGGTTTCAGGTCCTAAGTCTCGCGATTTGCTGGCGTCTTTGTCGCCTCGTACCGATTGGTCAAACAAAGCGTTCCCTTGGCTTACTGCGAAACCTGTCTTTATTGAGCATGCCGAAGTATTGGCGATGCGCGTGAGCTTTAACGGTGAGCTTGGTTGGGAGTTGCATGTTCCTAATGAGCAGCTGTTCCTTGTTCACTCCTTGTTAAACGAAGCTGGCAAAGGGTTCGGTCTGGTACCGTTCGGTATGCTGGCAACAGAATCCATGCGTTTAGAGAAGAGCTACCGTCATTGGAAAGCCGACTTGATCACTGAATTCGACCCCTTTGAAAGCTCACTAGACCGCTTTATCAACATGGATAAAGAAAGCTTCCCTGGTAAAGAAGCGCTACTGGCCAAAGCAGGTCAGCCCGCACGTAAGAAGTTTGTCACCATGACGGTAGATTGCGAGATTGCACCGGCTCACCCAGGAGACTCTATTTGTTTTGAGGGTAAAGTGATCGGTACTGTGACGTCTGCAGGCTACGGTCATCGTGTCAATAAGAACATTGTGATGGGCTTTATTGATCCTGCTTACGCCACAGAAGGATGTGAGTTCGATGTGGAGATCATCGGAAAACCCTATCCTGCGACCGTGGTTTCTGATTCGTTATTCGACCCAGAGAACGTGTGCGTGAGATCGTAAAGATAAGTTGTATTCAATAAACAACAGATATCCAAAAGGAAAGACGATGAAGACGATTAAAACAATGACCGTTGCGGCGGTGCTGAGCTTTAACGGCGTCGTAGCACAGGCTGCCGATTTAACCATCGGCGTGCCAAGCTGGCCTTCGGCTGCAGCAACCGCTTACATTTTGAAAACAGTCATGGAAGAGAACCTAGGGTTAGACGTCGCGATGCAAAGCGGCTCTAACGCGGTTATTTTCGAAGCGATGGATCGCGGTTCTATGGATGTTCACCCAGAAGTTTGGCTGCCAAATCAGCAAAACTTGTATCAAAAATACGTTGTTGAGCGTGGCACAGTGCTGCAAAACAAGCACGGTGTAGAAGCGATACAAGGGGCGTGTGTTACTAAGGAAACGTCTGAGAAATACAACATCAAATCTATCTACGATCTAACCGATCCCGATAAGTCTGTGTTGTTCGACAGTGACGGTGATGGCATAGGCAATATGTGGGCCGGTCAACCTGGTGCGGCGTCTACCATTATTGAGAAGATCCGTGCGAAGAGTTACGGCTACGATCAAACCATGGAATTGGACGAAAGTGATCTGCCGATCAACTGGGCGGCATTGGACGCGTCAGTGAAAGCCCATAAGCCGTATGTTTTTGCGTGTTATACCCCGCATTACGTCTTTTCTTTGTATGACTTGGTGTTCTTAACAGAGCCCGCTCATAACGACAAAACCTGGAACATTCTGCAACCAACAGACGATCCAGATTGGTTGGCTAAGTCAAACGCAGACAGCGCTTGGCCGGTTGCTAATTTCTATGTGGATTACGCGAAATCTCTGCAAACTCGACACCCAGAAGCGGCTTCTTTGCTTAAGAACTTTAGGTTGAACGCTGACATCGTTAGTGGTTTGAGCTACGCGATGGTGGTTGAGAAAAAATCAGCGGATGTTGTCGCTCACGAGTGGGTTAAGTCCCATAGCAAATTGGTGGAATCTTGGTTAGGCCAGTAATAGACGTTTGGTTTGGTTGTCGCTGATCGAGCCTTGAATTTGGTTTGATTAAGCCCCGACACTCTTAGTTACCGCGTGTTAAGAGTGTCGGTTATACCGAACTGGGTGCTGACCCAACGGCAGACGTATTTGAAATGTTGGTGATGTGGGCTCCAAACAATAGTGAACAAAGAAGGAAAGCAAATGAAAGCGATTAAAGCGATGACCATTGCGGCAGCAATTGGCGTCAATGGAGCGACAGCCTACGCCGCAGACATGACAATAGGTGTTCCTGGTTGGCCTTCTGGTGCGGCAACAGCCTACATCATAAAGACGGTAATGGAAGACAATCTTGGGCTTGAGGTGGCCATGCAAAGTGGTACTAATGCGGTGATTTTTGAAGCCATGGATCGTGGTTCCATCGATGTTCACCCACAAGTTTGGTTACCAAATCAGAATAACCTCTATCAAAAGTACGTCAAAGAAAGAGGTACTGTGTTGCAGAACGACCATGGTGTTGTGGCGAAACAAGGGATTTGTGTCACCAAAGAAACTTCTGAAAAATACAATATCAAATCGATTTACGATCTTACCGACCCCGATAAATCTGTTGTTTTTGACACTAATGGCAATGGGCTTGGCGAAATGTGGATCGGTGAACCTGGTGCGGCGTCGACTGTGGTAGAGCGTGTGAGAGCCAAGAGTTACGGCTACAACCAGACGATGGAGTTGGTCTCGACTGATACGCCAATTAATTGGGCGGCTTTAGAAGTGGCGGTAAAAGCCCATAAGCCATATGCCTTCTTTTGTTACACCCCGCATTATGTCTTTTCGCTTTATGACCTTGTCTTTCTAGAAGAGCCAGAACACAACAAAGACACTTGGAAAACATTACAGCCAACCGATGATCCAGATTGGATGGCGAAATCCAACGCCGACAGTGCTTGGCCAGAAGCGCGCTTGTACGTTGATTACTCGAAGTCATTACAAGAAAGACACCCAGAGGCGGGCATGGTGCTTAAAAACTTTAAGATCAACGCCAAGATCGTCAGTGATTTGAGTTACGCCATGGTGGTCGATAAGAAAGACCCTGAAACGCTTGCCCGTGAATGGGTGGATGAGCACAGCGACTTAGTGGAGTCCTGGTTAGGTTTATAAAGAAACAGTGGCTAATTGATGACCACTAGTCAGCAGCAGTCGCTGGTTATTGGTGGTACCACAAGCAGATTAGATTCCTGAAACAATGGGAGTGGAGAATTCAGCATGACGACGGATGTAATTCAGCTAGAGAATGTTTGGAAAATCTTCGGAGACGACTCCGAACAGGCGATGAAGGCGATTAGCGAAGAAGGGTTGGACAAAGCAGCGGTACTTGAGCGCTTTGGCTGTGTCGTAGGAATTGCTGATGTTTCTTTTACCGTACCAAGAGGGGAAATTTTTTGCATCATGGGACTTTCGGGCAGTGGAAAGTCGACCTTGATCCGCCACCTTAATCGCTTGATTGAGCCCACCGCTGGCAAGATCAAAGTATTAGACCGTGACATGTCCGCGCTCAACAATAAAGAGCTCCGTGGTGTGCGCGCCAAACACATTGGTATGGTGTTTCAGCACATGGCATTGCTGCCGCATCGCACGGTATTGGATAACGTAGCGTTTCCGTTAGAAGTGCAAAATGTCCCTAAGTTTAAACGTTGGGAAATTTCTCAGCATGCCTTGTCATTAGTGAATCTAGATGGCTTTGAATATCGCTTACCGCACCAGTTATCTGGCGGTATGCAGCAACGAGTGGGCTTGGCGCGAGCGCTGGCCAGTGACCCTGAAGTATTGCTGATGGACGAGCCTTTTAGTGCGCTTGATCCTTTGATCCGTCATGAGTTACAGAACCAGTTTGTGTCTTTAACGAAAACGCTGCAGAAAACCACCGTGTTTATTACCCACGATCTGGATGAGGCCATTCGCATTGGTGATCGCATCGCCATTATGAAAGACGGACGCTTGATTCAGACCGGGACGCCAGAAGAGATTGTTATGCACCCAGCTGACGATTATGTGGCCGATTTCGTTAAGGGTATCTCTAATCTAAAACTGGTGAGTGCGCATTCAATCATGTTGGACATCAATAGCGTCACAGCAGAGGAAAAAGTCGCTTTTGCCGACGCGCCACGCACCGATGAAAACACCAGTCTTGCTGATCTTATCGACCTTTCTGTTACATCACACTTGCCTATCATCATTACCGATGCTCAAGGCGCAGACGTTGGCATTGTCAGTAAAGACACTTTATTAACCGGGATTAAGGGGAAGGGTGATGAATAATAGCAACTCGAACGGCGATACCTCTCTTATGCAGAAGGAGCAATCTGAGTCGGTTCATCGATTTACCGAACGCAGTGGCGACTATTACAGTGCTGAGTTTGAAAAAATTCAATCGAGTACTCGCTTAACCTTATCTTTCAATGTTGCGGCGGCCTTGTTTGGTCCTTTTTGGGGGGCGGCTCGAAATATTTGGGGCTTCTTTTGGTTAAGTACCATCGCCATGCTGTTTGCCTTGGTGCAATTAGGTCGTGGTTTATGGGGTGAGTTGGGCGCCGATAAATTAGCACAAGCGGCGCGCTTGGGAAGTAAATCTCAAGAGATGGCCGCCAAAGCGCAAGTGGCCTTAGAGGCTGGCGCTGCAAACGCTCAGGCGCTACTGCGTAACTCTGACAACTTACAACGAGCCGCAGACAAAGCCACGGCTGCCGCGAACGAAGCGGCGAAAGGGGCTGAGCAATTGGTGATCTGGGGCGCTGTGTTTTTAATCGTGGTGATGATTTTTCAAGGGCTGATTGCCAATCTTGTCTACGAGAAAAAATACTGTCGCTGGCGCGCCGATTACAGCGAGAAAAATGGCTTTAGCATGATGAACCTACTGCTTGGCAGCGCCATGTTAGCCATTATGCTGCCACTGATGTTGTATCGCTTTACGGCGACCAAACCAGTGGCTTGGCTGATCGAGTTTCCAGCGGACAAAACCGTTTTTAATTCAGCGTCCAGCTGGTTGGACTCGGCGTTTGACGCGGTGGCTATTCACGGTTCTGGTTTCTTTGATGGCATTACTTCTGGCATTCGGGTCTTGCTGGACGGGTTAGAAGTGGTGCTGGTGGATACGCCTTGGCCGGTGATTACCT
The DNA here is from genome assembly GCF_044542435.1 of Marinomonas sp. NPDC078689. Taxonomy (NCBI): domain Bacteria; kingdom Pseudomonadati; phylum Pseudomonadota; class Gammaproteobacteria; order Oceanospirillales; family Oceanospirillaceae; genus Marinomonas; species Marinomonas sp. NPDC078689. The sequence goes on along the minus strand of NZ_JBITUJ010000003.1, from coordinate 360,713 downwards.
TGGTGATCTTGTTTATGGCATGGCGCTTGGCTGGACCTCGCGTGGCGATCTTTACCGTGGCGGCTTTGGCTTACCTCGCCTTCTTGGGTTATTGGGAAAAAAGCATGGCGACGATCGCCTTGCTGGGTGCGGCGGCCACCTTGTGTGTTGTGGTTGGAGTACCGTTTGGCATCTTGTGTGCGAAAAACCGCACCGTGGATTCGATCGCTCGACCGGTTCTCGATTTCATGCAGACCATGCCCGCGTTTGTCTACTTGATTCCTATTATTGCCTTCTTCGGTACTGGTAAGCCGCCAGGTATTTTGGCCACGCTGATCTTTGGTATGCCGCCAGTGGTTCGGTTGACGGCGTTGGGCATCAAGCAAGTACCACCTTCTATTGTGGAAGGGGCCTTAGCGTTTGGTTGCTCACGTCGCAAGTTGTTGCTGGATGTTGAGATCCCTTTGGCGATGACCAGCATTTTAGCGGGCATTAACCAAACCATTTTGATGTGTCTTTCTATGGTGGTGATTGCCTCTTTGATTGGGGCAGAAGGCTTGGGTACAGACGTCTTGATGGCACTGCAATTTGCCGCGAAGGGACAAGGCTTGTTGGCTGGTTTGGCGATCTTGTTCTGCGCCATGATCATCGACCGAATTGTACAAGGGTGCTTTAAACCAGCAGGAAGACCCGCGGACTAATAAACAATTTTAAACAACTCGTTAACGTAAACAATGACAAAGTAGAGATATGACATATGAAAATATTAGTGATGGTAAAGCGAGTATCTGATCCAAACGTAATGATTCGAGTCAGTGCGGATAACAGTAGTGTGGATCTTAATAATGTCAAAATGGCGATCAACCCTTTTTGTGAAATCGCAGTAGAAGAAGCGGTACGCCTAAAAGAAGCGGGCATTGCGACTGAAGTCGTGGCCTTGTCGATCGGTGGTACGCAATCCCAGGAGCAAATACGTACGGCCCTGGCGATGGGAGCGGATCGTGGCATCTTGATCGAATCTGAGGGGCCATTGGAATCTTTGACTGTGGCCAAACTAACGCAAAAGATCATCGAAGAAGAGCAACCAGGCTTGGTGATCTTAGGTAAGCAGTCTACCGATACGGACAACAGTCAAACGGGTCAAATGCTGGCCTCTTTGATGGGCTGGGCGCAGGGTACGTTCGCATCTAAGTTGGAAATCAGTGGCGAAAAAATCAATCTAACTCGTGAAGTGGACAGCGGCTTACAAACATTGAGTTTGAGCATGCCTGCGGTGGTGACTTGTGACTTGCGTCTTAATGAGCCGCGTTTTGCGTCTTTACCGAACATCATGAAAGCGAAACGTAAGCCTTTGGATGTGAAGGCCGCTGGGGATCTTGGTGTTGATCTTACGCCGCGCATTAAAACCTTAATGGTAGAAACGCCGAATGAGCGTCAAGGCGGTACGGTATTGGGTTCAGTCGCTGAATTAGTAGAAAAATTGAAAACAGAAAAAGGGGTGATTTAAATGACGATTTTAATGATTGCAGAGCATGACAACAAAAGCTTAAAAGAAATCACCTTAAATGCGATTACCGCCGCGACTCAAATTGGTGGTGACATTGATGTGTTGGTGGTCGGTGAGAATTGCGGCAGTGCGGCAGAAGCAGCGGCAACCATTAGTGGTATTCGTCGTGTACGAGTGGCAGACCATGCTTGTTACAACGGCCAGTTGGCTGAAAACGTTGCGGCCTTGATTCAAACGCTGGCGGGCGATTACAGCCATATCATGGCGCCAACCACCACCAGTGGTAAAAATATTTTGCCGCGCTTAGCCGCGGCTCTCGATACCAGCTATTTCTCAGACATTATCAGTGTGGAAAGTGCCGATACGTTTAAACGTACTATTTATGCGGGTAATGCCATCGAAACGGTTCAAACCGCCGACAGCATTAAAGTGATGACGGTTCGCGGTACTGCGTTTGAACTGGCAGCTCAAGATGGCAATGCGCCAGTTGAAGTGGTTTCAGAAGTAACCGATCTAGGGCTGTCTTCGTTTGTGAGTGAAGATTTGGCTGTTTCTGAACGCCCTGAATTGACCTCGGCCAGCATCGTTATTTCTGGTGGTCGTGGCATGCAAAATGGCGAGAACTTCTCGATCCTTGAAAAAGTGGCGGATAAGTTGGGCGCTGCGGTGGGGGCATCTCGTGCGGCCGTAGACGCAGGCTTTGTGCCTAACGATATGCAAGTAGGTCAGACCGGTAAGATTGTCGCTCCAGACTTGTACATTGCCGTGGGTATTTCGGGCGCGATCCAGCATCTTGCTGGTATGAAAGACTCGAAAGTGATTGTGGCCATTAACAAAGACCCTGACGCGCCGATTTTCCAAGTGGCGGATTACGGTTTGGTGGCGGATCTGTTTGATGCGGTTCCTGAGTTGGAACAAGCACTTTAATAGGTGCGTATAACGAATCTGTGCCGCTGAGGTCAGCGGCACTTATTTAGTAGAACAAGCGATTGAGAAGGAAATAACTGATGCGGGAATCGATGGAGTTTGATGTCGTTATTGTAGGTGCTGGCCCAGCGGGTCTGTCTACGGCCTGTCGACTTATGCAGCAGGCACAACAAGCTGAACGTGATATGAGTGTTTGTGTGGTGGAAAAAGGCTCCGAAGTTGGGGCGCATATTTTTTCCGGTGCGGTATTAGAGCCTCGTGCCCTGACTGAATTATTTCCCGATTGGGAGGATCGCGGCGCGCCCTTGAATACGCCTGTCATTGGCGATGAAATTTATTTGTTTCAAGACGCCGAACGGGCGAAGCGCATTCCGAATAGTTTTGTACCAAAGAGTATGCATAACGAAGGCAATTACGTTATCAGCTTGGGCAATTTGACCCGCTGGTTGGCAGAACAGGCAGAAGGCTTAGGCGTGGAGATTTTTCCAGGCTTTGCGGCCGCCGAAATCCTGTATCACGAGAATGGTGCGGTAAAAGGCATCGCCACCGGTGATATGGGCGTGAGCGCGGATGGCAGCCAGAAAGGCAGCTATATGGAAGGCATGGAGCTGCATGCAAAATACACTGTGTTTTCAGAAGGCTGCCGTGGTCATTTAGGGAAACAATTGCTGGCGAAATACGCGTTAGACGATGGTGTCGATGTTCAACATTACGGCATTGGTATTAAAGAGTTATGGGACATAGATCCTGCGAAACATAAGCCAGGTTTGGTGGTGCATGGTGCGGGTTGGCCATTGGACAAAGACACCAACGGTGGCTCTTTCTTGTACCACGGTGAGAACAATCAAGTGGTCGTGGGTTTAGTGGTGGATTTAAGTTATTCGAATCCCTACTTAGGGCCATTTGATGAGTTTCAGCGAATGAAACAACATCCTGTGTTTAAAAACACTTTAGAAGGCGGCAAGCGTGTGTCTTATGGCGCTCGGGCGATGACAAAAGGTGGGCTGAATGCTTTGCCTAAAATGTGTTTCCCAGGTGGCTTGCTGGTGGGCTGTGATGCCGGAACCTTGAATTTTGCAAAAATCAAAGGCACTCACACCGCGATGAAGAGCGGCATGGTCGCTGCTGAGACTATTTTTGCCGCTTTACAGATAGACGATGAAGGCGGGAAAGAGTTGAATGCTTTCACTGAGGCGTTGAATGCTTCTTGGCTGTATGACGAGCTGCATCGTTCGCGAAACTTTGGGCCGGCGATGCATAAGTTCGGTACCTTCTGGGGTGGCGCGTTTAACTATGTGGATCAGAATTGGTTTAAAGGCAAATTGCCGTTCACCTTGCATGACAACACGCCGGATTATGCCCAGTTAAAAGAAGCGTCTGAATGTACGCCGATCGAGTATCCGAAGCCGGATGGCAAGATCAGTTTTGATAAATTGTCTTCCGTGTTTTTGTCCAATACAAATCATGAAGAAGATCAGCCCTGTCACCTCACGTTAAAAGACGAAAGTGTGCCGGTGAAAAAGAACTGGGGATTGTTTGCAGGGCCAGAGGCGCGCTTCTGTCCAGCTGGGGTGTATGAATTTGTTGAAGACCCAGAGAAAAAAGACATGCAGTTACAGATCAATTCACAGAACTGCTTGCACTGTAAAACCTGTGACATAAAAGATCCGTCTCAGAATATTACTTGGGTCGTGCCTGAAGGAACCGGTGGACCGAACTATCCGAACATGTGATAGCACAAATATGTGGCCGTTAACCTATGGAGTGACAGTGCGCGTGTTGTGATAAATGCGTGCTGGCTTGTTTTATAAAAACGAATCGCGTCTGCGCTATGCAGGCTCAACCAATGACTTTTATCGACTCTAGGAAGCTAAGTAGGCAATTATTATGACAACGAAAAAAACGCAAGAAAATCAGTTTATTTTTAACATTACGTGTAACGCAAGCAGTGGCATAGTGTCATCTGTTACCACGTTTTTGTCTGAACGAGGTTGTTATATTAGCGAACTGTCACAGTTTGATGATCCAGATACGAACCACTTTTTTATGCGTGCTGTAGGCTACATAGAAAGCGGGGATAAAACACTGGATGATCTTAACTTAGAGTTTCCTTTTGTCGCAGAACAGTTTGATATGAAGTGGACCTTGGTGCCTGCATCACAACCTTGTAAGGCGCTGATCATGGTGAGTAAATTCGACCATTGTTTGGACGATTTGCTGTACCGCTTGCGTAAAGGCGAGCTTAATATGGAGGTCACGGCCATTGTTTCTAACCATTTGGATTTGCGTCCGATGGCTGAACGAGAAGGGATTCGATTTGTTTACCTTCCGGTTAATAAAGAAAACAAACGTGAGCAAGAGCAAGCCTTGTTGAGCATAGTCGAAGAGACCGGTACTGAGCTGGTGATTCTCGCGCGCTATATGCAAATCTTGTCTGACAACTTGTGTACTGAGTTGAAAGGCCGTGCGATCAATATTCACCACTCTTTCTTGCCCGGCTTTAAAGGCGCGAAACCTTACCATCAAGCCCATGCACGTGGCGTTAAATTGATCGGAGCAACCGCGCATTACATTACGTCTGATTTGGACGAAGGCCCGATTATTGAGCAGTCAGTGCAGATTGTGAACCACGCCTTTTCTCCAGAAGCGCTTGTGGCCGCCGGTCGTGATACGGAAACCGTAGCATTGGCTCGTGCGGTGAAATTACACATAGAACACCGTGTGTTTATGGATGACAACAAGACCGTAGTGTTTCGCTAAGGGGAGGCGTTATGACAACCATCATTGACGGAAAAGTCATTTCCGCACAATTGCTTGAGCAGGTAACGGGTGATGTCATTGAGTTCAAAGCAAAGCACGGCATTACGCCGGGCCTTGCTGTGGTGTTAGTTGGGGATGACCCAGCAAGCCAAGTCTATGTGCGCAATAAAGTGCAGCGTGCGGAGCAAGTGGGCATTCGTTCTATCAAACACCGCCTTGACGCCAATGTGTCTCAAGAAACCTTGAATGATTTGGTGGCAGAGCTGAATGCGGACCCTGAGATTCACGGCATCTTGGTGCAATTGCCATTGCCTAAACATTTAGACGAAGACGAGATTGTGGATGCGATCGCGCCGAGTAAAGATGTTGACGGCTTTCATTCTCTGAATGTGGCGGCGCTTGCAACGGGCAAACCGGGCTTGGTGCCTTGTACGCCACAGGGCAGCATGACCATGTTAAGGCAAACCCTTGGTGATTTAACGGGGTTGCACGCGGTGGTAATAGGGCGCTCCAACATTGTTGGTAAGCCAATGGCAGCCTTGTTATTGCAGGCCAATTGCACAGTGACCATGGTGCATTCGCGTACCCGAGACATTGCTTCTGTGTGTCGTCAGGCAGATATATTAGTGGCTGCGGTTGGCTCGCCAAAGTTGGTTAACGCCGATTGGGTCAAGCCAGGCGCGACCGTGATTGACGTGGGCATCAATGTAGAAATGCTGGATGGCGTGCGTAAGTTATGTGGCGATGTGGATTTTGAGAGCGTGAGCAAGGTGGCTGGCGCGATCACTCCTGTACCTGGTGGCGTTGGCCCAATGACAATTGCCAATCTATTGGCCAATACCCTGCAAGCGGCGCAAGCACAAATGTCGGCTTGATTGACAGTGCGTCATTGATCGATGTCACTGATCAATTCGCTAAACGCTTTTTCTGCAAAAACGAAAAAGGAGAAGACTGAATAGCCTTCTCCTTTTTTTGTGTCAGCTAATACTTAATCAGTAGAGATTAGGACTTGCCTTTCCAAGGGATTAATTTGGCTTCGATTTTACGCATGATGATGTCGATGCTGTAACCAATCAAGCCGACAATAATAACGCCCAATACGACAATGTCGGTGGCTAAAAATTTACTCGCCACCATGATCATATAACCTACCCCTGAATTCGCGGCTACCAGCTCAGCGGCCACTACGGTTCCCCAACAAACCCCCATGGCAACGCGCATACCTGTAAAGATCTCCGGCAAAGAGTTAGGTAGGATAACGTGCTGTAAGATTTGTCTTTTGTTAGCGCCTAACGAGTGGGCCGCATGGATCTTATTCAATTTGATGCTACTCACCCCAGCCCGTGCCGCGATGACCATGATCCACAGGGCTGCAAAGAAAATTAGCAAAATCTTTGAGCGCTCACCAATACCAGACCAAATGATGACCAACGGGATAAACGCAAGCGGGGGAATAGGGCGGAAAAATTCGACAATGGGGTCAAACCAGCCACGCACTTTTTCAGATAAACCCATGGCAAAGCCTAGGGGAATACCCACAAGACACCCTAGGCTAAAGCCAACTAGGATGCGATAAAGGCTCGCCCAAATATGCTCCCATAAGGTAAAACCGCGGTAGCCGTCTTGGGAAATGGTGATGAATTGTTGCCATACGGTACTCGGTGCAGGCCAAAAAATCGGATTGATAAAGCCTAATGTGCTACCAAAGTGCCACACAACGGCGAGGCTAAAAACAGAAATGATGCTCCAGAAACGGCCTTTTCCAATGGCTTCGGTATCGCCAAAGGTCGTGGTTTTTTGCTTGTTAATACCTGATTTACTCATGCCTGAGTAGTGTTTGAATGATTCAAGTAAGGACATGTTCATATTCCAACCGCCTGATTATTTCCCATAATTTCTTCTTCCATTCCCCATATCATCGATAAGACTTCTTCTCGCTTGGCGATGAATTCCGCCGAGGTTTTGACCTCTCTAGGGTCTTTTGTGAGGCCCTCTTCGGCAAAGGGCAAACGGTACTCTTGTTTGATTCGTCCAGGTCTTGGTGCCATAACAAATAGACGTTCACCTAAGAACAAGGCTTCTTCGACGCTGTGGGTGATCAAAATAATGGTTTTACCGGTGTCTTTCCAAAGCTTAAGAACCAAGCTTTGCATCTTCTCTCGGGTTAAAGCGTCCAGCGCCCCAAGGGGTTCGTCCATTAAGATGATGTCAGGGTTGTTGGCTAGGCATCTGGCGAGTGCAACCCGCTGTTGCATACCCCCAGAAAGCTCATAAATGGCCTTGTCGCCAAAGTCTTGTAAGCCTACCGTGTCTAATAAATCGTCGACGATTTTACTGGTTTCTTCACTTGAGACTCCTGCCATTTTGGGACCAAAGGCAATGTTTTCAGCGACATTCATCCATTCGAATAATGCCCCTTGTTGAAATACCATGCCGCGATCAGGGCCAGAGTGCGTCAGTTTGGTAGTGCCATTTATGACCGCCCCAGAGGTGGGTGCTAAAAAGCCCGCGATGATATTTAACAGCGTACTTTTACCGCACCCCGAAGGCCCTAGAATGGCGAGCAGCTCGCCTTGCTTAAGGTTAAAGCTTACGTCTTGTAAGGCTTCAACCCGATTGCCATTGGGCTCATCGAAGGTCATCGAAATGTGGTTTGCGTTCAATGCAGACATTATGAATACCTTATGTTGATTGGATTAGTTGACGTTTTTGAAGTAGCTGGCATCGATCGTTGCGCTGTAGTCATCCAAAGCGTTGGGGATTTGCTTTTGCTGGACAAAAAAGTCGGCAACTTCTTTAGTGAAGGTCTGCACACCGCCACCCATCCAATAGGGAGAAATTTGCTGCTCTTTAAGTGGGAAGGTGAAGAGATCGAGGATTTGATTCGAGTCTTGTAGTGATAAACCAGAGGCTTTCGCAATAATAGGCTGTTGCGCTTTCGGATCGTTTTTATAGGCGGTGTTGGCGTCGTTGGTGACTTTTAAAAACTCGGTGACTAAAGCGGGGTGTTGTTTGGCGAATTTATTGTTGGCAGAAATGACATCAAAGGATCGAATGCCAAAAGATTCTTGTTGTTGTGCGGTCATTAATACTTGGCCGTATTGCTTCATACGACGTAGAGCGCCGCCCCAACCACAAGCCATGGAAACATCGCCACGAGCCAGCGCGGCAGCGCCATCGGCTGGTGCCATGTCTAATAGATGAACCTTGTTACTGTCGACGTCTAACTGTTTCAGAGTTTTGAGCATTTTGTAATGGGAGACGGTGCCAAAGGGAACCGCGATGTTTTTGCCTTCCAGTTGTTTGGCATTGGCGGTGGTAATGTGGGCTTGTTTTCTGACCACGCAATTATCATTTTCAGCGTAAGAGACGGCGATTCCCACCATGGTAATAGGTAAGCCTTTGGAGACCGCAATGGTAAAAGGCACCAAACCTTGAGAGTAGGCTATGTCGACTCCCCCAGAGGCCATTGCAGCAGACATAGCAGTACCAGAATCAAAGGCGTGCCATTCGACTTTTACCCCCATTTCTTTGCTGTAGGTATCATTCACTTGAGCAACTTGATTGGCCGTTGGCCATTCTAAAAAATACCCAATGGAAACGGTGCTCGGCTTATCGTCGGCCAACGCTAGGCTAGCAGAAGTGGCGATGGTGCCCATTGCCAGAGTCCCTATCAGTGTTGAAACCATCTTTGTCATAACAACCTTTTTCATAACAACCTCATTAAAACTGTCTGTCTGTTTGTGTGAGCGTTGAATCAACGCGGCAATTATTCGCTTTGTGTTTTTGAATCATTTTGTGGCGACTGAAACAGGGCCATAAAAATGACTTAAATCGATACTGCCGTGTAAAAAATATCCCTACAAATGATTAAAACTGCGTATCCGTTAGAAAAACTAACACTAAAACTGCGTGCTTTTTGTGCAGGTTTGGTGTCTTGCTGCCACATCCTTGCGCATAGGTTAGCTAGAGGGGGTGGAAGCCTTAGGCTGAGTATTTTTTGTTGGATTAAGTGTCAATTAATGGCTTTGTTTTGGTGCAAGCAATAACACTCAGCTCTGTCTGCTTGATTGGCAAAAAGAGGAAATTAGCGTAAAAAAAACAGAATAAAGTGCGTTAATGTTCCTTTGCCAAGGTTCATAAGCTAGATGAGAGGGAAGTATAATTTCGTATAAATGAAATTTTGTGTTGTATTTTCATTTTCTGTGTGTAATTTTCCTGTTAACTTTTTCTATATGTGCAGTTTGATGATTAGGGGTAAATATGACACGCGAAAGTATGGAGTTTGATGTCGTTATTGTCGGGGCAGGACCGGCTGGATTATCGACGGCTTGTCGTTTAATGCAACAAGCGAATAACGCAGGCGAAGAGTTAATGGTGTGCGTGGTTGAAAAGGGTGCGGAAGTGGGGGCGCACATTTTATCTGGCGCGGTCGTTGAGCCAAGAGCGCTTGATGAATTGTTTCCAGACTGGCAAGCGTTAGGTGCGCCATTGACCGTTCCTGTGGTGGAGGACCAAATTTATTATCTAAACAGTGCTAAGAAATCGATCAAAATCCCCAATGCCTTAGCGCCTAAGCCGATGCATAACCATGGTAACTATGTTGCCAGTGTGGGAAACCTTTGTCGTTGGTTGGCAGAGCAAGCGGAGCAATTGGGGGTGGAGATATTTCCAGGCTTTGCGGCGGCGCATATTATCTATGATGAAGAAAGCGGTCGTGTGGCGGGGATTGGCACCGGCGATATGGGGGTTGATGCGGATGGAAACGCAAAGGATAACTACATGGCGGGCATGGATTTGCTGGCCAAATACACGGTATTTACAGAAGGGTGCCGTGGGCATCTAGGCAAAGAGCTGATTAATAAGTTTGCGTTAGATGAAGGTAAAGACCCTCAGCATTATGGTCTCGGAATTAAAGAATTATGGGAAATCGATGAGAGTTTGCATCAGCCTGGATTGGTGTTACATGGGGCCGGCTGGCCGCTGAGTGAATCGAACTCCACAGGCGGTTTCTTTTTATATCATGGGGATAATAACCAAGTAGTGGTTGGTTTGATTACCGATTTAAATTACAGCAACCCGAATTTAAGCCCTTACGATGAATTTCAGCGTATGAAACATCATCCTTTGATTGCTCAATATTTATCGGGAGCCAAACGTTTGTCTTACGGGGCGAGAGCCATTGCCAAAGGAGGCTTGAATTCCTTGCCTAACATGACCATGCCGGGGGCTTTGTTACTGGGGTGTGATGCAGGAACCTTGAATTTCTCTAAAATTAAAGGCACTCACACTGCCATGAAATCCGGCATGTTGGCCGCAGAAGTGCTGTTTCCTGAGCTGATGAAAAAAGACCAAGGAGGGCATGATCTTGTTCAGTACCATGAGCATTTCAAACAGTCTTGGTTATACGATGAACTGTATAAAGGGCGGAACTTTGGTTCTGCGTTACACAAATACGGCACCTTTGTCGGCGGTATGTTGAACGTCATTGACCAAAACATCATGCGCTTGCCGTTTACTTTGCGCGATCAAAAGCCCGATTATTTGTGTCTAAAGCCCGCCAGTGAATGCGCGGATATTCAGTATCCTAAACCGGATGGCAGACTGAGCTTTGATAAAAGTTCGTCGGTCTTCTTGTCGAATACCAATCATGAAGAGAACCAACCTTGCCACTTACATTTAAAAGATCTGTCGGTGCCTGTGCTGCATAACTTGCCGACCTTTAATGAGCCAGCTCAACGCTTTTGTCCTGCCGGTGTTTATGAGGTGCTGGAGAACGAGGACGGTAGCCCACGTTTCCAAATCAATGCGCAGAATTGTGTGCATTGTAAAACCTGCGACATTAAAGATCCGGCGCAGAACATTACCTGGCGAGTGCCTGAAGGGGGTGGTGGACCGAATTATCCGAACATGTAATTGCGTGCGATAAGACAACTTATATCACGGATGAAATCTGCTCTTTGCTTTCATTGGCTGGCGTTTCTTGCGAGCCAATGAAGGTGCCACCTTGTTTGCCTTCCTTTTTACACCGCTTTAATGCGGCTGTTACTCCCTGTTTTTCAGTATTTTTGCCTTGCCTAAGATTTATTCAATAAAACTATTGACATAAAAAATGAGATAAACAATCATATAAATGAAATTATTAAAGTAAATTTCATTTATATGATTTTTGTTTTCTTCTTTGTTGGAGCGAAAAATGAAAGTGCTAGTCGCCGTTAAACGAGTTGTGGATGCCAATGTTCAAATTCGAGTGAAGTCAGATAATTCTGGCGTTGATGTGTCGAATGTCAAAATGTCGATTAACCCTTTCTGCGAAATCGCGGTGGAAGAGGCGGTTCGATTAAAAGAATCTGGTGTGGCTGAAGAAGTGATTGTGGTAAGCGTGGGAGATGATGCTTGCCAAGAGCAATTGAGAACCGCGCTTGCGCTAGGGGCTGATCGTGCTATTCAAGTGAAAGCAGAGTCGGAGCTTCAGCCTTTGGCCATCGCGAAGTTGCTCAGCAAGATTGTCGAGCGTGAAGAGGTTTCTCTCGCTATTTTAGGTAAGCAATCTATCGATGGGGATAACAATCAGACGGGCCAGATGTTGGCGGCGTTGGCAGGTATGTCCCAAGGTACCTTTGCGTCTAGCTTAGAGATCAAAGACGGCGAGGCGATTGTGACTCGTGAAATCGATGGCGGGCTGCAAAAAGTTGCGTTGAAATTACCAAGCTTGATCACCACGGATTTGCGCCTCAATGAGCCACGTTTTGCCTCATTGCCCAACATTATGAAAGCCAAACGTAAGCCACTGGTACAGATCACGCCAGAAGAGTTGGCTGTGGATATTTCCCCAAGACTGACCACCTTAGAAATCAATACTCCTGCTGCCCGCGCGGTAGGCGAACGAGTGGCAAATGTGGCTGAGCTTGTCGAGAAGTTAAAAGTGGAAGGAGTATTGTAATGACTATTTTAGTAATCGCAGAACACAACAATCAAACATTGGCGCTAGCAACAGGCAATACTCTAGCGGCAGCGCAAGCACTGGCTAGTAAAACCGGTAGCGAAGTGGCTTTGCTGGTGGCGGGAGAAGATTGCCAAAGTGTCGTTGAAGAAGCGGCGAGTACGCAAGGGGTTGCCAAAGTATGGGTGGCCAATTGCGCGGCGTTAAAACAACAGCTTGCTGAAAATCTAGCGCCTCTCGTAGTTGATCTAGTGGCCGAAAAGGGCATCAGTCATGTGCTAGTTTCTTCCACAGCAGCGGGTAAGAACATTGCACCACGCCTTGCAGCACTACTCGATGTTGCGCAAATTTCCGACCTAATAGAAGTGATTGATGCTGATACCTTTGTGCGTCCAATTTACGCAGGCAATGCCTTAGCCACGATCAAAAGTAGCGATGCGGTAAAAGTTCTGACGGTACGCAGTACGGCGTTTGAGGCCATTGAATTTAGTGGAGGCGATGCGCTTATAGAGTCTCTGTCAGACGCGGTTGACCAAGGGTTGTCGCGTTTTATTAGTGAAGAGGTGGTGGCGTCAGATCGACCTGAATTGACCTCTGCTAAGGTGATTATTTCAGGCGGTCGAGGCATGAAAAATGGCGACAACTTTGTGCTGCTGGAAAAGGTGGCTGACAAAATTGGCGCGGCCGTTGGGGCATCCCGTGCGGCGGTAGACGCAGGTTTTGTCTCGAATGACATGCAGGTGGGTCAAACGGGCAAAATTGTCGCACCGGATTTGTACATTGCAGTGGGCATTTCAGGCGCGATCCAGCATCTGGCCGGTATGAAAGATTCTAAAATCATTGTGGCCATCAATACAGATGAAGAAGCGCCTATTTTTAATGTCGCTGATTACGGCTTGCAAGCGGACCTTTTTGACGTATTGCCAGAATTGGAAGCCGCCCTTTAATTACTTAACTTATTAGCAATTGGGGCATTTTAACAATGCCCGATTCGGAGAGCATGAGATGTCGGACCGCACCTATCGTATTGTTTTAGATTGTCCTGATCGTATTGGTATTGTGACACGCGTTGGTGAGGTGATTACCAACAATGGCGGCTGGATTAAAGAAGCAGCTCACTATTCAGACGAAGAAAACAATTGGTTTTTCTCTCGCTTTGAAATTAAAGCAGAGTCACTGTCGTTTAGTGCGGAAGTGTTAGCGCAAAAATTTGCTAGCTTGCAAGAAGAGTTCAGTATGAATTTGCAGGTACTTGATACCAGCCGTCCTAAAAAAGTGGTGTTGATGGCGAGTAAAGGCAGCCATTGTTTGTCTGATTTGCTAGACCGCTGGAAAAGTGGTGATTTGGAATGTGATATTCCTTGTGTGATATCCAATCACGAAGACATGCGTAGCATGGTTGAGTGGTACGGCATTCCGTATTTTTGTGTGCCGATTGACCCTAGCAATAAATCCGTTGGGTTTGCTGAAGTGGAGCGTTTGGTGGCCGAACAGGAAGCCGATTGTGTGGTGCTGGCGCGTTACATGCAAATTCTGCCGCCTTCCTTATGTCAGACTTTGAAGCACAAAGTGATCAATATTCATCACAGCTTCCTGCCTTCTTTTATTGGTGCTAAGCCCTACCATCAAGCCGCTGAACGTGGCGTGAAGTTGATTGGGGCTACCTGCCATTATGTGACAGAAGACCTTGATGAAGGGCCGATTATTGACCAGGACGTGGTTCGTGTGAAGCACAGTGACAAGGTTGAAGAACTAGTGCGACGGGGTAAAGACGTTGAGAAAGTTGTCTTGGCGCGGGGTTTGCGTGCGCATTTAGAAGATCGAGTGTTAGTGCGTGGTAACAAGACCGTAGTATTCAACTAAGTGAATGGATTTATGAAGCGCTTTATCGACAGGGTAAGGCGCTTGGAGAAAGATGATGACAAAAACACTACCTAGTTCAGCTCAAGTTGTGATCGTTGGCGGCGGCGTTATCGGTTGCAGCGTGGCATACCATTTAACCAAGCTGGGTTTTACCGATGTGGTACTGCTCGAAAGAAGGCAACTTACCTGTGGCACTACTTGGCATGCGGCGGGCTTGGTGCCGACGTTACGTGCTACATACAATATGTCGATGCTGGCGAATTACAGCGCGACCTTGTATGAACAGTTACAAGCGGAAACAGGCCAAGGAACTGGGTTTGTTCGTAATGGCTCTTTGACGATAGCGACCAATAAAGAGCGCCTTGCAGAACTGAAGCGCGGCGCTTCTATGGCTAAGGTTGCAGGCTTTCCGTGTGATGTGATTTCTCCAGATGAAGCCAAAGCGCTATGGCCACTGATGAATGTGGACGATGTGATTGGTGCAATTCATTTACCTATGGATGGTATGGCAAGCCCTGTTGATGTTACGCAAGCATTGGCCAAAGGCGCGCGCCAAGGTGGTGCCAAGATTATTGAAGGCGTTAAAGTCTTAGATATGAAGGTCAAAGACGGTAAAGCGGTGGGTGTGATTACCGAACAAGGCGATATAGACGCAGAATATGTCGTGAATTGTTCAGGCATGTGGGCTCGAGAATTTGGTAAAAAAGCCGGTGTTAATGTGCCACTGCATGCGGCGGAACACTTTTATGTGGTCACAGAAAACATGCCTGATTTGCAGCGTGGCTTGCCGACGATGCGAGACATGGATGGCTATTGCTATTACAAAGAAGACGCAGGCAAGTTATTGGTGGGCATGTTTGAGCCAAATGCGAAGCCTTGGGGGATGGAAGGCATTCCAGAAAACTTTTTCTTTGATCAATTGCCAGAAGATTTTGATCATTTAGAACCCTATTTAGAAGCGGCCATGCACCGTTTACCCATTCTTGAAAAAACCGGTTTGCAGGTGTTTTTTAATGGCCCTGAATCCTTCACGCCAGACGATCGTTATCATCTTGGTGAGGCGCCAGAGGTGCGTAACTATTTCGTCGCCGCTGGGTTCAACTCGGTGGGCATTCAGTCCGCCGGTGGTGCGGGTAAAATGTTGGCAGAATGGATTCATAAAGGGCATGCGCCACAAGATTTATGGGACGTGGACATTCGTCGAAACATGCCTTTTCAAGGCACTCAGAAGTACTTACAAGAGCGTACCACAGAGTCTTTGGGGCTCTTGTATGAAACCCATTATCCCTTCAAACAGTTTAAAACGGCACGTGGTGTTAGACGCTCAGTATTGCATGAGCAACTAAAAGCACAGGGTGCGGTATTTGGCAGTGAAAATGGCTGGGAGCGCGCTAACTGGTTTGCCAAAGAAGGCCAAAAAGCCGAGTACGAATACTCTTTTGGTCGTCAGAACTGGTTTGATAACAACAAAGAAGAGCATCATACCGTCAGAACGTCAGTGGGGGTTATTGATCAGAGTTCTTTTTGTAAATATAAGATTGAAGGCCCGGACGCTGAGGCGTTTCTCAACCGTATTTGTTGCAACAATGTGTCGGTTGCCGTGGGCAAAATGGTTTACACCCAATGGCTAAATGAGCGTGGTGGGATTGAAGCGGATGTGACGGTAACGCGCTTAGCCGATGATCAGTATTTGGTGGTCTCTGGAGTCGCTTGTCAAACCCGTGATTTGGATTGGCTACGCCGTCATAAACAGGTCGATACCGCGGTGGTTATCACAGATATGACCTCAGCGTATGCGGTAGTCACTGTAATGGGGCCTAAGTCCCGTGACACTCTTGCTAAATTGACCAAGGCCGATTTATCCCATGAAGGTTTCCCATTTGCCACGTCGCGGGAGATTGAGTTGGGTTATGCGATTGTGCGAGCGTCGCGTATTACGTATGTGGGTGAGCTGGGTTGGGAGTTGTATATTCCAACGGAGTTTGCGCCAAGCGTGTACGAGTTAGTGTTTGAAGCGGGTGCTGAGTTTGATATTCGTCCTTATGGCTACCATACGATGAACTCGTTGCGGATGGAAAAATGCTACCGCCATTGGGGCCACGATATCACAGACGAAGACACTGTGCTGGAAGCTGGCTTGGGCTTTACCTGTGATTTTGAAAAAGCAGGAGGCTTTATTGGCAAGGAAGCGGTGCTTGCGCAAAAAGCGCAGGGTCCTCTGAAAAAACGTTTTGTTGCCTTCTTATTTGATGATGCAGAGCCGCTTTGTTACCACGAAGAGCCGATTTATGCCGATGGTGTCATTGTTGGTCGGACCACGGCTGGTATGTTTGGTCATACGCTTGGGGCGACGGTAGCCATGGGCTATATCGAGTCAGAAGCGGGCGTGACAAAAGATTGGTTAGAAGCAACCAAGTTTGAAATTGAAGTGGAGTGTGTGCGTTATCAAGTGACACCTTCGCTGCGTTCTTTCTATGACCCAGCCATGGAAAATATTAAGCGCTAATAGTTGGCGCTTCTGAGAGCTGCTTGCAGCTCTTTGTTTTTTCTTTGATCGATAGAAGATCACTTAATAGACAGGAATAAATGATGGCGGCACTTATATTAGATGGTAAAGCATTAGCAAAGCACAGAGAGTCTCAATTGAAAAACGCGGTAGAGGTGCTCACCAAGGCCGGGGCGGAAGTGCCGACCTTAGCGACTATTTTAGTGGGGGGAGATCCAGCCTCTGCGACCTATGTTCAGATGAAGCAAAATGCTTGTCAGCGTGTGGGTATGGACTCGGTTAAAATTGAGATGCCAGAAGAGACTTCGACAGAGCAATTACTGGCGCAAATCCAGATATTAAACAAAGACCCTAAAATTTGCGGGATTCTATTGCAGCACCCGGTGCCAGCACAGATCGATGAAAGGGCCTGTTTTGATTCCATTGCCATTGAAAAAGATGTGGATGGCGTGACCACTCAAGGTTTTGGCTTGATGTCGATGGGCGAGTTGGCGTTTGGCTCAGCTACTCCTGCCGGTATTATGACCTTGTTGCATCATTACGATGTGCCTTTAGCAGGTAAACATGCGGTGGTAGTAGGGCGCAGTCCTATTTTAGGTAAGCCGATGGCAGCCATGCTGTTAAATGCCAATGCGACCGTCACTGTGTGCCATTCACGCACTGAAAATTTAGCGGCTCTGGTGGCTCAAGCAGACATTGTGATCGGAGCTGTGGGCCAGCCAGAATTGATTAAAGCTGAGTGGATTAAAGATGGCGCTGTGGTGGTGGACGCGGGTTATCACCCTGGTGGTATTGGTGACATAGATAAAACGGGTTTGGCCGAGCGAGCGATGGCGGTAACGCCGGTGCCAGGTGGTGTGGGTCCAATGACGATTAATGCCTTGATTAGTCAAACCCTAGAGTCTGCAAGGATAGCGGCACAATAGGGTGTAACCCATTGTACTTTATCCTTCTCAGTTATTTATAGTTCTCAGCACTTTTGTGCCGAGAATCGAGCCGCTATCGCAAGATAAGCGGCTTTGTTGTTGGTTAATAAACGATTGGAAAGGCATGTGCCTTACGTTTTTGAATGTTATCGGTTACTCTTATCTGCCTTTTATAAAGGTGGTTTTTTGTTTCGCTTTGTTCCGATTTGGCGAATGATCTTAACCGCTTGAATACGTTGCTTTGATTAGGAAAATGACTTTAAACACGGGCTAGTATGGGCTGTTATGACGAATAAAATACGCAATGATGCAGACGCTGAAAACCTAAGAATTGGCCGTCAAATACGTGATTTACGTAAAGCCAAGGGCATCACCTTGGTTGAAATGGCGGAGCGGATTCAGCGCTCTGTTGGCTATGTTAGCCAAGTTGAGCGGGGAGTGTCCGCGTTGCCAATCCCGATCCTACAGGCAATTTGCAAGGTACTGGATGTGCAAATGAGTTGGTTTTTCCATACGGATTTGGAGGCGCCTATCGAAGAAGTGAATCACATTGTGCGTGGTGACGCTCGACGTGGTTTGAACTTTGCAGGAACAGGCATTAGGGAAGAGCTGTTGTCGCCACGTCTATCAGGCCAATTACAGATGATTTTGACAACCTTTTCACCGGGCTCAGAAACGCAAGCACGGGAAAGAAAAGGTGAAGAAGGCGGTTTGTTACAAGCTGGCACGATCGAGCTTGGTATTGGCGAAAAGCGCTTCTTATTAAGTGCAGGGGACAGTTTTATTCTTACCGGAGACGAACCCCATTGGGTACGTAATCCATCAGACAGTGAAGACGCTGTGGTGGTATGGACCCTTACCGGTGGTGGTTATTAACGCCGGTTTGCTGGCTTTTTTGTCTCGCTAAGTTTTTCTTTGCGCTAAGTGTTAATAACACAAAAAAGAAAGGGTCATAAACTGTGTTTATGACCCTTTTATTTAGCGAATTTTATCTATCAGCAAGGGCTTGTTCTAATTACAGCCCTTGCAGATAGCCTTTACTGATGGAAGAGATCAGTCGTCTGATTTTAAACGCTCTGAATTGGCATCGTAAGGCGGCTTACTTAGGCAGCTGATCGGGTAGTGATCACCAAGGATTTTTACCGTTAAGGATTTATCTAGGTAGTCGCTTTGGATATAGGCAAGGGCTAGGCTTTTTTGGCAGCGATGGCCGTATCCACCTGAGCTGACTTGGCCTACGGCTTTGCCATCATGGTAAATAGGTTCCATGCCATTGGCGGCATCAAGGTCTGTTGAATGGACTTCAATCAGCATCATTTTTTGTTTAATACCGGCTTCTTTTTCAATGCTAAGGGCAGCTTTACCTTCAAATTCCCCTTTGCCCATTTTTACAAAGAAACTTAAGTTGGACTCGAGAATACTAAATTCAGTGTTGAGGTCGTGGCCCCACATTGAGTAGCCTTTTTCAAGACGCATGGAGTCCATGGCTCTAAGGCCAAAGTTACCAATGTTGAACGCTTTACCTGCCGCCATTAAAGCATCATAGAGGGCTGCTTGATGCTCAATAGGGTGATGCAACTCCCAGCCTAGTTCGCCGACAAAATTCATTCTGAGTGCTCTGGTGGGTACACCTGCGACTAGAATTTCTTGTCCAGTGAACCAAGGGAAAGCGGCATTGCTTAGGTCTGTCTCGGTCAATTGTTGCAATACTTTTCGTGCGTCTGGCCCAGCTAAAACCAAAGTGCCGTATTCACGTGTGATATTGTTGAGGCCAACAGAGCCATCTTTCGGTAAGCGAGTACGCAACCAATCTTCAATAAGCAGCTCGCCAGCAGCAGGCGCCATCATGTAATAGTGCCCATTCTCTAACTTGGTAATGGAGAACTCCCAAGCAATCCCGCCATCGTTAGTTAATGGGTGCGCGAGGGCAATATTGCCTGTTTGAGTTGGGATTCGGTTAGGAGAGAACGACTCTAACCAGGCATGAGCCCCGGATCCTGAAATTTCAAATTTTGTGAATGGCGACAGATCTAATACACCAACATGTTGCTGCACTAATTGGCACTCTGCAGCAACGGGCTCGAACCAATTGCCGCGGCGAAAACTGTGTTGTTCTTCTGCTTTACTGCCTTTAGGGGCAAACCAACTGGCACGCTCCCAGCCGAAATAGGCACCAAAGACGGCATTTTGCTCCGCTTGGCGCTGGTAGATTGGCGCTTGTTTTTGGCCGCGTTTTGCTGGACGCATGGCATATTCATTGGGAAAGCCCAACTGATATTCGTTGGCGTACACTTCGGTTCCTTTCGCCACTGTGTATTCGTGGGTTGCGTAGTCGCCAAAGCGACGGGGATCCAGCTCGAAAAGGTCCAGTTCTGGGTGGCCATCAACAATCCATTGCGCCATAAAGTGACCCGCGCCACCGCCTTGTACGATACCGAAGTTAAAGCCGGTACAGACAAAATAATTGTCATAGCCGTGCACTGGGCCAATCAAAGGGTGACCGTCTGGGGTGTAGGTAATAGGACCATTAACGGTGGTTTTAATTCCCGCATTAGCAACAATGCCAACTTGCTCCATGGCGGTACACATAATGTCTTCAATACGATCTAAAGATGGTTGCAATAATTCCTGGCCGAAGGCCGTTGGTACGCCATCTACCGCCCATGGAATGCCGTCTTTTTCATACGGACCTAAGATGAAGCCTTTGCCTTCTTGGCGTAAATAATAGGACACATCTGGGTCGCGAAGCATGGGTAACATGGTGTCACGGGCTTCTAATTCTGGCACATTGTCGGTCACAACAAATTGGTGTTCCATTGAGCAAACTGGCAGTCGATGACCAATCATTTCCGCGACTTCGTTACAGCGGAAGCCGGCTGCGTTGACGATTTTACCTGCGTCAATCACACCTTTTTCTGTGGTCACTGTCCAGCGACCATTGGCCTGTTGCTCGATCGATTTTACTGGGTTATTACGCACAATAGTGGCACCCGCGGCTCGAGCGCCAGCCGCCATGGCGTTGGTGACGCTGGTTGGGTCTATGTGACCATCAGCAGGGTCCCATAGGCCGCCGACCAATCCAGTGGTATCTAGAAAAGGGAAAAGTTCTTGTAAGCGCTGATTGTCTACGATTTCTAGATCCAAGCCTGCAAGGTCAGACATGGCTGCAACTCGTTGGAATTCATCCATGCGATCTTGAGTGTGAGCGAGACGAATGGCTCCCGTTTGGTGATGGTCAACTTGCTGGCCAGTTTCTTCTTGCAAACGACTATAAAGATCAATGCTGTATTGCTGTAATTTCATGATGTTGTAGCTGTTACTGAAATGCGGCAAGTTACCCGCAGCGTGCCAGGTCGACCCTGATGTAAGCTCTAGTTTTTCCGTCAGCATAACATCGCTTAACCCCATTTTTGTTAGATGGTATAGGGTGCTTACGCCCGCAATACCACCGCCAATAATAAGAACGTCAGTTGTACTTTTCATAGTCTCTATTCTCATGTTGAGGCTCACAAATTGGAGCTTGTGTGTTGGGATAGACTGATGCTATAAAACGGTTAGCATTACTACAAACGATAAAATTTGTGATTTTAGATAAGCTAAGCTTATTTGAAGTGAGGGATTATGCAGAAAGGGTTAACCAACAATATACAGTTGAATTGGCTGCGAACATTTGAGGCAGCAGCACGCCAGTTAAGTTTCACCTTGGCGGCGGAAGAGTTGAATATGAGCCAGTCTGCTGTGAGCCAACAGATTCAACTGTTGGAGCATCATTTGGCACAAAAATTGTTTGTAAGGGCAAATCGTGCAATACAGTTGTCGGATGCTGGGCGGGCTTTTTTGCCTTTGGTGCAGGATTCCATGAGCCTATTAAATACTGGGGCCGCTCAGATTTTTAGCCCTGTTAATGCTTCTATGGTGGAAGTCAACGTTAATGAGTCTTTTGGTGTACTGTGGTTGGCCACGCACATGGCCAAATTTCATGCGATATACCCCCAAGTGACGGTTCGACAGCTAGGAACCAACTGGGAAAGTGATTTTGAGCGATCCACCACCGAGCTAGAAATTCGTTATGGCTCTGGGGATTGGTCTGGGTTCGACGCTTACCCTTTGATTACCCCCAATTTGCGCCCCTATTGCAGTACTGAAAATGCCAAGCGCCTCCGTAACCCTGAGGACTTGGCCTGTCTACCCTTGTTGGAAGTGATTGGCGCTAAGCAAGGTTGGGACAGTTGGTTAAGTCACGTGGGGTTATCCGCTTTGCTGGATTTACCGCGGCACTATACGGACAGCCATGCTTCTGCAGTCAGTATGGCGGCAAATGGATTTGGTATTTGCTTAATGTATGACGAAATGATGCAAGAGGGGGTCTTGGCACAACAGCTGGTAGCCCCTTTTATGGACAGTATTGAGACCAAAGGCAACTACTATTTGTGCTATCGAAAAGGCTTGCCTTTATCTACGGCGTCAACTGTGTTTTGTGATTGGTTACTCAGTGAATCTTGTTTTAGCCCTCAATAGAGCTTGGATATAGTCGATATGAAAAGACGATTACCTTCGTTAAATGCATTGCGTGCTTTTGAAGTTACCGCGCGTTTGTTGAGCTTTCAGCAGGCGGCCAATGAGCTGAATGTTACTCACTCGGCGATCAGTCATCAGATAAAGAAGCTGGAACAAGACTTAGGGGCGGAGCTTTTTGTACGCATGGGGCGGCGGGTGGCGTTAACAAACCTCGGTCAGCGTTATTATCAAGATGTGCACGATGCGTTACAAATCATAGAGCACAGTACGGAGGAAAATTTTGGTGAGCCTGATCAGGGTAAATTGGTTGTGCAGTTTTATATGGGGATTGCATCAAGATGGCTGGTGCCGCGCTTGGGCTTTTTCCGACAGCAATACCCAAGCTTGAACGTTGAATTGTTTAGCACCTATTTTAGTTGGGAATTTGAAAAAAGTACCGCCGATTTAGGTGTTATTTATAGTGAAGAAAAAGATCATAATTTATCGTATCAGTATTTATTTAAAGGCAGTTTGGTACCGGTATGCAGTCCGACTTTGTTTTCTAAGCAAGCTTGTTCTTCGTTAACTGAGCTATTAACTAAGCCATTGCTGCATGTTTCTGAATCCCCCAAAAATTTATCCTATTGGCTGCAGCAGCAAGGTGTGATGTCTCTCGACCAATTGGAGGTCAAAGAGGGGTATGATAACTATCAGTTGGTGTTAGAAGCCGCTATTGCTGGTCAGGGCATTGCTTTTGTCCCCGCCTTCTTCTGCTGTGGTGACATTGCAAGCGGCAAATTGGTCGTGCCATTGGAGCAGACCGTCCCCGAGATAGGATGTTGGTATCTTGTTTGTTCGGCCACCTCTAGAATCAATTCCAGAGCAAATTACTTTATAAGTTGGTTAAGTAAAATGATTGATCAAGATGTCGTATTGCAAAAATATCTGCAAGAGTAAATGCAATATATTGATGTTTTGATAAGCGTTTTGTTCTGATTGTTAATATTGTTATTTTCATTTTTTAAAGTGGTTGTTTGCTTTTCACTATGACCAAACAGTCTATTTTTTGTTCGGCGATTTCTTTGTGTATTATGAGTTTTCATTAAAATCTATTTGTATTTTTGAAAATGACGCTTATGAAATTTGATTTATATCAATAAAATAGGCGGCTTTCTTTTTCTTGGTTGTTTTTTTTTTAATCATTATTTCTCGAATTATGACGTTAGGTCATTTTTAAAATATTTGTTTTCTATTTTCTTTCAAATCTTACCAATCGGTTATATTTCTCAATTTGATCAAGTGTTTATCTTGGTGCATGTGTCTTTTTTCTTTAGTGAGACGGAATTTTTCATGAATTTTCATGCTTATTTTCTGGATGAAAAACGTACGATTTTTGTGTTCAAAGAAACTATGTAGTTTTTTTTTAGTAAAGAAAGCGTCATTCCTTCTGGATTTTTTCTACTTATTTGTTGATCTGTATGGCTTTTTTGTAGTTAAATGGCCTTTCTTTACAAAAGTAAACGGAATTTTTACAAAAGATGGACCAGCCAGTAGCTCAAAAGACGCCTATTTATAAGCGTATACAAGCCATTACCGTTTTAATTGCCTCTGTGATGATTTCTTTTGGATCATGGGGCGATACCAAAGAACTTCTTATTGAAATCTACGATAGCAGCATTAGTCACTTTACAAATAATGTAGAGTTTTCTCATCTTGAGAACGTTAAAGTCGGTGGTAATCTTGATTTTATCGAACAAACGTTTGGTATTGCGAAAGTCATAAAACCTTCCAAAACAGTTAAAGATCTTGAATATCGTTATTACACAGATCGTAAATATTTATTGGCTGTTGCCACACAAAAATCACGTATTGTTGCTTATCAAGTTGTCAGTTTACGTCGCTCTTTTGACCCTTCGTTGCCGTTTTCTGATTTCCAATTAGGTTCTTTTTTCTACTCTGATTATTCAAATGGTTTTGACGACTTTCGATTGGATAACGCCAACATAACTTACTACATGGAAGCGCATTCCTTAGGGCGTGCAGGGTTGTTTTTGAATCAATATTTCGCCTATGTGGGGTACGGTGCCGATTATTCTGAATTGGCGGACGCGGGCGTCGCGAGCAAAAAGGCCATCGCGGCATTGGATCAGGCCATTTTAGAGTCCAATGAAAAACAGATTAAGACAAGGCTGCAAGCGCTCAGACGTGAAGTGCGCCCTAATGTTTTTGTCGTAGGAGACATTGATGCATCTACCGCTGCCGACATGCTACTCACTCGTTATGAATACGCGGTTTATTTTAAGGATCAATTATGAGAGTTTTTGTCTTTTTCGCGCTCGGTTTATTGCTAACCGCTTGTCAGAGTATTAAGGAAACTACGCCGGATTGGTGGACCTCTCCAGTAGCGGACAGTGAGCAATGGATTTACGGCGCAGGGGAAGGGTATAACCTGACTCAAGCCAATCAACAGGCGTTAGCCAATGTCGCCGGAAAATTAAAAACTGAAATCAGTTCCTCTCTTTCTCATAGAACACAAGAAACCACGCAAGCGCTGGATGAATACGCTGACCGTCAGCTTAACTCCACCGTTGCAACGGTATCGCTTAGTCATTATGAAACGATCAAAACCGCCGTGCTAGACACCAAAACCCTGACCCTTGTTCGGGTGAATCGTGCGGCTTTGGCCAAAGAGTGGTTGCGCCAGTATAACGCCACGGCCAGTGATGTTCATGCGGTGATGGCCGACACTCGAGAAAATCGATTCCAGTGGTGGTTAAAAGCCAAAGCGCTGATTCCTGATGCTCGTTCTGCTGATCAGCTGGCTGTTTTATGGTCCGGCTTGATGAATCAAGAAAAAGCATCCCATCTTGAAGATCAGCTTAGTGCGGTGATCGATAAAAGAAAGCCAAGCGTAGAGCTGAAAGGCCCTGAATCCAGCATTAATCAGGCGATTAGAGCGAGCTTGTTGGATGACGGCTTGCGTCTAGGTCGATGCCGAGTTTGTGATGTCACCATTCGCTACAGCACTCAGTTCAGTAGTGACACCTTGTTTGGGCAAAGTGTGGTCAATATGACGTTTTTAGGATCGTTAACAGATCGTGACGGCGAGGTGTCTTCAGCTCGTTGGCAGGTAAGAGCTTCTTCTGCTTCAGGTGCATCAGTGGGGAAAAAAGCCACGCTGGTGTTGGCTGTACAGAAGCTAAAAAGAGAAGGTCTATGGAAGGCCTTCGGTATGGAAACTAACTAGGTAGAGTCCTTAACTATGTTCAAGAAAAAACTTTTTGTAATGGCCAGTGTAGTAGGCGCAATGGCGCTTGCAGGTTGTACTCCAGAATTGGCGAAAACTCAATTAACATCAGTCCCTATGGCTGAGCTTGCTCCAACCAAACAGCAATTAGCGGAACAGCTCAAAGGGCAAGGCAGCAAAATTATTGTAGCGCCTGTTGAGTACAGTACGCCTGATGGTAAGTTTTTTATTGGTGAAGTCTACGATGACCTTACTCAGCGTGTGATGAAATCAGGTAACACGGTAGTTGATCGCAAGTTGGCGCTAAAACTGAAAGACGAGCTTATTGCTGCTGAGAAATCTGGCAAGTTCCGTACTAGCGGACCGTCTGTTGCTGACGTTGCTCTGATGAGCAAAATTGTTACGCTGAACAGTAGTAAAAGTTTCCATAAAGCGCGCTCTTGGGTAGATGATAAGGGTGAACGTCATCGTGTTGAAGCTTACTGCAGCTTCTCTGCGAAAGCGAAAATGTACGTTCGTGCTTATAAAATGCCTTCCATGGAGTTGATTAATACGTACGAATACGATGGTTCAGAAAGCTTCAGTTCTGAAACTAATAATTCACGTTGCCCAGTGAGCGATTCTCAACTGCGCGGTTTATACAGCGAAACATTGGCTGAAGCGGTGAAATCTGGTTCTTTTCAAACCTTGAATGACCTAGCGCCAGAAGCGTATGTTATTGAGCGTCGCGATGAAGTGGGCAAGCCAGGCGAGAGTTCTTTGTTCCGCGTGACCATCAGTAAAAAACAAGGTGCAATAGAAGGCGCAACGGTTAACTTCTACCACAAAGAAAAACAAGTGACTCCTATTACTAATGAAACCCGCATCCAAGAAGTATTGATTGGTGAAGGTGAAGTGACGAAAAACGTTGATGCGACTGGTGCTTACGTTTACGTAGGCGATGAAGAAGTCATTAATAAAATCAAGATCGGTGATGTTGCTAAATTGTCTCATGGCAAATGTGACGTGAATGAAACAGAAGTTCTTGGTTCTTGTATTAAAATTCCTGGCTTATAAGTAGGTAGAGTTAAATGAAATTATTTAAAGTTGCGTTCATTGCGGCGTCTGTTAGTGCTATGGCCGGTTGCAGCATGATTCCTGATACGTTTTCAGATTGTTCATACCCAGACACACCAGGTGAGTCTGCACCTTCATGGATTTGCAGTCAGCCTGTTGAAGGTCTTGAGCTTCAAGCTGTAGGTTATTCTAAGAAAATGGCATCAGGCCCAGGCATGATGCGTGATGTTGCCGCGACAGAAGGTCGTGCTCGTCTAGCGGGTGAGTTCTCTACCGATGTTGCTAGTCGTATGGCTCGTGTTACCAAAGACAGTACGGTCAACGGTGAAAACACAAACTCTGACGTGTCAGAGCGAGTTCAAAAAACCTTGGCGGCGATGACATTGCAACGCGCTCGCGTTTATCGCACACAGTTTAGCCCTGCGGGTAACTTGTATTTGCTTGTTGGTCTAGATAAAGACGCTTACAACATGAATGTTGAATCTGTGGCTAAGTCGGCCATTGGTGAAGATTCTCCTGCGTTATACCAGAAGTTTTTAGCCGATGAAGCGGATAAGTCACTTGATGGCATCCAGAAAAATATGAACTGATCATCAGTTGATAAAAAAGGGGCTTCGGCCCCTTTTTTTAGGCTTGGGTTTTAGGTTTACATTTTAAGGTGTAAAAAATGAAAAAAATTTATCTTATATTACTTATGTTCGCAACCGCTTCTGCTCAGGCGCAAAGCTATGCAGAATGGAAGCAGAGTCGTCAAGAAGGCTATCAAGCCTATGCGCAAAGCTATCTGGCTCGCTATAAAGCCTATCAAGAAGAAGTGGTTAAGCAGTGGGGGGACTATGCCAAGTTGTCTAGTGCTCATGACTATATTTTGTATAAAAAAGACCTGCATCAGCGCGTGATTCTGGATTATCAGAACAATCAGATTCTGATTGAATCGTTGAATGGCAAAGATCTGGATGTAAAGCAGGTGTTGTCAGAGTTGGCTGGCACATCAGTAGGTGGTGCTTTGTCTAAGGATCCAGTGCTGCCAAACGTCAAGGTTCAGTCTGAAGCAGAAAGCTTATTGAAGACCATTGCAGGCTCCGATGATGTGACGTCTGTGATGGCGAAGGCAAGCATAGTGCAAGGTGATGGCGACGCCACCAGTAAGCGCATTCAGCAAGTACGGATCAGTTTGCCAGCGCAAAGTGTGGTGGATCGTGCTAAGCCGTTTTTCCCAGCGGCGACCAAAATGTCAGCGGAGTTTGATGTGGATCGCAGTTTGATCTTGGCGGTAACACAAACAGAGTCTAGCTTTAATCCGTTGGCTCAGTCGCCTATTCCGGCGTTTGGTTTAATGCAGATTGTGCCGGATTCAGCGGGCAAAGATGTCAATGTGCATATCAATAAAAAGGACAAAAGTCCGGACGTAGGCACCTTGTTTAAGCCGGATGAAAACATTCGTTTTGGTGCGGCGTATTTGCATATATTAGACAGTCGTTACTTGAAAGACATCAAGGATGACAGAAGTCGTTTGTATTGCACTATCGCAGCTTATAATACAGGTGCGGGCAACGTTGCGAGTGTGTTTCATCCAGATAACAAGCGTTCGTTGAGCGCTGCAGTTGAGGTGATTAATCAGCTTTCGCCTGATGAAGTGTACCAGCAGCTGATTGCAAAACTGCCGTA
This sequence comes from Marinomonas sp. NPDC078689, assembly GCF_044542435.1. NCBI lineage: Bacteria > Pseudomonadati > Pseudomonadota > Gammaproteobacteria > Oceanospirillales > Oceanospirillaceae > Marinomonas > Marinomonas sp. NPDC078689. The sequence continues at coordinate 332,834 of NZ_JBITUJ010000003.1, read as the reverse complement.
CCAAGAAACCAGAACCTATTTAAAAAAGGTCAGTACTGCGCTGCAACAATATCAGCAGCTTGAGTCGGCGGAAGTGGCTAAGGCGCAATCGCTTTAACCAGTGCGCCTGCGATGGCGCAGGCGTGTTGCAAAAGCAGAATACGGTATAGAGCGAAAGCCTTTCTTAAATAAGAAAGCGTGGCAGCTTATACGGTGTTCTGCTTTTTTTGTTCTGAGTGCTTTGATTTATAGCGTAAGGAAGGTGTTAGCTTGCTGGCATAGGTGAATGATGCGGCATGGCTTTGGTTCTGTGTTGTGCTATGGGTTGTGTTCTAAAGAGAGGGGTAAAAAGAATGCTCTGCTACCAAGAGGTGGTAGCAGAGTAGGTGTTGTTACGAGTGGTGTTATTTGCGCAGTGTATAAAGGGCTGTGTTGTATTTTGTGTCCACGCTGTAGATTGTCCAGCGTTTTACATCTGCTGTCTGTTGGGCAAATACATTCGCCAGTACGCGTCGGTTGTTGGCGCGGCCTTGTGCGGTGTCGTTTGTCGCAATTGGGTTGCTTTCGCCGTAGCCAATCGCTTTAACGCGTTTTGGCGATACTCTAAAGCTATCGATTAACACATCGGCGATGGCTGTTGCGCGTTTTTGTGACAAGGCTTTGTTGATTGTTTCTGCACCGACGTTGTCAGTGTACCCTTCGATAATCACCTTGCTGCTTGGGTGATCTTTCAAGAAAGTAGCCAGTTTCATTACTTCTGGGTAAAACTTAGGTTTTACCACGGCTTTTCCTGAGTCGAATAAGATATTTAGATCAACGGTTAATACTTTCGATGACACTTTTGGGCAGCCATTAGTGTCAACTGCGTCCCCTAGTGGGGTGTTAGCGCAGTGGTCTCGAGCGTCGATTACGCCATCTTTATCGTGGTCGGAAAGTCCGGCTTTAATGTTGCTGTCGAAAAGGCTTTCCGCATGACTGGCACTGCTCAATAGCAATAGAAGGCTAACGGTGCATAGTGTTTTAAATGCTTTAATCATGATGAACTCCATGTAGTTCGTGTATGCGTTTAATATAACGTTGCCTCTTCCTTGAGGCTATGGAAGTTATGTAGCGTTTAGTGAGATTGTAATCTTTTGTAACTTACCAGCTACCAATATTTTCCATTGATGCCCACGGCTCAGCTTGTTCGAGGGACTCGCCTTTTTGTAGTAGTTCAATGGATATATTGTTTGGGTCCTTGACGAAAGCCATGTGTCCGTCGCGAGGTGGACGAAGAATGGTTACGCCAATGGATTGCAGTTTTTCGCAGACTTGATAAATGTTGTCGACTTCGTACGCTAGGTGGCCAAATTGGTCGCCCCCTGTATAAGTGCGATCATCCCAGTTATGGGTTAGCTCAACTTCAGGCTCTCCCGGTGCGGTTGCGTAGTAAATAAGAGAGAATTTGCCTTTTTCGCTGTCGTGTCTACGCGTCTGTACTAGACCCAATCCTTCGGTGTAAAAGGTGTGGCTTTCTTCAGGCTTGTCGGTTCTTATCATGGCGTGAAGGTAACGAATTGACATGGAAACTCCTTTAGATAATTTGTCTAACATCATGTTTCATATCTTAAATGGATCGAATGTAGATGCATACCGATACGACGAAATTTACATTATTCTTCCCAAACCCAGCGTAAAGGCTCACCAAAGTCATCGTAAATAATCTTCTTTTTCGGTTTTTTATGGGGTTTAACAGGGTAAGGGGAGGCGGGTTTACTGCCTTTGCGCTGCTGAATAGCCGCAACCACATGATTAAGTGGTGTGCGTTCTTTTCTTGGCTCGCTAAAGCCCATGTGTGCCGTGTTATACTTGCCGTCAACAAGACCGGATTCACCCATATTTACTTGCTGGATTTTCCCGTTGGCCTTGATGAATTCCTCTACTAAAGAATCTATTTCGTTTCGAGTGTCTTTTTTTGTGGTCTTTGGTTTGGTCATGGCGTAACTATAAGGTGTTGAATTGCCTCTCAAGAGGTTGGTCATAATTCATTCATACTAAACGTAAGAGGTTGCTGGTGTCTATTACCAACTTGATTGTGCATGAAATACAAAAGCATGAAGGCGAACGTAAGGCGATCCTTATTGCCCGCCCGAATGAGAACCCGATTGATGGGCAAGCTGAAGCGCTATCGGAGCAGGTAACCAATTTATTCAATCGATCTGGCATGACGACAGGGCGCTTTTCAAACCCTGAAGGGAGTGAAGAAGGTTCACAATTGCCTGCGTTGCTAACTAAGCATTTTAAAGACGATGCATTTGAAGATTTTGAGGGTTTCTCAAAAAATTGTGCGGCGGAATATCTTAAATACCTTGAACCTGTTGAAGAGGCGCAAGGCGGGTTGTTGTGGTTTAACCATTATGAGCTTCATGATACGCACTTTTTATACATTGTGATGTTGAAGCGTAAGCAGGGTATTGGCTTGGGGGCGGATCTTAGTCTTTCTCAAGTTGAGCAGATTGAGATGGAAAAGCTGCACATGGCGCTGCGAATCAATCTTAATGCTTGGCGTGCTGGTGATGAAGGGCGTTATATCGCGTTTCGTTTTGGTCGTGCGCCTAAGCCAGAAAGTGAGTACTTTACTCAGTTTATTGGTTGCGATGAGCCAAAAGTGGCGGCAAAAGAGACTCGTAAGCTAGTAGATTTGACCTCTGCGTTTTGTCAATCAGAGGGGATTTCGACCAAGCAAGCGAACGAGTTTAAGAAAGTGGTATCTGAGCATTGCCAGTCTAAGGCGGAAGAGCGTGAACCGCTTGAGATAAAGCAAATTGCCAATGAGGTTGAGTCGCGTTTCTCTGTGGAGCAAGCGAATAAATTTCTGGAAATCGCCGAATCTGACAGCTTTCAGATGGAGAAAGAGATTTTTGTAGAAAAAGCGGCGTTGAAGAAGCTGACGCGCCTTTCTGGGAGCTCTCGTGCGCTAACGCTAAGTTTTAACAGCGATTTGTTGGGTGAGTCGATTGTGTTTAATGCTGATACTGGCACTTTGACGATCAGCGATTTGCCAAAAAGCCTGCTTAAACAGTTGCAGGCGCTTTAACGTCGGGAACTTGTATGACAAGGCCTTTATTTTTAAAGGCCTTGGTTGTCTAGCGCTTTTATTCGCTAAGTCCTAGCAAGGTTTCAAGCTCCTGCATGGTCTTAAAGCAAGCGTCAGCACCTGCGTTGCGTTGCAGTTGTGCGTCGAGTGTTTCGCTAAAGGCGAGTACCCGCATGCCGGCGGCTTTGCCTGCAGTAATCCCTGCAACCGAGTCTTCAATCACTAAGCAGTCTTCTGGGGCGATATTTAATGCGGCAGCCGCTTTGAGATAAAGGTCTGGTGCTGGTTTCCCGTTGGCCACATCTTCTACGCAAAAACGAACCGAAAACCTTTCTTCGAGCTGAATCTTGTTAAGCTTAAAGTTCATTTCTTTACGGCGTGCATTCGTTGCCATCGCAATAGGGACTGTGATCTTGCTAAGCAGCTCGCGCACCCCTTTGATCGGTTCTAAATGTTCGTCTATCGTGGCGTGAAATAGCGTTCGATAATCTGCGTCAAAGCTCTCGGGTAAGGCTTTGCCTAATAAAGCTTCTGCGGTTTTTAGGTTTTCTTTGTTGGTAAAGCCGGTAAAACGCTCGTGTAGTAATTTATCGTCAATGTGCAAGCCTTGTTGCTGCAGCATGGAGCGCATGATCTCGTTAGAAATATTTTCTGTGTCGACAATGACACCATCGCAATCGAAGAGTATTGCTTTGTAAGAGTAAGACATAGAGAAAGTACTTCGTTATGAGTGAGTCACGATAATAACGAATTTAGAGGGGGGAACGGAAGGGAGGGATTTATTGTTTTTCTCCCCTTTCAAAAGTTCAATTGCGCTATACTAGGTCTCGATAACGCAAGGCATAGGCAAGAGTTGTGTGATTGCTTCTATCTATTAATGCGTTGCTGGAGTGTGTGAAACGGCTTTGCGAGTAGGCGCTAGCATTTTCTTAACATACGTCGCAGCGGCTTTGGCGTGGCGAACCCACTTTTCACGACGGGCACGGCGTTCAGCACTTCGATCTTCTAGGCCCCAGCGTTTTAATAATGCATCATATTGTTCTTGAGAGTCCATAGTGTTCTCCTTGGTGTTACAGTGAATTTTTAAAAATGTTGTTTTATTACAACATTTTCAATATTAGATACGATACGTTGCCAATACAAACGATCGTTTTTCATGAATTAGGTTATTTTTTTTCACCTTTTTCGTTATGTAGGAAATCATGGCATATCAGTTACTAGAGAGTTTTTCAAAAAGTTGGATTTTTAAGCGAGAAGATCCAAAAGTAGAACCAGAAGATCTGACGCAAATTCATTTGTTGGATGAGGCGCGAGCGGCCAGTGTGTGGCGAGATTATATTAGTGAAGCGCACATTCACCCAGACCACTTTGATGATAATGATTGGGCTAAGAAAAGTGCTGTGGCTCAGGTTAAATGGGAGCCTATTTGGGAGTCTGATGATCCGGCGTTGCCTGAATTATTGCTCGACCATGTGGCGCCGTGGGGAGAGGATACGTTAGTTTTCTTCTGTTGCCATAATGAACTGGTTTTTGAAATGACTTGGTCTGTGTTTAAGCGCACCTGGAAGGCGTTTTTGTTTCTTGATAACGGCCCTGTGCTGGTGGCTAAGAAGAAAAAACAAGCGGTGCAGTTTCATTCAAGTGGTATAGCTTCTTTGCTGAATCGCGGGTAATTTCGTTTCGTCTATAAAGACAAAACTTCAAGAGTAAAGCCCATGATGCTTGAATTTGAAGGTTTGTCTTTTTTTATGGCTGCGGCTTTGTTTTAGGCATCAGTGTTGCCGCGTTTTCGACTGGCAAGGCAGTGTTGATTGAAGCGCTGATAATAGTGAAGCAGGTGTTTGCTTTGTTTTTCATGACCGAGGCTGTCGAGCAATAAGGCAACTACTTCAGCGGTGGCAAATTGCATGTCGTGGCCTGAATGTCGAACTAAAAATGAGCGCTGCGCCTGACTGTTGATTTCGAAGTGAGGGATGTCTTTAAGCCATTCGCTTTGGTGAAACATCTTGCTGGCCTGTTTCCAAGTTCCATCGAGAATAATAAAGGTGTGATTGTGTTGATTCTCTGAGATTGGCAGTGGCAGTGTTCTGGTGCTTCTGCCTTGCTGTTGGGCGGTTTCGGTATTGGGGAAAAGTAACGTGCATTGCTCCTTTTTTGCTTCTAGCAGCTTGCTGAGTTCTTCGTCTGGCTGCGTTCTGTCCCATAAAAAAGCGCGCGTGTTCTCGGGATAGAGGTCAGCGATCAGGCGACCGCTATTGGTCGGTTTGTATATCTCATCGCGATGGAATAGCAAGATGAAATCGACAGCGGCTTGGCGTGGCTCTCGATAGGCGCAGAAACAAGCAAATTCAGCCATCATGCAAGAAGGGCAACGCACAGCATTGGCGCCACGGGCGATAAAAGGTCGTTGGGCCCTTGAGCGGCATTTGGTGCGCAGCAGATCGACGCTGTGGAGTGGGTGTTTGAGGTCCATAAAAACCAATTAGATCAAGTTTTTGGAAGCGAGCTCGCATTGGTTGTTTTTCGTCCAACAAATTGTCGCTTATATTAGGGGCTCGTATCATACCTGAGGTGTGATTCTTTACCACTTTTAAACGGCGAAAAAACCATTTTTCCGGTGTCTTTTTGAAACTCTGACTAAAACTATGCAAATATCAAGGAATCAAAGCTAAAGCGCTTCTGGGCTTCTGTTCGTGAGCATCTTTGCAGGCTAAGGTTGTCATATCAATATGGCATGAGTAATCTATGAGTCGTTATATCTCTCCTGTGCTTTATATCCTATTAATGTTAGTTGGGTGCGCAGCGTTTATTTCTATTGCAGGTGTTAGGGTTGGGTTGTTTGAACCTCTGACTGGTTTTTCCCTGCTAAGGCAGAGTGTTTTTGCCGCATTAATCTTATCAGCGCTCGCGGCGCTTTCTATGTTTGCTTGCCGTAAAGAATGCAATGTCTCTAGCCAGCGTTTTTTTGGTTTGGTATTGATTGTCTCTCTCGTTTATAGCTTTATGTGGATTGTTTTTTATGCCGAACGTTGCAACTTACCGGATATTAATGACATCACCACGGACACTGTGACACCGCCAGCGTTTTTGAATGTGAACTTTCTTCGCAAGTCGAATGAGAATGGTCTGAGTTACAATCCTAAATGGGGGCCTATTCAAAAGGCCAATTACCCTGGGGTTAAGCCGATTACAACGACAAAAAGTATTGATGTAACGTATCAAAAAGCGCTGGACTTGGTAAAAGAAAGAGGTTGGCAGCTTAATGCTTTTTATCCTGAAGTCGGCATCATAGAGGCGACCGCCAGAACGCCAATTTTTGGTTTTAGAGACGATGTGGTTATTCGTGTTGCCGAGGTTGATGGTGAGGTTCGTGTTGATATGCGCTCTTGCTCTCGAGTAGGGTCAGGCGATTTTGGTATGAATGCGCGCCGTATCGAGCATTACATGGCGGATCTGAATGCCAACCTAAATAGCAGACCTATGGATAGAGTGCATTACCTAAAATAGCGCTCGTCTTAAAAATCAGGACGCGATAAACTCGATGTACCTTTCTTGTACAGAGGACGTCTTGTGAGCCTGCGCCAAACTCAAAAAGCCAATACCCGTTCTGCCATAAAGCGGGTCGCGAAACATGCCTTTTTAACCAAAGGCATTGAGGCAACAAGTACACGCTTCCTTAGTGAGCAGGCTGGCATTGCAGTCGGAACCCTCTTTGTTCATTTTCCCGATAAACTTTCCCTTGTAAAAGACATCTTCTTTGATGAGATGGACGTGGCGCTTAGAGAAGCCGCCGACGCTCAAAGTGCGTGCCAATCTCCTTCTGATTACTTGCTTCAAATGGCCGATGTGCTGTTTTCTTTTTATGATAAATACGCCGAGTTTGCGCGCCTTGTGCTGTTTGACAGTCTTGCTCATGGTGGTTTTCATGCAAAACAGATGGACGTTATTGTAGAAGGGGTGGCAGGTCGCTTTAAACAGGTGGGTGTGGACGACAATACCGCGGCGATTTTTGCTGAAAACATGGCGGCAAATTACTTCATGGTATTGTTAAAAGGCATTCCTAGTGGTGTTCTTGGGCGAGCGGCCATCGATCATTTGGGTAAGCTCAATTTGCCTTTTGATGTTTCTTATAAAAATGCCTTGAAGAAAGGCCATTAACCAAGGTCGCCATTAAATTGTGATTGCATGCGACTTTATGTGAGGTCGTTGGCCTTGCGATAAGGTCCTTGGTAATCAAATAGTCTCTCGGTAATTTGCCAGTGGTGCTTTTGTTTTTTGGCAATGACAAAATCGGGCGTCGGCAAATAGGGTTCGAATTTTAACGCGTCATTGGCGTGCTCAAACTCAATAGGGTGCGTGCTGTTGGCGACGCGGCGTCCAAACTCTTGGTTAAATTTCTGTTTTGACTTTTTCTGTTTGAAATAAAAACTTTCGCTTAGCGTTGTGCCGTCTTCGTCATGGTAAGTGACCTTGATGCTGTCATCATCTGGTTGGCTTGCTAAGGTGATGCCGGAGCAACGAAGAACCTTGTTGTTTTTCAGGTTCAGCGCATTTCTCAGTTGATCATCGGGGTCAATCAGTTTCTCTGTACAATGTTGGCATTGGCGTGCCGCAATGTCGTTTTCTTCGTTGCAATGTGGGCAACGCTTGAAGCAAAAACGGTAGTCGCATTGTTCTTCGCCATGGGGTGTTTCCATAAGGCCGTGGCAGCGTCGCCCAAAATGCTCAATAACGTTTCCTTCGCTGTCTTTTCTTCCCCAAAAAGTATTGGCAAAGTCGCATTCAGGGCAATGTACTAGTACGGGAACAGAATCTTTTGTGGGCTTTTTCTCCCCCACTTCGGGTTGAAAAATGTCGTAACCATTGTTGGTGTAGTCGAGCACTAAACAATCTTTTTTGCCTGGGCTTAGGCGCAGTCCGCGGCCCACAATTTGTTGAAACAAACTGATTGACTGGGTGGGGCGAAGGATGGCAATAACGTCCACGTGCGGGGCGTCAAACCCTGTAGTTAATACTGATACATTGACCAGGTATTTGAGCTTTTTGTCTTTAAATGTCTGAATGAGCCGATCGCGTTCTTTGTTGTGCGTTTGACCTGTAATGAGCGCAGATTCAGAGTCGGGTAAATAAGAGATGATCTCTTTCGCGTGATCAATGGTGGACGCAAAGATCATCACGCCTTGGCGTTGCTCGCTCAGCTGAATGATTTGTTCTGTCACTGCGCGGGTAACTCTGGGGTGTTTATGGATCAGCTCATTGAGTGCGATAGCATCCGTGTCTTGCTCGCCATCTAGGCTTTCTGTTAGTTGGCTGAAATCATAATGAGCAACGGCCGCATCATAATGTATGGGTGGGGTAAGGTAGCCGTTTTTTACCATGTGTCTTAGCGGCAATTCAAAAATGCATTTTTTGAAAAAGCACGCATTGCTAGGGCGTGCAAAGCCATAATAATGGTGTTGGTAAATCCAGCCGCTGCCAAGGCGATAAGGCGTTGCGGTGAGGCCAAGGATTTTGGTGTTTGGATTGAGTGACAAAAAATGTTGGATGGTTTTTTGATATTGACTGCCGGGCGTCATATCGATGCGGTGGCATTCGTCAATGATGATTAAGCTGGCCGCTTGTGTGAAATCGTCTAGGTTGGCGGCGAGTGACTGGATGCTGGCGAAGGTGGTTTTTTCGCCACTGTTTTTTTGATTTAAACCGGCCGAATACAAACCTGCGTGGTGGCCGGTGGCTAAGAACTTTCCATGATTCTGTTCGACGAGTTCTTTGACATGCGCTAGGCAGATTACGAGCCCTTTTGCTAGGCGACTAAGCTCTGCGATGACCAGACTTTTGCCTGCGCCTGTGGGGAGCACAACCACGGCTGGGTCATTGCTTTGGCGAAAGTGGTTTAGAGTCGCCTCGACGGCTTGAGTTTGGTAGTCGCGTAAGACAAAAGCTTGGGTCATTATTGAACGCTGCATGCAAAGATAAAATTAGTGTGTCGTTTCGCACGCTACAGTATCATAAACGGCTTGGCAATAATGCCGCTTAGGACGTGAACTTTCTCTCTATGATCTTTGATGATGTGATAAATAACCCTTTACCTGATGATTTGCCAGAAGCGCTTCTGCCTGCGTTTAGTCGCCTCGAACCCTTTGCTTTATTGTTGAAAGATTTGCATACCAAAGGGTGGAGTATTCAGGACGATTTTTTCTCCGACGCGTTTACCGATAAATTGATGGAAGAGGTCCGAGGTATTCAAAATGACTCCATGTTGCAGGCCGGTGTTGGTCGAAAGCAGGACCATCAGGTGGTGCTGGATGCGCGGCGAGACTACATCAAGTGGATTGATCCGATTAACGAAACACGTAAGACGTTTTTGGATGAAATGGAAGCGCTGAGAGTGGTGTTAAATCGACAGTTTTTCTTGGGTCTGTTTGATTTTGAAGCTCACTTTGCGCGTTATGAGGAAGGGGCGTTTTATGAAAAACATATGGACGCTTTTAAAGGTCAAAGTAATCGCATTCTTTCGACTGTGCTGTACTTAAACGAGGATTGGCAGGAAGACGATGGTGGCGAGTTGGTTATATACGATGAGCATGATGTTGACCGTGAACTGGGGCGTTTTTTGCCTAAAAAAGGCCGTTTGGCGGTGTTTTTAAGCGAAGATTTTTATCATGAAGTGAAAGTGGCAAAGCGCACGCGTCACAGTATTGCCGGTTGGTTTCGAGTTAATAACACCACAGCCAAAACGCTGGACCCTGATCAGTAACTATGGAGTTGATTTAACGGCCTCACAGGCTCGAAATTTTGTCAGAAAATCTCTATAATGCGCGCCTTGTTTAATTGCTCTGGTTTTACGTTCCAGACCGCATAGGAGATAGAAAGTGTCTAAAGTTGTTGTTTGTGCCCTTTATAAGTTTGTTGAGCTTCCTCAGTTTGAATCCCTGCGTGAGCCGTTGCAGTCTGTTTTAGAAGAAAATGGCATTCGCGGAACCTTGTTGCTGGCAAGTGAAGGAATCAACGGTACTGTGGCTGGGTCTCGAGAAGGCATTGATACCATGTTGGCGTGGTTGGATCAGCAGCCAGGTTTGGACAATATCGTGAGCAAAGAGTCTTATGACGAAGACATGCCTTTCTATCGAACTAAGGTAAAATTGAAAAAAGAAATCGTCACCATGGGGGTAGAAGGAATCGACCCGAAACGTGTGGTGGGGAGCTATGTAAAACCAAGCGAATGGAATGCATTGATTTCAGATCCAGACGTGGTCTTAGTGGACACTCGTAATGATTACGAAGTGCAGATCGGTACATTTAAGAACGCAGTTAACCCAAAAACAGAGACTTTCCGTGAATTTCCTGAGTACGTGAAAGAAAACATGGACCCGAAGAAACAGAAAAAAGTGGCGATGTTTTGTACCGGCGGAATTCGTTGTGAAAAATCCACCGCTTACATGTTAGAGCAAGGCTTCGAAGAGGTGTATCACCTTGAAGGTGGTATCTTAAAATACTTGGAAGAAGTGCCAAAAGAAGAAACCATGTGGGAAGGCGAGTGCTTTGTTTTCGATAATCGTGTTTCTGTTAATCACGACCTTGAAAAAGGCGACTATGATCAATGTCATGCTTGTCGTATGCCGATCACCGAAGAAGAGAAACAAGATGAGCGCTATCAGCAAGGCGTGAGTTGTGTGCATTGCTTTGATAAATTCACCGATGAGCAGCGCCAGCGTTTTGTAGAGCGTGAGCGTCAGGTGCAATTGGCGCGATCTCGCGGCGAAGAGCATATTGGGGCGGAGGTTTCGGAGGCGGTTGAAAAGCATCGCTTAGAAAAAGCGCTGGAAAAAGAGCGCCAGCGTAAGATTCGCGAACAAAGAAGCCAGTCGTAAGCCGCTATGAATTTCGCTCAGTCAGCCTGAGCGAAATATAAACTATTGATCTAAATCGCGATTTTTTCGCTTTCTCGTGTCCTTCTCGGCGCCATCCTTTGCGATGAATGGTTCCGAAATGCGTCGGACTGCCGTACAATGAAAAATCGCTTTTTATTAGCCAGTATCTATCATGAGTTATCAAGTTTTAGCACGCAAATGGCGGCCACAAACATTCCTTGAAATGGCAGGGCAAGACCATGTATTACAAGCCTTGGTCAATGCGCTTCGCCAGCAACGTTTGCATCATGCTTATTTGTTCAGTGGTACGCGTGGGGTGGGGAAAACAACCATCGCCCGTATCTTTGCAAAATGCCTAAACTGCGAAACCAATGGCATCTCTCCTGAACCTTGTGGGCATTGCGACAGCTGTGTCGAAATCGCCGAAGGTCGCTTTATCGATTTGATTGAGGTCGATGCGGCTTCTCGAACGAAAGTGGAAGATACCCGAGAATTACTAGAAAACGTTCAATATGCGCCCACTCGCGGACGTTTTAAAGTCTATCTAATAGACGAAGTTCATATGCTATCGACGCACTCTTTCAACGCATTATTGAAAACATTGGAAGAGCCTCCAGCACACGTGAAATTTTTGCTCGCAACGACGGACCCGCAGAAATTGCCGGTGACCATTTTGTCTCGTTGTTTGCAGTTCAATCTTAAAAACATGACACCCCAGCGCGTGGTGGACTATTTACAAACCGTCTTGACAACCGAGCAGGTGTCTTATGATCAACCTGCATTGTGGCAAATAGGTCAAGCCGCCAATGGCAGTATGCGTGATGCGTTAAGTCTGACGGATCAAGCCATCGCGTTTGGTAATGGCACTATTTCTGAGACGGGCGTCACCGCCATGTTGGGCTTGGTAAATCAAGCGCAAATTCTGGATCTATTAGAGAGTGTGGCGAGTAAAAACGCCGCACAAGTATTGCAAAAAATAGACGCTCTAGCGGACTATCAGCCAGACTTTACCGCCATCTGTGGCAGTTTATTAGACACCTTGCATCGTGTTGCTGTGGAGCAGCAAGTGCCGGAGGCATTGCTGGACCAGCTAGGCGACTTGGCGCGTATTCAGCAGATTGCCGCAACAGTAAGCTCTGAAGAAATTCAGTTGATGTATCAAAGTTTGTTGATTGGTCGCCGAGATTTGCATTTATCTCATACGGCGCGTTCCGGCTTTGAAATGCTGATGTTGCGACTGATTGCCTTTCGTCCTGCACCGCCGATGACGGTGTCTTATGAGGCGCCGCCACGGCCTGTTGCACCATCGGGCGGTCAGCCTGAAACGCCAGCGTTAGCGCCTCATCCTGCAAAGCCCCATCCTGTAGAGCCTGCGCCTTCTGATTCGTCGTCTGTAAAGATGCCCCAAGAGGATGTGTCAGTAACCTCATCAGAAGAAGCGGAGTCGGCATCATTAAACACGGCGTCGGACATTGCCGAGGCGGTTGTGAATGACGTGGTCGGCAGTACGGCTAAGGCTGAGCTTTTGCCTGAAGCAGAGCGCCCGCCGTGGGAAGAAGCACCGGCTCAGCCTGAAGTAGCAGACGCCGCGGCCGAAGAGCCGCCATTAGAAGCCTCTTCTGTGAGCGCAGAAAACACTGCTGAAGTGCCTGTTGCTGTTGAAAACAGTCCAGTGACACCACATAAAGAACCTGAAGCACTAAGTTCTGTTGATGAGGCACCTCAAATAGCAGAGGTTGAGCCTGTTGTGGCTAAGGTCGCTCCTGTGTATTCGCCTTCTGTGGAAGAGTACGCAGAAGATGAAGACGAGGAAGAGGACGAAGAAGAAGCGGAAGAGCGTGCCATTGCGGATGTTTCTGACCCCTTCAATCCGGCCGCCGACCTGGTTCAGGCGCTCGGCGCAGATTCTGTTGCCGTAGAAGCAGAACCTGTAGTCGAAGAAGTTAATACGCCAAAAGCAGCCGATACGGTGGCTCAGCCGGCGTTAGGTATGCCATTGCCAGAGATGCATCATTTTAGTGAGCTAACCATGAAACTTTGGTGGTTGGTTGCGCCAAGGTTGCCGTTAACGGGCTTGGTACAGAACATTTTGATGAACTCCAGTTTGATTTCTGCCACTGAGCAGGGGGTTAAGCTGGAAGTGCCTTTAGAATATGGGCACATGTTAAATCAAACGCGATACGAGCAAATTCAAGGTGCGCTAAGCGACTTTTTTGGGCAAAGCGTGCCCTTGATTATTGATACGGTTGAAGACACCAGTGGTGTTACTGCGGAAGAATTTGCCGCCAGCAAGCGAGCTGAAGCGCTGCAAGTCGCAATCGATCATTTGAATTCACACCCAGTGGTTCAAGCCCTCGCCAGCACGATGGGTGCGCAACTGGTTTATGATACTGTTAAAGTTAAAGCTTAATTGGAGAGAGTTATGTTTAAAGGTGGAATGGGCAACATGATGCGCCAAGCGCAGAAAATGCAGGAAAACGTGCAGAAAGCGCAAGAAGAAGTGGCGAATATGGAAGTAGAAGGCCAGTCTGGTGCAGGCCTTGTTAAAATCGTCATGACAGGTCGTCATGATGTAAAACGTGTTTCTATCGATGACTCTTTGTTTGAAGACGATAAAGACATGCTTGAAGACCTTATTGCTGCGGCGGTAAACGACGCGGTGCGCAATATTGAAGTAAGCCAGAAAGAAAAAATGGATGCGGCAACTGCAGGCATGTCTCTACCACCTGGTTTTAAAATGCCTTTCTAGGAGCTCGGCTTGTTTAGTCCCTTAATTAAAGAGCTTATCGAGTCATTACGTTGCCTTCCTGGTGTTGGCCCAAAGTCAGCACAGAAGATGGCGCTGTATCTTCTGGAGCGAGAGCATAAAGGGGCGGACAGACTGGCAAATGCACTGCGTGAAGCGTTGGATAAGGTCGGCCGCTGTTCTAGTTGCCGAACCTTAACGGAAGAAACGGAGTGCAGTATCTGCGCGGACACGGAACGTGATCCTACGCATTTATGCATTGTTGAAACCCCAGCAGACGTGCTTGCCATTGAATCGGCAGGGACGTTTGATGGGCGTTATTTTGTACTATTAGGTCACCTTTCCCCGATTGATGGTATTGGCCCAGAAGAATTAGGCTTAGATCATTTAGAAAATTTAGTGGTTCATAATCGAGTCGAAGAAGCGATTATTGCAACAAACTCAACGGTTGAAGGCGAAGCGACGTGTCATTATATCGCTGAGAAATTAAAATCCAAAAACATCAACGTCAGTCGTATTGCGCATGGTGTTCCCATGGGTGGTGAGCTGGAATACGTAGATGGCAACACTCTGGCGTTAGCGCTAGAGGGTCGGAAAACACTCTAGAATGGAAAACCAAGATCAAGCTCTGAATATTGTATGGGTAGCGGACAATGACTCGTTAGCAAGTTGGTGTGAATACTGGGCTGAATTGCCCGTCATCGCGGTTGATACTGAGTTTATTCGTCGTACAACGTACTTTCCTATTACTGGTTTGATCCAAATCAGCGAAGGGGAAAAAGCGGTGTTGATTGACCCGCTGGCGATTGATCAATGGGAACCTTTGCGTGCCTTGCTAGTCAACCCGTCTGTGATGAAGGTGTTTCATGCTTGTTCAGAAGACTTGGATGTATTTGAGCGTTTATTGGGTGTGTTGCCGACGCCATTCTACGACACGCAAATCGGCGAAGCGTATGCCGGTGCGCAGTGGTCATTAAGCTATGTGAAGCTGGTGGCAACCTATTTAAATATCGAAGTCGCGAAAGACGAAACGCGTTCTGATTGGACACAGCGTCCATTGACCGACGCGCAAAAACGTTACGCGGCATTGGATGTGGTGTACCTCGCTCAGCTTTACCCAATGCAAGTGGCGAAGCTTGAAGAAAAAAACATGCTTAGCTGGGCATTAGAAGATTGCGAATCTCTAACCTGGCAGCATCAAATGAACGCCGACCCAGAACAAAACTGGGCGGGGATTAAAACGGCGTGGCGTTTGTCGCCTGCTGGGTTGACCTTGTTGCGTTTGTTGTTTATTTGGCGTGATGAGCAAGCGCGCAAAGAGAACGTGCCTAAAGGTCAGGTGTTAAAAGACAGAACCTTATGGGCGCTGGGAAAAACATTGCCTGATTACCACAAGGCGATTGCAGAAACAGAAGAGCTCACGGGTAAGCAGCATCGATTGTACGGTGATGAAATTTTAAAAACCGTTGCTTTGGTGAAAGGACTTTCGAAAGACGAATTGCAGTTGCCTTTACCGGCGCCTTTGCCATCGCAGGCAGGGGAGCTGACAAAGGCGATAAAAGCCTATATTCGTGAGCGCGCTCAAGAATTAGACATAGCGCCAGAAGCTATGTTGAAACGTAAATTGTTGGAACCATTGGTGCAGCATTTGTACGATGGCTCTACGATTGACTGGCAAAATCCAGCGATGACTGGGTGGCGTCGTGACACCATTATTGAGCCCGTGCTTGAGCGTTTTAAAAAAGACGCGACCGAGCAATAAGAAAATAGAGCATTGAGAATAGTATGAAACAGCATTTAATTGTCGAAGTTTTTCGCTCGTCTAAGCATGATGGGATGTACTTGTACGTGAAAAAAAGCGTGGGTTTGAAGGACATTCCAGAAGCGTTAATGACGCGATTTGGTTCCGGTGTTAGTGCCATGACTATGTTGTTAACAAAAGATCAAAAATTGGCTCGTGCGGACACGGACAAAGTCATTCAAGGCATTCAGGAAAAGGGATTTTACCTACAACTTCCTCCGGCGAAAGATGAGTATTTATTAGATCTTTATAAAACGCCAACCGAGGCCGTTTACTGATTATGATTGCTAAGCGTTACGAACCGTTTTGGAAAACCACCGCGATGAAGCAATTGAGCGCCCCTGAGTGGGAGTCCATTTGTGATGGTTGTGGAAAGTGTTGCCTGCAAAAGTTAGAAGATGAAGAAACAGATAACGTCTTTTATACCAATCTTGCGTGTGAGCAACTTAACATTGGCGCGTGCCAGTGTAAGGTGTATGAAACGCGCCAAGATAAGGTGGCTTCTTGCATCACGTTAACGGCGGACCAAGTAGAAGCGTTTGATTGGTTGCCAGATACCTGCAGTTATCGAGTGTTGCATGAAACTGGCGATTTGCCCAATTGGCACCCCTTGGTGACCGGCAGTAATAAAGAAATGCTGCGCCAAGGGTTAAGTGTTCGACATTATGCGGTGAGTGAAAACAGCGTCGCAGAAGAAGATTGGGAGACACATATCATCAAGTGGGTGCATGGCATGCCAGAACCCTATGACTTCGGCTGATGTAGCATGGACAGCATGACTCAGCCTTTATAATCTTAAGAGGTGATCGCAAGTGAAACAGTTAAAGATAAGTGCCGTACTTTGTTTTGTTTTTCTTTCCTTGTGGTCATCATTGGGTCAAGCTGATACCCAGTTTCGTATTATCGTTGATGCGTCTGGCAGCATGCAAAGCAATGACCCAGACCATATTACTTCAGAGGCCTTGCGCCTTCTTGCTGACTTATCCCCTGAGAATAAAGCCACATTAGGGGTTTGGTTGTTTGGCGAGCAGCCCAGAGTGCTTTTCCCAGAAACGTTAGTGAACAGTGCTTCGAAAGCAAAGCTTGCAAGCTATGTGACGAATTACCCCACCCAAGACGTCAAAACAGATTTAGAATCTATTCTTGCTATGTTGCTTAAAACCCCTGATGTCGCAGGCTTGTCGCCTGGTTATCGCCGTGATTGGATTTTAGTGACCGATGGCATGGTGGACATCAGTCGTGACGAGTCGGTGAATGACGCTTCTCGACAACGCATCTGGCAAGACCTCACGCAACAGTTAGAAGCGAAGGGGATTCACCTCCACACCATTTCTTTAACGGATTATACAGACAAGGCGCTACTCGACCATTTGTCATATCGAACCAACGCCACCCATACCGATGTGGCTGTGCCAGAAGATCTATTAGACACCTTTGATCAGATTTTCAGTCAGGCGGCTCCGGCAGAAGAGTTGCCATTAACGCAAGGCGGCTTTGATGTGGATGCAAGTGTTAAAGAAATGACCATTGAAGTGCTTCATGAAACCGGTAGATTGCCCAAATTGGTACAGCCTAATGGGGCGACTATGCCGTTATTGAGCCGTCCGGGCGTGTATGTATCGGATGCGCCGCACTACACCGTCTTCACCGTGACAAACCCGAGTGTGGGGCATTGGCAGTTAGACAATGTTAACCCTGAGCGCAGCCATGTGCGCGTGGTTTCTGATTGGGTTGCTAAAGCCACGACGATTCCTGCTTTGGTGTTTACCCAAGAAGCCATTGATTCGAGTGTGGCACTTTTTCAATATGGACAAGCGCTAACCACGCCTGATCAATTATCGAATATTAAGGTCAAGCAGACGCTCACACGAGTGGCTGGCGGACGTAAAATGTCGGTATTGAGTTGGGAAATGACTCCAGTTGGCGCTGAGTTCAAAAGTCGTATCGATGGCATAGTGCAGCCAGGACTTTATGAATTAACCAGCGTAATTCAAGGCGAATCAGCGGCCCGAGAAATTCGCCAATACATCACGGTGCAACCGGCGGTGAGTTTTCAGGCTAAGAATGATGGGGCGAATCTGGTGACGTTTTCCGCCAGTGCGAGCAACGCCAAGCTGGACGCCTCACAGTCGAGTATGACGCTGCAGTTAACCTATGCAGATGGCGCTCAGCAGCGAGAGCAAATGCCGTTTATTAGTGAAGGGTACTGGGAAAAAATCGTGCCCATTGGCGCAGACAGTTTTGCTAAGGTAAAAGCCACCTTGGTGGGCGTGACTGACGCTGGTCGCCCGTTGCAATACACGACACCGACTTGGACGATCGAACGCCAAGGCGATGGCGATGTGATGATCCAAAAAGGGGATTTGACGGCGACACAGGTTCAGCAAGACGACGATTCAAGTTTGTCCAGCAGTCAGCAAGTGGCCGCATTGGCGGTGCCGCCGAGTATTGATGTGGTGGGAGGCGGTTCGTTCGATGAAAACGCGGCGCCTGCTGCGACGGTCGTTCCTAAAGCGAGTCAAAGTGTGGTGGCGCAAGTCTCGCAAGAAATGAAGTCGGTGACGCAGGCCAGTTGGTTTATTTATGCGCTGATTGCGGCGGTGGCTTTTGTTCTTATTGTATTGGTGTTTGTGTTTTCTCGGTCTTCGAAGTCCAAAGGCCGTTATCAGAGTGAAGAATCAGACGATGTGTGAGTTATTAGGTATGAGTGCCAATGTCCCGACGGACATTTGTTTTAGTTTTTCAGGGTTGCGAGCGCGTGGCGGTCGTACTGGTCCCCATCGAGATGGTTGGGGGATGGCGATGTATCGCGATGGTCATGTGTGGGCGATGCACGATCCGCGCCCGAGCAGCGATTCAGATTTGGCCGAAGTGATGAGCAAAACCTCGTTAAAATGTGACATTGTGATCAGTCATATTCGTCAAGCCAATGTGGGGGCTGTGAGTCTGCCGAACACTCATCCGTTTAGTCGTATTCTCTGGGGCAAAACCTGGACCTATGCGCACAATGGTCAGCTTGAAGGGTCTGAGAAATTGCCGGTTGGCATTCATCAGCCGCTAGGTAATACCGATTCAGAACGTGCTTTTTGTTGGATTATAGAGCAGTTGTCGGTGCGTTTTGGAGAGCAAGAGCCTGCGTTGCCTATTTTGGCGGATGCCATCACTGAGCTGGCGCTGCAGATGAAGGAAAAAGGCGTCTTTAATATGATGCTGTCCGATGGCGCTGTGCTGTTTTGCTTTTGTACGACTAAGTTGCATTGGATCGTGAGACGCGCGCCCTTTAAAAAAGCCACCTTGTCAGACGAAGATGTCAGTGTGAACTTTCAAGAAGTGACGACGGACAAAGATGTGGTGACTGTGATCGCGACACAACCTCTCACCCATGATGAAGAGTGGGCGCAAATGGTGCCTGGGGAGTTGTGTGCTTTCCAAGGTGGGGAAGTGGTTTTTCAGAAAAAACCTAATCTATAAGGGCATTTGCTCAAGCTCTGCCGACAGGCCTTCTTTGAATAAAAAAACCAGACTGGTGCAGGTCGCTGCCAGTCTGGTTTTTATTTGTGTAGCCGGTTGTTCTTTGTGTTATTGAACCAGTTCGTTGTCGCTGAACTCGCCTTCAAATAATGCGGTGGATAAATAGCGCTCGCCAGAGTCAGGTAAAATCACGACGATTTTCTTGTCTTGGAATTCCGCCATTTGGTTTAGCTTTTCTGCTGCAACCACGGCCGCACCACAAGAAATACCACACAAAATACCTTCTTCGCGCATGAGGCGCTTCGCCATTGCGATGGCGTCTTCGTTGGTCACTTGCTCAACGCGGTCCAGCATAGAAAGGTCTAAGTTCTTAGGAATGAAGCCCGCGCCTATGCCTTGGATTTTATGGGGGGCCGGCGTTGGTGTTTCGCCGTTTAGCGTTTGTGTGATAACAGGCGAGCTGCTTGGCTCTACAGCAACGCTCAAAATCGCTTTTTCTTGGGTGTTTTTGATGTAACGGCTGATGCCAGTGATAGTGCCGCCAGTGCCTACGCCGGAGACAAGAATGTCGATTTCGCCATTGGTGTCTTTCCAGATTTCAGGCCCTGTGGTTTGTTCGTGTATTTCAGGGTTGGCAGGATTATCGAACTGTTGCAATAAGACCACGTTGTCGTCTTGAGCGATTTCTTGTGCCTTCTCAATGGCGCCTTTCATGCCTTTCGCTGGTTCCGTTAATACTATGGTCGCGCCCAATGCTTTCATGACTTGGCGGCGTTCGACACTCATGCTGGATGGCATGGTAATGGTAATAGGGTAGCCGCGAGACGCCGCAACAAAACACAGTGCAATGCCGGTGTTGCCGCTTGACGCTTCAACGATGGATTTGCCTTCTTTTAAGATGCCTTTTTTCTCAGCGTCCCACACCATGTTGGCGCCGATTCGACATTTTACTGAGAAAGCAGGGTTGCGAGATTCCACTTTTGCCCAAATATTTCCGTTGCCAATTTTGTTTAGGCGTACAAGCGGCGTATTGCCAATGGTCAAAGAGTTATCTTCGAATACTTGCTGAGACATATCATTTCCTTATTCGTTGATCTATTGAGGGGCGCTACACGTTAAAACTCGCACAGCAGATTGCGTTCACTATAACCCCTTGATAGGGATTAATGTTAGAATTTCCAACTATATAGATAGAAACGGTGCGCCTTTTTCTCAGTTTTTACATACCTCTTATTAGCACCAATTGACTAGGATATTAGTTTACTTACTATGCCAATTACCGATGTGATGACGCGAGACCGTCATGTTATAGCTCGCAAACAAGAGCAATTAGCCAAACGTAAGAAAGACGGTTTGCCGTTTGATCGCATGGCCTCTGAGCTTGAGGTCATGGTGGAAAAATCTGCGGCCTTGTATCAGGCTCGATTAGGTCGCTTACCCAAGATCACCTATGATGAAAGCTTGCCTGTTGCGGCGCGATCTGAAGAAATTATCAAGGCGATACAAGACAACCAAGTCGTGATCATCGCGGGGGAAACCGGCTCGGGTAAAACCACACAGCTGCCTAAAATGTGTCTTGAGGCGGGGCGTGGTATTGCAGGGCTGATTGGTCATACCCAGCCGCGTCGTATTGCGGCGCGCAGCGTGGCCGATCGTATCAGTGATGAGATGCAAGTTAAGCTTGGTGAACAGGTTGGTTTTCAGGTTCGATTTAGCGATGAGAGCAATGAAGAAACGCTGATTAAGTTGATGACAGACGGTATTTTGTTGGCGGAAATTCAGCAAGACAAATTGCTGTATAAGTACGACACCATCATCATCGATGAAGCCCATGAGCGTAGCCTAAACATTGATTTCTTATTGGGTTATTTAAAGCGCGTGTTGGCTGCAAGGCCCGATTTGAAGGTCATAGTGACCTCTGCCACCATTGATGTTGAGCGTTTTTCTGCGCACTTTAACAGCGCACCCATTATTGAAGTATCGGGTCGAACTTACCCAGTTGAAGTACGTTATCAGCCTTTGTTGAGCAAATCTGACTCCGAAGCGCTGGACGAAGATCAAAGTATGGAGCAAGGCATCTTGGATGCCGTCGAGCTACTGATTCAAGAAGAAAAGCAATCGGGCTATCGCGGTGCAGGCGACATTTTGGTGTTTTTGGCAGGAGAGCGAGAAATTCGTGAAACCGCCGAGATTCTTCGTCGTGCTGAACTGAGAAATACCGAAGTCTTGCCCTTATATGCGCGCCTCAGCACCAGTGAGCAGCAGCGGATTTTTAAGTCTCATTCTGGGCGTCGCATTGTGCTGTCGACCAACGTGGCTGAAACCTCGTTAACAGTGCCAGGCATTCGTTATGTGATTGACCCAGGGTTGGCGCGAATGAGTCGCTACAGTGTGCGCTCTAAAGTGCAGCAGTTACCGATAGAGAAAATCAGTCAGGCGAGTGCCAATCAGCGTGCTGGGCGTTGTGGTCGAGTGGCGGAAGGGGTCTGTATTCGTTTGTACGATGAGGCCGATTTTGCGGCTCGCTCTGAGTTCACCGATCCGGAAATATTTCGTACTAACCTAGCGTCGGTTATTTTGCAGATGGCCAATCTACGCTTAGGCCCGGTTGAGAAGTTTCCGTTTGTAGAAATGCCAGAACGTCGCATGATCAACGACGGTTATCGTGCGTTGACAGAGCTTGGGGCATTAAAAGGTGAGCAGCTAACGCCGATTGGCCGTCAGTTGGCTAAGTTACCGATCGACCCTAAATTGGGACGTATTCTGATCGCGGCTGAAAAGCAATCCGTGTTAAAAGAAGTGGCGGTGATTGTCAGTGCCTTGTCTGTTCCTGATCCGCGTGAGCGCCCCCAAGATAAGAAAACCCAGTCAGATCAAGCTCACGCTCAAGACAAGGACGAAGATTCTGACTTTGTGGTGTTCCTCAATTTGTGGGAGCGTTTTGAAGAACAACGCCAAGCCTTGTCACAAAACCAGTTGCGCCAATATTGTCGTAAGCAATTTTTGAATTTTATGCGGATGCGAGAATGGCGTGATATTCACCGTCAAATCTTGATCGCCTGCAAGCAGTTGGGCTTTAAAGAAGTCGACCATGAGAATCGTAATTACGAAGCGATTCACCGTTCCTTGTTGGCTGGCTTGTTTACCCAAGTTGCGAACAAAATGGAAGACAGCAAAGAGATGCTGGGCTGCCGCTCTCGTAAAGTGTCTATTTTCCCAGGCTCCATGTTGTTTAAAAAGCCACCGCAATGGGTGATGGCGGCTGAGTTGGTGGAAACCAGCAAGCTTTATGCGCGTGTTGTGGCGCGTATTGACCCTGAATGGATTGAAGAGTTTGCCGAGCCATTTGTGAAAAGACAGTATTTTGATCCGCACTTTGAGCGCAATCAAGGTCGTGTCATGGCTCAGGAACAAGTCTCTCTGTATGGGTTGATTATTGTTGCCAAACGACGCGTAGATTATGGTTTGATTGAGCCTGAAGAGGCGCGTGAAATATTGATCCGCAGTGGTTTGGTTGAAGGGCAGATGCGTACCAAGCAGGCTTTCTATCGTAAAAATAAAGCCTTAGTAGAGACCCTTGAAACCCAAGAAGCCAAATTGCGAAAGCGTGATATTTTGGTCGACGACGAGGCGGTCTTTGCCTTCTACCATCAGCGAATTCCGCAAGATGTTCGTAATCAAAAAAGTCTTGAGTACTTTGCTAAAAAATCCCCTGATGCCTTGTTGATGACCCGTGATGATTTGATTAATCAAGACATCACTGTGGACGACATGGCGTTTCCAGATTCTTATGGTTTGAACGGTGTGGCGTTACCGATAGATTACCGTTTTGAGCCGGGCAAAGCGACGGACGGCGCCACACTGAAAGTCCCCGTTGGCTTGTTGCGTCAGCTCAGTCTTGAGGATTTAGGGTGGGCGGTTCCAGGCTTTATCAAAGAGCGTTGTGAAGCTTTGTTACGGGCTTTGCCGAAAGCGTTGCGCCGTCGTTTTGTGCCCATTCCTCAGTTCGTCGATCGTGTTTACCCAAATCTCTCCAAAGAGAAAGGGGACTTACTTGAGCAGTTAAGTTTGCAGATTAAGCGCGAAACCTTGATTGAAATTCCGCTGAATGAATGGACACCAGAGCGTTTAGAAACCCATCTGACTCTGACGTTAGAGGTGGTGGATGAACGCGGCAAAGTATTGGGCACAGGCAAAGACCTTGCTCAGCTTCAAACCCAGTTTAGTGACATGGTGGAAGAAAGCTTCGCTAAATTTGGCACCAAAGAACACGAGCAAGACGATTTAAGTCAGTGGCCAGATCAAGACATTCCAGAGCGCCAAGAAATCCAGCAGGCGGGCATTAAAGTCACTGCGTTTCCTGCTTTGGTGGCGGTGGGTGAGTCTGTGTCATTGAAGATGTTCGATGACCAAAATACGGCCTTAGAGTCACATCGTAAAGGGGTGATTGCGCTGCTAAAAATGGCGTTGCAAAAAGACATTCGTTATTTGCAGAAGAATTTACCGCACCTGAAAGAGTCCATGTTGATTTTTTCTCCGCTTGGGCAAAAAGAAGTGCTGCTCAATGATTTGCTTAATGCGATTTTAGATAAGGTCTTTCTCGATGGCCGTGATCTACCGCGCAGTAAAGCAGACTTTGAACACTGCATAGTGACGCACAAGCCTCAACTGGTGACGGTGGCCAACGAGATGGCGAACCAACTGTATCGTGTATTGTCTTCTTATCAGGGTGTGGCCAAAAAAATGAAAGGCAGTATACCTTTGCCTTGGACACGGGTTTATGGGGATATTAAACTCCAATTAGAAAATCTAATTTATCCTGGCTTTATTGGCAGTACGCCGCTCTTCTGGTTAGGGCAATTACCGCGCTACTTTAAAGGCATTGAAGTGCGCTTAGAGCGTTTTCAAAACCATTTAAATAAAGAAAACAGCTATGTAACCCAATTAGAAGGTCTTTGGCAGACGTATTTAAAGCAGAAAAAAGCCCATGATGATAAATCTCTTTATGATCCTGAGCTGATAAAATACCGCTGGATGCTAGAAGAGTATCGAATTTCACTGTTTGCGCAATCTGTTGGCACGTTAGAGCCTATCTCAGACAAACGACTGAGCAAACAATGGCAAGGCGTCAAAAAACTTGTTTAGGAAACATAATTAATGAAGGCAATGTTTATGAATAGGTCGACGACCTGGTTAGTGGCTGCGTTACTCAGTGTCACCTTGAGCGCTTGTGCGAGTAAGTCCCCTGATGGGGCTCAATCGTCAGAAGTCGCTGCACCGGTAGCGGAAGTGCCCAGCGAAAAAGTGAATGGACAGGATCATCAAGCAAAGGATGTTGCAAGCAACACCGCCAAAGGCGCGGCAGACGATGAAGGGTCATGGGACGATGATTCGACCGATGATAGTGTGGTAACAGACCCAGCAGATCCATGGGAGGGTTTTAACCGCGCTATGTTCTCCTTTAATGACACCTTGGATGTGTATTTTTTGAAGCCGATTGCGAAAGGCTATAAAAATGTCACCCCGGAATTTATGCAAACAGGCGTGAGTAATTTCTTCTCTAATATAGGCGAGATCTCGAACCTGACCAACAGTGGTTTACAAGGTAAGAAGAATGCTTTTGTGGCTTCCACATGGCGCTTTGTTATCAACTCAACCGTCGGTATTTTTGGCTTATTTGACGTGGCTTCCTCGTTAGGGGTACGCAAATACGATGAAGATTTCGGTCAGACGTTGGGCTATTGGGGCGTTTCTTCCGGGCCTTATTTGGTGTTGCCTTTCTTAGGCCCCTCTACGGTTCGTGATGCGGGCGGTACGGCTGTCGACTTCTTCAATTATGACCCTGTGGATGAATTGGACCTTAATCGGGATCAAAATATCGGTCGTTGGTCTTTGTACGTGGTGCAAAAACGCGCCAGCTTCCTTTCTGCTGAATCGCTTATTATTGGCGATCGTTACAGTTTCATTCGTGATGTGTATTTGCAAAATCGAGAGAATGAAGTGTATGACGGGCATCCACCCTCTAAAGCGGCGAAAAAAGCGCACGCTGACAGCGGCGATAGCTGGGGGGATGACACGGGAGCTGACAGCTGGGGAGACGATGATAATACCGACAGTTGGGGCGATGACACAGGTACAGACAGCTGGGGGGATCCAAGCGATGACGCGCCCGCGGTTGAGGCTAGTGTTAAGGCCGCGCCTGCTGATACTCAACTCGAGGCCAACAGCACAGGAACCAAGGTGGTGCAAAAAACCGATGACTCGGTGACGGACGACGCACTTGAGAGCGGCGAGAATAAGACGCAAGATTAATCTTTTCGATTCAGTCAAATGAACCTAATACGAAGCCTGACGAGTGATCCTCGGCAGGCTTTTTTATGCTTTTTTATGCTTGTTGATGCTGTCTTCTGTGCTTTGCTGTGTGGCATCGGCCGCTAGAATTGAGTTACAGTGATTCGTCTAAATAAGGTGAACAAGGAACGGGTATGAAGACGATTGGTGTGATTGGTGGGATGAGTTGGGAGTCAACCGCAAGCTATTATTCTGCGTTGAATCAAGGCGTGGCTCAGTCGTTAGGGCAATGGCATTCGGCTAAAGTCATCATTAACAGTGTTGATTTTAAAGACATCAAAGAGCAGCAGCAAAATGATGAGTGGGACCAGATGGCGATGACTTTGTCACAGGCGGCCATCTCGCTAGAAAGAGCAGGCGCGGACTTTTTTCTGATTGCGACCAATACCATGCACAAAATAGCCGATGCGGTCGCGAACAGTGTGTCGATTCCTTTTATCCATATCGCAGACTCCACTGGTGAAGCCTTGGCCGCCTCAGGCGTGACAAAGGTTGGTTTGTTGGCAACGCGATTTACCATGGAAGAAGGCTTCTATAAAAATCGCCTTAGAGAGAAGTTCGCCATTGAATCACTGGTGCCAAACAAGCAAGATCGGCAGTTTGTGCATGAGGTGATTTACAACGAACTGTGTCTAGGGAAAATCAACGACGCCGCTCGCCAAGAGTATCTTCGTATCATCGACGATTTGGTTGCAGAGGGTGCTCAAGCCATTATTTTAGGCTGCACTGAAATCGCTTTATTAGTAAAACAGGAAGACACAAGTATTCGGCTTTTTGATACGGCACAGTTGCATTGTGATGCGGCGGTAAAATGGGCGCTGCAAGACTGACAGTGCGAATCAATCAGCCAAGATAGCGCTCGTCTTTTGCCACATTTCGCGTCACAACAGCGTTGGCGCCGATAATAGCGTTGTCGCCAATGCTGATGCCGGGGAGGATTTTTGCTCCGCCGCCAATCCAAACCTTGTTGCCGATGGAAATAGGCTTGGCGTGGCATTCGCCTAAGGCTCTGGCTTCGGCTTCCCGTGGGTGATCCACCGTATAGAGATGCACGCCAGGTCCTAGTAAGACATCGTCACCAATGGTGATGCTGGCGCTGTCTAAGAAAACGCAGTTAAAGTTAATGTAGCAGCGCTCACCGATGTGAATTTGCGTGCCGTAATCGCATTGGAAGCCAGGTTCTATGACTAGGCTGCCAAATGCTGCAAAGAGTCGTGTTATATGGCGTAGATTGCCTTTGCTTGGGTGGGCGTTGTATTTGGCGCACGCCAAGCGCGCGGCTTCACGTCTTAGGCGTAAATCGGTGTCTATGCCATTGAAGGCGTGTCCTTGGCGCATTTTGTCGAATTCGGTGATGTTATCGCTCAATGGGGTTCTCTCAATCGCTTGCTTTGAAGGCATAAAAAACGCGACCTAGGCCGCGTTTTTATCGTGATTATCTGTTCGCTAAGCGTGTTAGCTTATTACAGCATCGCCACTAACGTTGTTTCTAGTTTGCGTTGGTCAGCGGCAAAGTTGCGAATGCCTTCAGCAAGTTTCTCAGTGGCCATTGCGTCTTCGTTCATTGCCCAGCGGAAAGCTTGTTCTGTGATTGCTTCTGGAGCAGGTTTCACCTCAGTAGCAGGGATCAGTTTGCGCTCTAGTGGACTTTCGTCTTTTTTCAGTTCTTCAAGCAGTGCAGGGCTGATTGTTAGGCGGTCACAGCCAGCAAGTTGCTCGATTTCACCGATGTTACGGAAGCTTGCACCCATTACCACAGTGTTGTAACCGTGCTCTTTGTAGTAGTTATAGATTTCAGTAACAGACACAACGCCTGGATCAGTTTCTGCTGTGTAGTCTTCGCCTGTTGATTTTTTGTACCAATCAAGAATACGACCAACGAATGGAGAGATCAGGAACACACCCGCTTCGGCACAGGCTTGCGCTTGAGCGAAAGAGAAAAGCAGTGTTAGGTTACAGTTGATGCCATCTTTTTCTAGTTGCTCTGCAGCCTTGATGCCTTCCCATGTAGAAGCGGCTTTGATCAAGATGCGGTCACGAGAAACGCCAGCTTCTTCGTAAAGCTTGATTAAACGGTGGGCTTTTTCGATCGTACCTTGAGTGTCGTATGACAAACGTGCGTCTACTTCAGTAGAGATGCGGCCTGGAACGTATTTAAGAATTTCAGTGCCGACGATTACCGCTAGTTTGTCACTTGCGTCAATCAGTTGCTGGTCTTTGTCGTTACTCTGTTCTTTGGCCCAAGCAACCGCTTGATCTAGGAAAGGAGCGTATTCAGGGATTTGTGAAGCTTTAAGCATCAAAGAAGGGTTTGTGGTCGCATCTTCTGGCAAGAACGCTTTGATTGCCGTGATATCGCCGGTGTCAGCCACAATGGTAGTGAACTCTTTTAATTGAGATAACTTGTTGCTCATTGCTCTTATCCTTTACGTTGATGATTTTTGACCAATTCAATGGCCTCTAATAATACGTCTATCTTAGCGTCAATTTTATGACCTTTTTCTGAAAGATAGCGTCGGAATTGTTTGCCGCCAGGCTCGCCTTGGAAAATACCCAAAATATGGCGAGTAAGGTGAGACAGTCGGGCGCCTTCTGCCATTCTGCCTTCCATGTGTA
The DNA here is from genome assembly GCF_044542435.1 of Marinomonas sp. NPDC078689. NCBI lineage: Bacteria > Pseudomonadati > Pseudomonadota > Gammaproteobacteria > Oceanospirillales > Oceanospirillaceae > Marinomonas > Marinomonas sp. NPDC078689. The sequence continues at coordinate 304,923 of NZ_JBITUJ010000003.1, read as the reverse complement.
AGACAAATTTTTCGAGTGCCTCAAAACGGTTGGCAACCAAGGGGTGTCCACCAAAAATTTGCGCGTCTATTTGGCTTAAAATCCAAGGGTTGTGGTAGGCCTCACGACCAACCATAACACCGTCAACATGAGTGAGTTGCTCTTGGCACTCCGCTATTGTCTTAATGCCACCGTTTATAATGATTTCAAGGTCTGGAAAGTCTCGCTTTAACTGATGTACGTAATCGTATTTCAGTGGCGGTACTTCGCGGTTTTCTTTCGGGCTCAAACCTTGAAGAATGGCTTTTCGAGCGTGCACAATAAAGGTGTTGGTGCCAGTGGTAGCTATGTCACCAACAAAGTCTCGAACAACACTGTATTCTTCTTGGTCGTCAATGCCAATACGATGCTTGATGGTCACAGGAATACTGCAAGCGTCCTGCATCGCGCGCATGGCGTCTTTGACTTTGTCTGGGTGTTCCATCAAACAAGCGCCAATCATACTGTTTTGTACGCGATCGCTTGGGCAACCTACATTTAGGTTGACTTCATCAAAGCCTGCTTGCTCCGCCAATTTTGCGCATTTACTCAAATCGACCGGATTAGAGCCACCAAGCTGCAAGGCAATAGGGTGCTCGCATTCGTCATAATGTAAGAAACGTTCAGGATTGTTGCCATACAGCAAGGCGCCTGTTGTCACCATCTCGGTATAAAGCAAGGTGTTTTTGCTTAACGTGCGAGCGAAGACCCGGTAATCACTTGTCGTCCAATCTAGCATGGGTGCTACTGAGAAGCGTCGATCGAGCTTAGTGCTTGATGTTAAAGGTGTTTCGCTATGATTGATGGTATCTGTTGCTGTCATTAATTTAGTCTTTCGTGATCGAATATGGGGGTTGTTGGCATGAAAATAGAACAATGCCGAGTAACAAAATGGCAGCAATTGCCTGGTTGCGTTACTTCGGTGACGCCACGAACCTTAAACACTGATTATGTCATAAAATTACAGGATTGTGGTATGGCTACCTGCACTATAGAGAAAAAGAACACTTGAACTCCGCTATTGCTGCGCAATGTTGGATTGAGAGTGGTAGGAGGGGAAGATGTTTGTTTTCTTCATGACTTTATATAAATTACTAAGTGAAAGTTAGGAGTAAGAGAGCTGTAGATTATTTTGATCTCTCCATGACCAAATTTCACTTGGTCATTCATGATGGTTAAAACTATACTGTATGAATATACAGTATTCTGGGTGTGGCTATGCGAGTGACTTATCTTGGGGTGTCTCAGTCCCAATCTTTTATTGATGCGAACAGTGTGCGGATTCCGCTTTATGTGGAGTCTGTGTCGGCGGGCTTTCCTTCGCCTGCTCAGGATTTTGTTGAAAAATCCTTAGACTTAAATGAGTTCTGTGTGGCGCATCCGATGGCGACCTTTTACGTGCGCGCTCAGGGGGATTCGATGATCGATGCGGGCATTCATTCGGGCGATGTCTTGGTCGTTGATCGATCATTAACGGCGCGCCATGGGGACATTGTGATCGCCTGCATTCATGGGGAAATGACAGTGAAGATGCTGGAACTTAACCCCAATGTGCTGCTTCGCCCAAAGAACAAAGCTTATAAAGCGATTCATATCACCGAAGAGTCTGAGTTGGAAATCTTTGGTGTGGTCGTGGGTGTTGTCCGTAGGTACGAGCGCGGTTGATGAAGACAGCATTTGCCTTGGTCGATTGCAATAATTTCTATGTGAGTTGCGAAAAGTTGTTCCGACCAGATTTAAAACACACGCCTGTTGTGGTGTTATCGAATAACGATGGCTGTATTGTCGCGCGTTCCAAAGAGGTAAAGGCGCTGGGTATTAAGATGGGCGTGCCGATGTTTCAGGTTCAGGACGAGATAAGACAGCACGGCATTGTGTGCTTCTCGTCCAATTATGCGTTGTATGCGGATATGTCGAATCGGGTGATGACGATTCTTGAAGAGGAAGCCCCCCGGCTTGAGGTGTATTCCATCGATGAAGCTTTTATGGATTTATCCGGTGTTGATCATGTAGTGGATTTGCTGGAATTTGGTAAGCAAGTAAAAGCCAAGGTTGATCAATGGGCGGGCATTACGGTAGGAGTAGGTATTGCCCCCACCAAAACGTTAGCGAAGTTGGCAAATTATGCGGCGAAGAAATACCCAGCAACCGGCTCGGTGGTGGATTTGATGGACCCAGAAAGACAAAAGCGTTTATTGGCACTTGTTGAAGTAAGCGATGTTTGGGGCGTTGGCCGTCGTACCACGGCAAAACTAAAAGCCAGAGGCGTTCATACGGCGTTAGATCTTGCCAATGCAGACCCGAAAACCATCCGAAGTGAGTTTTCTGTGGTGTTGGAGCGGACCATTCGAGAGTTGAATGGGGTGTCATGTTTGGATTTGGAATTGGTCAGGCCAACAAAGCAGCAAATCATTTGCAGTCGGTCGTTTGGTCATAAAGTGACAGACAAGCGAGAACTGCGGGAAGCGGTCGCCAAATACACAACCAGAGCCGCCGAGAAACTACGCGGAGAAAAGCGACTTTGCCGTGTGGTGAGTGTGTTCGTTCGTACCAGCCCTTTTATTCCAAACGAACCGCAATACTCGAAAACACTCTCTGCAGGGCTGCCCAACCCAACCGACGACACGCGAGACTTATTAGAAGTAGCAAATGAGTTGTTTAAGCGAATTTATCGTGCTGGTTTCCGCTACGCCAAAGGCGGCGTAATGCTCGCTGACTTCTACGAACAGGGCGCCTTCCAACAAGATTTATTTCGAGCAGACAATCCAAAAATCAACTCTAAAGCCTTAATGAGCGTCGTGGACAAAATCAACCACAGCGGTCTCGGCAACGTCTTCTTCGCCTCGCAAGGTGTGTCACCACAATGGGCAATGAAACGAGAACACCTATCGCCAGGGTACACGACCAGGTGGGATGAGCTGCCCAAGGTTTGGTGAGATCTTAATCTTCTTTTTTAGTGGCGCTTCCAAGCTGTGTTCCAGCCCATAAGCCTAATTTTAAAATGCCTAAACCAACATTCCATTTAGGTTTTTCTGATATTAATAAATAAGTTGCAGTCAGAGCTGTTCCTGTTGTGATGGCATCAAAAACTTGTTTTGATGTGGCATTTTGATTGGCTACCCAATTAGAAAAATGTTCGCAATTATTACTTATAGCCGAGTAGCCCCATTTGCCTATTTGAGGTCTTGCCCTTTTAAGTAGTTCAGTTACAGGTACCGTGTGTTCAGTAACAACACCCCCTGTTTTTTCCCGTCAACATGCGCCAGCGGGTTGCTCTAGCTCGTTGCTCTAGCTCAAGAAATACAAGCCTTTCACTATAAAATATCGCTTTCATAAGAAGAGAGCGACGTTTGTTAATCTCGCGTGTAGGGCTTGCGAGTCTGGGCGTTGGTCGTTAAGGTTTATTCAGGTCATTAGTGTTATGGTGTCGGCTACACGAGTCATTGAAGCTTCGCCAAGTCAGGGGGGGTGTCGGTTCTAGGCCTTAAAACGGCGCTTGTTTGTTTTTAGGGTGGGGGGCTTATGAAGCCCCTGTCAGATGAAATGCCATAAATGGCTTGGCTTGGCCTGGTTTGAGTTGGTCGGTGTTGGGTTTGGTGGCTGAGGATTTTTCAAGCTTTATCATGAACTTGGCGCTGATACCGGAAGATTACAGGGTGTTGGTATGGTGTTCAAAAAAACGTTTGATCCCCTTTGGCTCATCTTTAGAGATGTGTCATGTCTGCTTTAGAGAGGGTTTCTGTGGTTAGGGGATCAAGATCATCCTTTTGAAAGTATTGATCACAGATAAAGCGCACTGATAATCTAGTTTCTAGAAATGAAGCTGATTAGAATGATTTATGACAATACGTTCATGGAGGAGTATATGGAGCAATTTAGACAACTACTCACGGATCTCGAGTGTATTTCTCTTCAGGATATTTCAGAGATACCTGAAGACCTACAGCACGAGATTGCTGAGCAGATAGAGCAGTTGCAAGACAAACTCAAGCGCTTAAATGAAAGCAGCTGTTCCGTTAAGTGACCTGTGATGATAAGGCTGCCTCTTTTTGCGTTTATGAGTGCGATAAAATTCGAGCTTGCTAAGGCATCAATCAAGTCGGTTATTTCAAATGCTGGGGTGTCGGCATGAGTTATCCTATTAAGGCGTTGATGTGTTGTTTGGCGGCGCTCTTGTTATCGGGTTGCGCTGCTGACTCAGAGCGAATGCTTGGTAAAGCGCGTACGCCAGTTGCGGTGTCTGAGGTGCAGGTTTTGATGCAGCCGCCCAGTGTTGCCTATGAAGCAATTGCGCAAATAAAGGTAAGAGTGCAAGAAGGGTTTGATCAGCAGGCTCGTTTGAAAAATACCATCGCTGTGTTGGTCGCCAAAGCGGCTAAGTTGGGGGCGAATGGCGTGATAGTGGCGGATACCAAAGAGTTTAATGCGGCTTACAATCGCATCAGCACAGGCACGGCTTTTACTGAGGGTGCTTCATTTACTTTGTCGCCAAGCGCTTTTAGTCGGGTAAAGCTAAGTGCCACCGCCATTTACTTGGCTCCGTAGACATCTGGTGGAGCTTGCCAGTGTTATTTTAAATATTAAATAAAATAATTATTTTAATTATCTAATACGATTATTTCCTCTATTTATCGCTATATTTTGTTAGGTGATAGTGGGCTTCCGCTCTATACTGTATACATATACAGTCAGGAATGTTTTTATGCGAGTTTCCTATCTCGGCGTTGCCAAATCGGCTTCTTTTATTGCTGCCAACAGCGTTCAAATCCCTCTTTATGAAGAGTCAGAGTCTACTGTGCTGCCTTCCTCTGATCAGGATGCGAAGCAACCGGCGTTTGATTTGAATACGCTTTCTATCCAGCACCCAGCCGCGACCTTTTTTGTCAGAGCGCATGGTGATTCCATGGTTGAGGCGGGCATTTATGCGGGCGATGTATTGGTAGCGGATAAGTCGCTCAATGCTCGTCACGGCGATGTTGTGATAACGTACATTGATGGCGAAATGACGGTGAAAATATTGGAATTAAAGCCTGATGTCGTGCTTCGCCCTAAAAATAAAGCCTATGCGGCGATGCCAGTAACAACAGAGCCTAATGTAGAGATTTTTGGGGTGGTTATTAGCGTTATCCGTCAATTAGCGCGAGCCGAATAAAAGACTCAAAAAAGCGCCTTGTCATCCATAAAGGCGCTGATTATCCAATGCTGTTTCTCAGTGTTGCTTCTTACCTTAATGATATTCTCTCGTACTACAGCAAAGTAAAACTCGCTTACTGGCATACCGTCTCGGTTTGGCTTAACAGTGTCGCTGTGTAATGGCATTGATACGTTTTATCTAACACGGACGCGGTAAATTGTACTCGTTCACCGTCGGCTTTTTTATTGCTGATCACAATGTTGTCAGGGTTGGCGTGAATTGCCGCGCTGGCTTTATTTTGCAGTGTTTGTTCAGTTGTGAGTGTGTTGTTCATAGAAACGCAGCCAGTTAATGCGCTCGCTGTGATTAGAGTGGCGATGGTTAAGGTCTTCATCAGTTTATTGCTCCTTGCTGTGAATGTGCCAAATGTGGGGCGATTATAGTCATTTTGAGCCGTGTTTTGCGCGAGTTTACGAGGACTTTACTCAGTGTCACTAAGGTTTGTAGGGCAATAAAAAACACAACCTAGGTTGTGTTTTTTTGTTTAAAGCGAGTGTAGTGTTTCTAACGAGAACTACTCTTGCTCGGGTGTTTTTTTGGCTTTTTTCTCAGGGTGGTTGTTGGCATCTGTTAGCCCTGCTTCACGCTGAACCGCCGCCAGTACGCCGCGTAAGATGCCCAGCTCTTGTTTTTCAGGGCGAGAGCGGTTGAAGAATCTATGGAGTTTATCAAGTACTTTGCCTGGGTGGTTGCGAACAATGAAGTTGATCCCATAGAGAGTATCTTCTAGGTGTTCGTAGAATAAATCCATGTCTTTTTTACGTGGGTATTCTGCCACTGTCTTGTCATACGTGGTCTGGTCTTGATTGGCCATCCAGATTTCATATGCCACGATTTGAACCGCTTGAGAGATGTTAAGTACTGGGTATTCATCATTGGCATCGATGTAAACTTGACGATGGCATTGCGCAATTTCTTCGTTTAATAGCCCTGTGGTTTCTCTGCCAAAAACAATGGCCACATCGTGCTCTTTTGATTCAGGAATGACCGTTTGAGCGCATTCACGAGCGTTCATGATTGGCAACTGAAAGGTGCGATGACGTGCGCTGGTGCCAATCACGAGACTGCAATCGCTGATGGCTTCTTCTAGTGTGCTCACAATAGTGGCGTTTTCCAACAAATCGACAGCACCGGCGGCACGGCTGGTGGCTTCCTCTGAAGGGTAGTCGTTTGGGTCTACCAAATACAAATTGGTGAGTCCCATATTTTTCATGGCACGGGCAATGGCGCCCACATTTCCAGGGTGAAACGTGTTGATTAAAACAATTCGAATGTTACTCAGCATGGGCAATTAATTACTCAGTGTTTGATCGTCTTGGCGTCTGGTTTTTAGCGTGAGCGATTGCTCTGTGCTGGCAAACTCTACATCGTTCAAGACGACTTGGTTGGTGTCGTTGAATAGGAATTGGTTACAGGCCTGATGATACAGGGAACCGGTCTCTAACACCAATCGATAGCGACCTCTAGGGATGAAGTTAGCGGCGTAGGCTTGACCTGCTTTTAGGTAAATAGCGAAAGGGGCTAAGCCGTCATAAGACTGGAAGCTGAGCACGCTGGCTTGTTGAAGGTGGTTGAGAATGCGCAGTCGACTTTGGCCGTCTGCGTTCCCGATTAACTGACCGTGTCTTGGCGCCAGACCAGGTTGGCCAATACAGCCGGTTTCGAGCGCATTTTGAGCGCTGCCAAAACCGATGTCTTTGGCTTGTACCCACCCATTAACACCTTGATATCGAACGGTAAGCCAATCGCCTTGTGCTTTAATGCTTTGTATATCGGTGAGCGCAGGAAGACTCATCAATTGTTGGGTGTGGGTGTCGGGCTCTGCAAACAGTTTGGTGGTCACTAGCGTGTAGTTGGTGCCAATTCGATATTGTGGATACAGACCTGAAATATAACTGCTAGCGTGCGGTTCAACGGCTTTTGTATGCGAATCTTGCCAATATAAGGTGGCGTATATGCCAGCGGCAAAACACGCTAAATAGGTTGCCGTTCGAAACGCGGCTTTGGCAGCGTACAGGCGAATCGGAGTGCCGGCTCGGTGTTCTTTGGGAGCGTCTGGTTCATCGACAAAGGTTTGATAAGGTGGAATATCAAACTCAGTGAAACGAGGAGGTTCTTCAGTATCGGATGTTTTGTAACCTTGAGAGGTAAAGCCCTTGGAAGCTTTGAAGGCTTCTTCGTATATGGCTTTTACACGTTTTTCATTAAAGGTATTTCTTGCGGACTTGATGGCGTCATTGCGCGTTTTTTCTTGCTGGGCGCTATTGCGCTTCATTTCTTCGTAAGCCCGCTGTCGCTCTTTGATAAAAGCGGCTTGTTCTTTGTCTGATGTGGATGAGTAATTACGATAGCGAGGGTCAGCGGTCTGAGTCGCTTGAGTGAATTCGTAAGGTTTCCAGTGGGTTTCTGATGTGCCTTGTTTGATGGCATCTAGTACATTTTGGTAAGCGGCCTGAAGTCGTTGAAAGAGCTCAGTGGTATCAACACCTGGATTTTTGTCAGGATGATAGAGTCTTGCCAAGCGACGAAAAGCGGTTTTAGCTTCATGAGCGCTGGCATTGGTAGGGATCTCTAACAGTCGATAATCGTCTATAAGGCTCATGCTATCCTAGAAAATAAGCGTTTAGGCAAAAAAGAGGCGGCCGCATAGCATTATGCATGATTTGTAAGTTTCGACAAAGCGGCAATTTAGGACCCTAATAAGGAAAGGTAATCCTCACACGGCATCGGTCTATAAAGGTGATAACCTTGCCCAATTAAGCAATGCCATTGCTCAAGCTGTAAGGCAACTTCTTCGCTTTCGATGCCTTCGGCGACGCTGATAATGCCCATTTCTGAGCTGAGCTGAATCATATTTCGGCAAAGAATGGCGCTGCTTTTGTCGGTCAAACTTTGGGCGACAAAAAAACGATCCACTTTCAGTTCGTTAGTCTGCAAAGCGATGAGGTTTTGCATAGAACTGTAACCCACGCCAAAATCGTCGATGGAGAGTTTGAATCCGGCTTTATGAAAGCGATTGACGTTGTCAAACATCACCTGACTGTTTTCAAAAATACTGGTTTCGGTGATTTCAATGACCAGTTGTGACGCAGGCAGTTGATAGTATTGCTGTAAGGAAATCACGCGGGCGGCAAAGCCTTCATAGAGCATGTCCAGTGCGGAGATGTTTAAAGAGAGCGTTCTATTTTTAAGCAATTTTGGGTGCTGGGCAGCCCATTTAAACACTTTAAAAATTACAAAATCCGTCAGTTTACAAATCAGTCCAGCTTGTTCCGCTAAGGGAATAAATTCACCAGGGGAGACTTGGCCTAGTTGTTTGTTGTTCCATCGTAAAAGGACTTCTCCTCCAGTGATCTCCCGTGTGGCTAAGTTTACTTGAGGTTGGATTTCAAAATACAGGCAGCCATTTTTTAGATCCTGAGTTAAGAGTGTGAGTAGGTGCAATTGATGGGCGTAATTTTGCTTAAGTGTTTGGTTAAAAGGTTGCCAGGTGTCTATGTCCACTCGACTGTGATTGCAGGCGATGAGTGCGTTTTGATACAGGGAGTCAAGTGTGTTGCTTTGCGATGGATAAAGTGCGCTGCCGATGTTGTATTGGTAATGAAAATCCAGATGACCGATTAAAATAGGGGTGTCTAAAAAACGTTGAACGGACTCAACCTGATAGCCCAGCTCCTGCTTAGATACGCAAATAAACGCCACCTTGTTGGTGGAGATGCGAACCAGCTTTCTTGTGGTGTTATTTGGCAGTGACAAAGACAGCACAGAGTCCATCTCGGCTAGGCTGTTATCCAAATTTTGTATCAAGGTTGATGTGGCTTGTTCGGCCTGATTGGGGCCGTAAGCTTGGCTGAGTTGCGAGTGGCTGGTGATTTCTATCATGACGAGGGCGATGTCGGGGTGACTCATCGACGCGAGTTTAGCTTGCAGCACTTCAAAATAATAGTAGCGATTGGGCAGGCCTGTGCTGCCATCCGTTTGAATCTTTAATGTGGTGTTGAGCTCTATTTGTTTGGCCTTATCGGTAAAAGCGATAGCAAAACCAAGTAACTCCAGGAAGTTGCAAAATGGGAGCGCGGCCTTGGTGATGTCATTAAAGGGGACGATATTCCAGTACATCATGGAGTTGATGGAGCTGCCAATGCTGACCATTATGATAGCGAAAAGGTAAAAGCGCGCCGCAATGAACCCTTCTCGGTAAGATTTTAGACCATATTGAAGGCAGAAAATGATCATTGAAATCTGCATGATAATGAACAAAATGGCGGATATTTTTTCTGAAAAAAACACGCTTATAAGCAGGTAGGCGAAAAAGATGCAGTCGACCCAATAACGCCTACGGGTAGGCGTCTTCACCCTCGCAGTAGGCAAGAAGCCAATCGTAAAACGATACAAGCTCCAAGCGGCGAGCACAAACAGTGTGACCTTGCTCTCTATTAACCAGTGATGTACGAATTCAGGGAAAAACCAACGACTCGCGCCCATCATCATCGCCAGCGACAATAAAATAAAGCAGTGAAAAGCCAGATAATAGCCAAACGCCGCATAACGAAACTGCAAAAAGATGATGAAGTTAAACGCAAGCAAAACCAAGACGCTGGTAAGGGCGATGGTCCAAAATAACGTCGTTGATAGTTTCGTGATGGCAGTGTCTGCATTTTGATGGAGCTGCAATGGTGTTAATAGTGGGCCACGGCTTTGCTTGCGAATATACAAGGTGTTGTCTTGTTCGGGTTGCAGGGTGAGTTGTATCCATATTCCATTGTAATAGGCGACTTGATTTTGCCAGGTTTGGTTCGCACCGCGACGCCAATGTTGGGTTTGTTTGCCATTCTGAAGAAAATAGAAGTCTAGGTCATCGATCAAATAATTGTTCATTTGAAGGTCAACTGTGACGGCTTTATTGGGTGTAGGGAAGTGTATTTTGTGCCATATGACATGGTCAGAAAAGCGTTGCGACGCCTTGTAATTGGCTTTATCAAAGGGGGCTTTGTTGAAAATAAAGGGCAGTGAATCCTTGTCTTTCTGCACATAAGTGGGCAGGGAAGACAAAACCACTTTGTCTACATCATAGGCTTGTGCGTACGAGCCAAAAAGCAACGCAAATAAAAAGAGAAAAAACTTCATCCAATTGGGTCCCAAAGATCCTTATGCTGTGAAATACGTGGTTCTTATCGCAAAACCCTTTACCGATTATTCTTTTTGAGAAATGAATCTTCTTGCATTCCAATCCTGTTTCTTAAACCATAGTAGATATATCGCTATTTGCTTTAAAAATTGGACAAATTATGAACGACACACTTACTCATTTAGATCAACAGGGCAATGCCCATATGGTTGATGTGTCTGAGAAAAACATCACTAAACGTACAGCAACAGCGCAAGCTATTGTCACCATGAAACCAGAAACCCTGACTAAAATTGTGGAGGGAGGGTTGCCCAAAGGCGATGTGATCGCTACGGCGCGCATTGCAGGTATTCAGGCTGCGAAAAAAACCTCGGATTTGATTCCTTTGTGTCACCCTTTGATGTTGAGCAAAGTCAGTGTAGACATCGCTATTTTGAATGACACCGACATTCAGATCTTGTGTACTTGCGCACTGAGTGGCAAAACCGGCGTTGAGATGGAAGCCTTAACTGGCGCCAGTGTAACAGCATTGACCCTATACGACATGTGTAAAGCGGTCGACAAAGGCATCGTAGTGAAAGAAATCTGCTTGCTTGAAAAGCACGGCGGTAAAAGTGGCGACTGGAGCAAAAGTAATGACTAAGCTGACCGTGGTCTTTTTTGCGTCTCTAAAAGAGTCGTTGGCAATCGGTCAGTATCAGGTGGTTGGTGACTTTCCTATGTCAGTAAAGGCACTTAAGCAAATGTTAGCGTCTGAGCTTGAAAATGGCGACGCGCTGCTGGCTGCCGGTATTCAGTCGTCTGTCGATTATGAATTTGCTCGTGATACTGACATGATTTCAAACACCGCAAAAGAAGTGGCTTTTTTCCCACCTGTTACGGGAGGGTAAAATGATTTCTGTTCAAGAAGAAGATTTTAACGTCGCTGAACTGTATCAAGCACTCCTGGTGGCAAATAAAACCGGCGCTGTCGCCATGTTTGTGGGTTTGGTGAGGGAGTTTTCAGATCTTGCTCCTGAAGACTGTGCCTTTGAGCTAGAGCATTATCCAGGCATGACAGAACACAATTTGCAAAGCATAGTGGATGACGCTAAGTCACGCTGGGCATTGCAAGAGGTTCGCGTGGTGCATCGTGTTGGACGCTTGTCGGTAAATGATCAAATTGTGTTTGTTGGGGTGAGTTCATCCCATCGTGCTGAAGCCTTTCAAGCGTGTGACTTTATTATGGATTATTTAAAGAGTCGTGCCGCTTTCTGGAAGAAAGAAACCCAAGGTGATCATGCTCAGTGGGTTGAAGCCAATGAAAAGGACAGTGCAAGCCTAGATCGTTGGTCATGATCTAGGCGGACGCTCACTGATTAGCCTAGTGTGGTCGCAATGTTTTCTTGCGGCCACTGGCGTGTCTTTCTCGATACTCTGTGTCTATGTAGCGGTCGGTTGTCGCCATGCTGGCGTGCCCCGCATCTTCTCGAACGTGTTCCTTCGGTCGTGTTTTTACATCTTCTGAGATGCCTGTGTGACGCAGCCAGTGAACCGTTGCAACGCGAAGGTCATCGGCGTCTGTGCGCATGCCATCTTCACACATTCTTTCATAGGCTTGATCGAAGCAGAACTGAACAATGTTTCTGACTTGCCGTGAGCTGGTCATTGGGCCTTGTCCGCGGTTTTTAGGAATCAGAGGGGTGTTTTCGGCAATCGTCGGCATGTCAGGCAAATCTCGAAAGCGACGGTAACGAACCAGTGCCGTTAACATGTCGTCGGAGACGGCAATAAGCCTTTCTTTGTTGCCTTTAGAAAGGACTTTAAACCACCAATGACCGTCTGTGTCCTTGGTGAAGTCTCCCATGATGGGCGCTGAGCGTTCATCGGCCACCAACTCAGAAATTCGCAGATACATGCCCAAGAGCGCGTTCATAATGAACAGGGTGCGTTCATGCATGTTGGGGTCTTCTTCTGCGAGCAATTCCGCGGTTTCAATCACATAGTCCCACTGCAAATTCGAAATGCGGCGCACTTGACGGCGTGTCACTTCTTTTTTGACGAATTTACTTTTCTGGCGGATCAAGGCCACTGGGTTTTGTTGCACGGCTTCTTCTTGCATAAGAAAGCCATAGTACGAGGATAAAATGGAAAAGGTTGCTCGTATCGCTGCTTGAGAGAGGGAGTGCTGTTTTGTTACCGGTACTTCGCCATTCTTAAACTCAAGCTTGCTGATGTGGCTAACAAAGGGTCTCCATTGCTTGTTTGGCACTCGTGTTCCCATGTGCAATTTAAAGCGAGCGACGTTTTTGGTGCCAATCCACTCTTCAGGAGGGGAGATACAAAAATGAATAAATTCTTCTATTTGATCGCGACGTAAATGCGTAGTCGGTGAAGATTGAACGTACCATGACCACAGTAAAAGGCGTTCTACTTCTCTACGGTAAGCGTTAAACGTCGCCTGTGAGCCGTTGTAGCTGTAGATAAAGCAAAGGGCGAGTTGTAAGTCTCGCTTAAAGTCGGGGTTTTTAAGTAGCGGTGTCCCAGCTGTCATCTCAGCCGCAATGCTGTCGAACTGTGTGAATGGGTTGGGAAGGTGTTCTAAATTGTCTATTAAAGCAGCTGGCGTCATGATTTTACTTTATATGAAAGTTGTCGTAAGCGTAGCAAAAAAGTTCTTCTTAACATCATAAATGACTCTCTTTTTGATTCCTATACTATTTCCAACAATTACTTTATGGATGGGCTGGCTGATGGCGATGTTTGCACAGGCCGCTGTTTTATTAAGCAGGGGTTGTGTAGAAAATCTAAAAAGGAGAGGGTGTTTTTAGCGGGTGTGTTTTATTTTTTACATTGTGCAATAACGATGACAAATAAGGATGAAATTTTTAAAAAAGATGATCTCATTTTCTTTTTTTTTTGCCTGTACCTAAGGGACATTTTTGTCAGTGTTAAGGCGTTCTTATGTGCCTAATAATGTGCCCAGATCGGTATTTCTAGGGAAATGGTCATGAATGTTGCGTTTCTGTCTTGCGCGCGCGTTTCTTTTATGGGTACGAAAGAGTGAGTTGGCTTCAATAGATTCTCAATGGGCGGCAAGAGCGCACTATTTATCAAATGGTCAATCTGCTTTTTCTTTTTGTGTGTGTCTGCGGCGGTCTTTTCTGATCTTATTTTGCACAATCTTGCACGTTAATGTGAATAGTTGAATGTAAAAAGAAACCCACTGTCGCGACCTATTTATTTCTTTTGGTGATGGTATTATCTCGCTTATAGAAATTAGGCATTCAGATATGCCGTATTGAAGAATATCGAAGGAGAGACAAGTGACTACTTTTACTAAAAGCGCATTCGCTTTTTTGGCGGCCTCTGCAATGGCGTCCGCCGCTTTGGCATCCACTGGTGATGTAGGTTACGGCAGTGTCCACCGTGCACAAGCGGACATTGGCTCTTTAGAAGCAAAAATTTCCAACATTGAAGTCAGCGTAGACACCAATGCTGCTTTTACTTTAAGAGACGATATGCCTTTGCATATGAATGGGAAAATTCAATTTGTTCAGAACCAGCTGAACTAATACCGCCGTTTAGAAAAAGTGTTTATTTTAAAAAGGTTTGATCTTGAAAAGGATTGAGCCTTTTTTATGTTCGCTTCCCCTCTATTTCACATCGCTCTGCATGTTTAACTTGTTTTAGATTTATTATTTATTCTGCTGATGCGGTTTTTATAAATCTTGCGAATTTAAATGTGCCTTTGATTTTTTGTAAAAATACCCTCCTTTCTAAATGTGTCATAAATGATGCAAGAAATTACATTGTTTATTATTTTCTTACTTTTCGTGTGCACTTTTTTATATTGTAAGAAGCTAGATCAAAAAGTGCTCATTTCTATAGAAATTTCAGATTAGTTTGAATAGTTGAATGTAAAGTGACACCGTTCTTTCGTCTCTATTTATTTTTTTATTTGATGATATTATTTACCACATCGAAACACAGTGAATATTAATCACTTAATAGAATGTATCAAAGGAGATATATATGAACACTTTTACGAAAAGCGCACTGACTGTTCTTGCTGCCGCTTCCATTGCTTCTGTTGCTGTCGCAGCACCAGGTGACAGTACTTATGGCAACATCACTAAAGCACAAGCGCAAATCAACTCTCTTGAGTCTCAGCTAAGCAGTGAAGGCGTTGCTGTCGAAATGAATGCAGATACTAACGCTGCGATTTCTCCTACTGAGAAAGCCGCTGACTTGAATAAACAAGTGAGAAGCCTACAGCATCAACTAGATGCGTTGAAAACTCAGCGTTCTGAATAATAGCGTTTAGAGTAAGGGGTCAGGAAAGAGCGAGATGTAGGTTCTTTCCTGATGTCATTCACGGCATATATTATGGGGCTTTTAATGCAGATGAAAAAACTATTATTACCAATGCTAGCATTAGTGTTGAGTACTAATTTATATGCATCAAACAGCGCGCAATATAATGATCGCCTTATTCAGGATCGTGCGCAGCTTAAACAGCTTGTTATGCAATTAAAGCAGTTGGGTGTTCATGTTGAATCGACGGTTCAACCTGGTGCATTGACGTCAAAAATGGAAGAGCATGCTGTGCTGCAAGCCAAAATCGTACATTTCCAAAAAAAACTTAGAGAGGTAATGAACGCACCTCATATCGCTTGTATTGAGTGATCTTCGTTATCAATCATTAATGTCCGCGTTTTTTTCCACCTCTTTAATTCGATCAAAATATTCTTGAGTGTTTTTCAGTATCTCTTTGTCTTGTAACGAGATATCCTTTTCTGCGCGTTTTAATAATCGCTCTGCTTGTTTGTCTTTCCCTTGGCTAAATTCAAATTGCGCCTTGTAATTAAGCGCCATTGGTATGTTGTTAATGCCTTGGTAATAATTCATATAGGCTTGCCACATCAGCTTACGTTGATACAAATAAGGCGTTTTTCTCTCTTGTGGTTTGCTGTGCGTCAGTTCGGCATACAGGGTTGAGAACAAAATATCTTTCGGCGCTAAATTAAGTTGTGCACGTGTTAGTGCTAGCGCCTTGTCATCCTGGTTGTCTGCCTTTAGCGCACTGACTAATAAGTATTGGGTGAAGCGATTGTGCGTGCTTAGCTTTGTTAAATACGTCAGCGCTTTTTTAGGGGATTGATCCAAGTAATTCAATAACGCAAAAGCAAAGTTAGCGATGTCTGAGCCAGCATCAGGAACAGAGTGAGCCAAATACTGATAAGGGTCGTCTGCTAGGGTGGCTCGATAGGTTAGTAGTGTGGCTCGAAAGTAATTAAAGTCATCATCATGAGTGCTTTCAAGAATGCTTTTAGGGGACTCCATTGACAAAGAATCGGCCATTCGAGTCTGTGGCAAAGGATGGCTTGAGAGAAACTCTAACTCTGGTCGCCCGATAGACGCTTTTGCTAATCCGTTAAAGAGTTCATTCATGCCTTGAGGGTTCAAACCTGCTTCCACTAAATACTGTCGTCCATGGCGATCTGCTTCCTGCTCTTGGGCACGACTGTAAGTGAGGAGACCATCTGCTTGGTTGGCCATACCGCCGATCCAGAGTGCCGCGCTGGCATCGGGGTCAGCACCCGCCAGTGCGGCCGCAAAGCCTGCACCAATCAGTAGTAAGTTTTTGTTGAATTCTTCGCTAGAGTGCTGCGTTTGTCTTTCGTAATGATTTAAATCTAAGTGAGCCACCTCGTGAGCCAGCAAGCCATAGAGCATGTCTTCATTCGTAATCATTTCCATGATGTCTGAATAAATGAATAAATGGTTCCCTGGAATGACGAATGCGTTGGTTTGCGTGCTGTTGAGTAATGTCATTTCAACCATTTTATTGTATAGGCTGGTTTGGGGCAGGATATGAGATAATGCCTCTTTTAAATAATCATAGGCAGGGGGGAAATTGATAACAGAAGCGCTGCCGTTTAGTTTCCTAAACCAATGCTGTCCAACCACGTAACTTGGGTTGGCTAATGAACGTTCATCTTTGGTGGCCGTTAAGTCTGGTAAGACTGAGTAGGCTGGATTTGAAAAAGTAATAGAAAAAACAACAAACAAGATACTGAACTTAGTTGTAACGTTAGAAAATAGTCTCATAATATGGCACATATACTCATCGTGGAGATGCGAATGGTTGTCAAGAGTTGTTACGAGTATGACGTAATATTAGATGCAAGAGAAGATCGTTGCCCAATGCCGTTGCTAAAGACCAAAATGGCATTGAATAAAATGGCATCGGGTGACTGTTTATGTGTCATGACCGAAGACGCTGGGTCACTAAAAGATATTCCGCATTATTTTACGATTGTTGGGCATACTCTGCTCAATCAAGAAGAGAAAAACGGCGTATTTACCTTTATTGTTCAAAAAAAATAAGACGGACTCTATGTTTAAGATAGTCGACACCTTAATAAAACGTTATTTGTCAAATGAAGAAGTGGTGGTGTTTTTATTGCTGCTTGCTGGCACTTTGGTTGTCTTGGCTTTTTGGGGTGGGATCTTAGCGCCTGTGTTGATTGCGGTTGTGCTTGCGTTTCTACTGCAAGGCTTGGTGGACCGTCTGCAAAAAATAGGCATAGGTCACACCACGTCTGTGTTGTTTGTTTTTCTCACCTTTTTAGCGTGTTGCGCGGCCTTTATCGGCATCATGGTGCCTATTATTTGGCAGCAAGCGGTGCGTTTCATTAATGACTTACCTCGAATGATTACCGGGATTCAAGGAGGGATTGAGCATTTCGCCCAAGGCCACTCTGAATTGGTAAGTCAAAGCGCGGTAGACGAAGTGGTGAATACCCTGGCGACCGAGTTTACGAACCTTGGTCAATGGCTGGTTTCTTATTCCATTGCCAGCATACCCTCGATCTTTTCTTTGATGATTTATTTGGTGTTGGTGCCTTTAGTGATGTTTTTCTTACTGAAGGATCAAAAAAGCATTTTGGCGTATCTGACGTCCTGGTTGCCGCAAGAACGCATGATGATGCGTAATATTGCCCATGAAATGAATGAGCAAATTGCCAATTATATCCGTGGTAAAGTCATTGAGATGCTGGTGGTCGGCATTGTTTCTTATATTGTGTTTGCGGTAATGGGCTTGCGATATGCGGAGTTGTTAGCGCTATTGGTGGGCTTATCTGTGCTGATTCCCTATATTGGTGCCGCCGCAGTGACTATCCCTGTGGTATTGGTGGCGTTTTATCAATACGGCACTGGCAGTGATTTCATTTACCTTGTGGTGGCGTATTTGGTGGTTCAGGGGCTAGACGGTAATGTGTTGGTTCCTTTGTTATTCTCTGAAGCGGTAAATTTGCACCCTGTGGCGATTATCGTTGCCGTGTTATTTTTTGGCGGCATCTGGGGTTTTTGGGGAATATTTTTTGCCATTCCTTTGGCCACATTGGTGAAAGCCATTATTAATGCATGGCCACGACAGGATCGTTTGCCGACCCTTGAATAGATCAATATTGCCATTCAAGAAAATACGGCGAGCAATAAGAAAGGCCCTAATCACACAGATTAGGGCCTTTTTTGGTCTTCTATTGAGACTTATTTTATAACGCGTGCTAGCAATACACTGAAAGGTGGCAAAATGACCTGTTGATTTTTTAGGTAACCTGCAGGCAGTGCTTCCGCCAAAACAAGTGGGCTAAGCGAGAGTTCAGGGACAAGGATTTTGGTTTGCTCTGAGGTATTGATCGCAATATAAAGCGAGTCGTCTTGATAGGTGCGGGTGAAGGCGAGGGTGGTTTCATCATCATACAAAAAGGCAATATCACCATGAATCAACTCAAGGTGTGCGTGGCGCAAGTGTAAAAAATCACGATATGCATGCAGCACCGAAGAGCGGTCGCCTTCTTGCTCAGCGACGGCCAATGGCAAGTGGCGAGAGTCGATGGGCAGCCAAGTCTGTGTGGATTGAGAAAAGCCACCATCTTGTGTGTTTTCCCAAGGCATTGGGGTTCGACAGCCGTCTCGCCCCTTGAATTCTGGCCAAAAGTTAATGCCATAAGGGTCAACCAGTTGGTCGTATTCTAGCTCGGCTTCGGGCAACCCAAGTTCTTCACCTTGATACAAGCAAATACTGCCACGCAATGACAGCAGCATCACCATAAAAGCTTTGCTTTTGTTGGCGCAACTGTGATCTCCGCCCCAGCGAGTGGCAACGCGCTCTACGTCGTGATTGCCGATTGACCAGCATGGCCAGCCATCGCCAAGGCCTGCTTCTATGCTTTCCATGGTGTGTCGGATGTGACGCATTGAGGCGTCGTGAGTCAATAGGTCAAAGGAATAACACATATGAAGCTTGTCATTGCCTTGGGTGTATTGCGCCATGGTTTCTAACGAGAAATCACAACCCACTTCGCCTACGGTCGTGGTATTGGGGTATTTGTCCAATAGGGCGCGCAGTTGTTGTAAAAAGGCAATGTTTTCAGGTTGTGACTTATCATACAGGTGTTGTTGATAGGCGTAGGGGTTGTCGAGGCGAACACCAATACCGCCTTCTACAACGTGTTCTTTTGCTGGGTTGTCTTTAAGCTCAACATCATGGAAAAAGTAGTTTGAGGTATCAAGACGGAAGCCATCGACGCCACGCTGTAGCCAAAAATCGACGGTATCTAATAACGTGCTAACAACGTCTGGGTTGTGGAAGTTGAGATCGGGCTGACTGTCTAAGAAGTTGTGCAAATAGTATTGCTTACGGCGACTGTCCCATTGCCACGCTGGACCACCAAAGACCGACAGCCAATTGTTCGGCACTGTGCCATCGGGTTTGGCGTCTGCCCAAATATACCAATCTGATTTGTCGTTATCGTGGCTTTGACGGGACTCTTCAAACCAAGGGTGTTTGTCAGACGTATGATTAAGGACTTGGTCGATAATGACTTTCAAACCGTGTTGATGAGCGGCACCAATAAGAGAGTCAAAATCCGCGAGGGTGCCAAAAATAGGATCAACATCGCAATAATTCGAAACGTCGTAGCCAAAGTCTTTCATTGGAGAGGTGAAGAAGGGCGACAGCCAAATAGCGTCGACTCCCAGAGAGGCGATGTAGCCCATTTTTTCGGTAACCCCAGGCAAATCCCCAATGCCATCATTATTGGCATCATAAAAACTACGAGGATACACTTGATAAATGACGGCGCCGCGCCACCAATCCAAATTGTTTTTCATATTGACCTCATTTAAAGTAAAGCTAGCTAAATAATATGATGGTACATTCTTACTTTGATGCAAGGTTTTATGCACGACCAGTGCCTAAACCGAATAATTCTATGGTCTTTTTTAATACGCTTTTTCTGTTGCCTTGCTAGAGCAGAGTAAGCGGTTCACTGGAATGATTATGTTCGCTGCTAACGCCCGCTCAATTGCGTGGCCATTGTTTGGTTTCTACTTCTTTTTTTGTTGTCTTATTGGCGTCATGATGCCCTATATTTCGATTTACTATAAGTCGATTGGGCTCAGTGCCTCAGAAATAGGCCGATTAATGTCGACATTTACATTGTCTGGCATCTTGGTTCCACATTTTTGGGGGTGGTTGACGGCCAAAGTCGGCCTGCCTAAAAAAGTACTGCAACTGGCGGTATTGGGTTGTTTTCTTTGTCTTATTCCTTTTAATTGGAGCAATCAATTTGAGTCGTTGTGGCTATTAACGTGTGCCATGGCGTTATTTTATTCCGCTTTGATTCCGATGACAGACGCATTGGCGGTGCGCAGTATTCGCAATTTAAATGTGCCTTATACGCGATTGCGGGTCGGCGGTTCTATTGGTTACGTTATCGCGGTCGCCAGTACGGGTTTTTTGATCGGGCATTTTGGCCCCTCTATTGTCATTCCGGTTATGTGCAGTTATTTGCTGCTGACCTTACTCACCACCTTTTTTATTAAAGAACAGGCGTATGACGTCAGCCCGCAAAAAGAAAGTGCGTCTTTTGTGTCTTTATTGCGGGCGAAAGAATCTATTTTGTTTTTTGTGTTGGCGTTTTTGTCTTTTATGTCTCACGCGCCTTTTAATGTGTTTTTTGCGGTTCACCTAGAAAGTGTGGGTTACACCGGACAGCAAATTGGTTTGTTGATTGCTTTGGGCGTCATCATGGAGATTGTGCTGTTTTTGTTTGGTGGCAACCTGGTGAGGAAGTTTCATTTATTTCACATCATGCTGTTGTGTTTTGTGTGTGGTGCGATTCGTTGGTTTTTGGTGGGGTGGTTTGCTGAGATTCTTTGGGTTCTGGTACTGACGCAAATGCTTCATTGCATTACTTTTGCGTTGTTTCATATGGTGTCTATTGAACGTGTACGACGACTTTTCCCTGAACGTTATGCCAGCCAAGGCCAAGCCATGTACAGTGCGTTTGCGATTGGTCTTGGTGGCGGGCTTGGTATGGTTGGGGCTGGCTATTTATGGGAATGGGTAGGGGATGCTTGGGTCTTTACGATAGCCGCAAGCATCAGTGTGCTGGCGTTGGTTATTCTGTGGGGGAGTCAGCATCTACGTTGAGGCTTTCGGTTTGCAGTAACTCAATAAACGCCAGTGCAGCGCGGCTTAATGTTCTTTGTTTGTGATGGATGATCCCCAGCCGTCTTTCCACGTTCAGGTCAGGGTGGTTGAGCACAATTAGCTTGTCGTCTACTAAGGTAGAAGGCAGTAATGACCAGCCCCAGCCGATGCTAACCAGCATGGCTAAGGTTTCTAGGTGGTTGGTGTTCATTCTGACTTGCGGTTTAAGGCCTTGCTTACCAAAGACTTGCTCGGCAATTTGTCGCGTGAAGGTGTTTTCATTGGGCAATACGCAAGGGTGGTTTGCGAGCTCGGCCAAATCTAGGTTCTTCACTTTTGCTAAAGGATGGTCGCGGCTGACGACGCACGTTAATGGGTCAGACCAAATTGGAATGGACTCCATTAAATGGTCGTCTTTATTCGACAAGGTAATAATGCCAATTTCCACCTCCCCCCTTAATACCTGCTGATACGCTTCTTCAGATTGCGTAAAGTCAATGTCGAGCTTTGCTTGTGGGTAGCGTACCTGAAATTTCTTCAAAATGGTTGGCAATCGTCTTAGCCCAATATGGTGGCTGGTGGCCAATCTCAATTCACCACTTACGTCGTCCATTTGCAGCGTCATGCTGTGCTGGATGTCTTTCAAATCGTCGGCGATTTTTTTGGCTTTAGGCAATAGGCGAGTGCCGGCTTCGGTTAAGATAATTTGTCGGCCAATACGATCAAACAGTTTAACCCCAAGGGTGCTTTCTAACGCCGCTATCCGTTTGCTAATCGCAGGTTGTGTGACAAAAAGGCGCAATGCCGCTTCTGAAAATGATTTCGTTTCAGCCACTTTTATAAAGGTGAGTAGTTCTGCAATGTCCATCATTCCAAAAAATTATCCAAAACATGAAAAATATGAATTTGAGTAATTTAAGCGAAAGTTTTAGGATAGCGCAATAGGTTATTTAGGAGAGAAGCTATGTCAGGTAAAACCCTTTACGACAAGTTGTGGGACAGCCACCTTGTTCAGCAACGCGATGATGGTAGTGCATTGATTTATATCGATTTGCAATTGCTTCACGAAGTTACTTCACCACAAGCGTTTGAAGGCCTAAGACTAGCTGGTCGCAAGCCTTGGCGAGTGTCGTCAAGCCTTGCTACACCAGACCATAACGTACCGACAACGCAAAAAGAACGTGTTGACGGCGTGAATGGCATTGAAGACCCAGTGTCTAAAATCCAAGTAACGACTTTGGATGATAACTGCAATGAATTTGGTATCACCGAATTCAATATGAAAGACATTCGCCAAGGAATCGTGCACGTTGTTGGGCCAGAGCAAGGTGCAACGCTTCCTGGAATGACGGTAGTGTGTGGGGATTCTCACACCTCAACGCACGGTGCTTTTGGTGCGTTAGCTCACGGTATTGGTACTTCTGAGGTTGAGCATGTATTGGCCACTCAGTGTTTGGTACAAAAGAAAAGCCGCAATATGTTGGTGCGAGTCGATGGTGAATTGTCACCTTGGGTATCCGCAAAAGACGTAGTGTTGGCCATCATCGGAGCAATTGGTACCGCTGGCGGCACCGGTTATGCCATTGAGTTTGGCGGCACGGGCATTCAGTCTTTGTCGATGGAAGGTCGTATGACCGTCTGTAATATGGCGATTGAAGCGGGTGCACGAGTGGGCTTGATCGCCGTGGATGACACAACGATCGACTACGTTAAAGGCCGTCCTTACGCACCAAAAGGCGCGCATTGGGACATGGCGGTAGAAGCTTGGCGTGACTTGGTGTCCGATAAAGACGCTCAGTTTGATGAAGTAGTGGTATTAAAGTCAGAAGACATCAAACCACAAGTCACTTGGGGAACCTCGCCTGAGATGGTGATTGCGATTGATGAACCGATTCCTCGCGCGGAAGATCAAACGGACCCTGTGAAAAAAGAAGGCTACGCTCGTGCTTGGAAATACATGGGGCTTGAAGGCAAAACGACCTTGGCTGATGTGACTCTGGATCGTGTTTTTATTGGCTCTTGTACGAACTCGCGAATTGAAGATCTACGCATTGCAGCAGACGTAGTGAAAGGTCGTAAAGTAGCGTCTAGCTTGAAGCAGGCGATCGTAGTACCGGGTTCTGGCTTGGTAAAAGCGCAAGCAGAAAAAGAAGGCTTACATACTATTTTTGAAGCCGCTGGCTTGGAATGGCGTGAGCCAGGTTGTTCTATGTGTTTGGCAATGAACGCGGATAAATTAGGCGCAGGTGAACATTGTGCGTCTACCTCAAACCGTAACTTCGAAGGACGTCAAGGTTTTGGCGGACGTACTCACTTGGTGAGCCCTGCAATGGCAGCGGCGGCGGCAATTGCCGGTCACTTTGTTGATGTAAGCGAGTTTGTTAAACACTAGGATTTCTCTCTAGAAGAGAAGGAGAATGTATATGCGTCCTTTTACGAAACACACAGGGTTAGCCGCGCCTTTGGATTTGGCCAACGTTGACACTGACATGATCATTCCAAAGCAGTTCTTGAAATCCATCAAGCGTACTGGTTTTGGCAAAAATTTATTTGATGAACTTCGCTATGAAGACGAAGGTCAGCCTGACCAAGAATGCACTGGTCGCCCTGTTCGTGAAGATTTTGTGTTGAATATGCCTCGTTACCAAGGGGCAAGTGTGTTGTTAGCACGCCAAAACTTTGGTTGTGGATCGAGCCGAGAACACGCGCCTTGGGCATTAGACGATTACGGTTTTCGTTCTGTGATCGCGCCAAGTTTTGCGGATATTTTTTACAATAACTGTTTTAAAAATGGCTTGTTGCCAATTGTCTTGGCGCCAGAAGAAGTGGATCAACTTTTTGCTGAAGTGGCTGCAAAAGAAGGCGCTGAAGTGGTTGTTGATCTTGAGGCTCAAACGGTAACATCGCCATCGGGTGAGGTGTTTGAGTTTTTGGTTGATACCTTCCGTAAGCATTGCTTATTGAATGGTTTGGACGATATCGGCCTGACGCTTCAGCAAGAAGACAGCATCCATCGTTTTGAAGAGAAACGCATGGCGGCAGCGCCTTGGCTGTTTTTGTCTCGCGAACAATAGTATTTATGCGCCGAGTATTTATCGGCAAGCGTTATCGACATCAATTTACGCCACAGAGTTTAGTGTTATCTAGCCTGTGGCGTTACTGTAAAAAGAATGAAGGATTAAGTAATGTCTAAAAATGTATTGGTATTGCCAGGTGACGGTATTGGTCCTGAAATCGTAGCCCAGGCGGTGCGTGTTCTTGATTTGGTAAACACTCAATTTAATTTGGGCATCACTCACGAGAGTGCTTTAGTGGGTGGTTCTGCATACGACGAGACAGGTTCACCTTTGCCTGAAGCGACATTGACGAAAGCCAAAGCCGCGGATGCGATTTTGCTGGGTGCTGTTGGTGGTCCAAAATGGGACGGCCTAGACATGTCTGTTCGCCCAGAGAAAGGCTTGTTGGGCTTGCGCTCTAACTTGGCGCTTTTTGCTAACTTGCGTCCTGCGATCCTTTACCCACAATTGGCGGATGCGTCTAGTTTGAAGCCGGAAATTGTGGCGGGTTTAGACATCCTTATTGTTCGTGAGTTAACGGGCGGTATTTACTTCGGGCAGCCTCGTGGTATTCGTACGCTAGAAAATGGTGAGCGCCAAGGTTTCAATACTTATGTTTACAGTGAATCGGAAATTCGCCGTATTGCTCGCTCAGCGTTTGAAGCCGCTCGTCAACGTGGCAAACGCGTGTGTTCTATCGATAAATCCAATGTGCTTGAAGTGACAGTGCTTTGGAAAGAAGTCATGGAAGAAGTTGCGAAAGAGTATCCTGATGTCGAATTGACGCACATGCTAGTGGATAATGCTGCAATGCAACTGGTTCGTGCACCAAAACAGTTTGATGTAATGGTTACTGGCAACATGTTTGGTGATATTCTATCTGACGCAGCGGCAATGCTAACAGGCTCCATTGGTATGCTTCCGTCGGCTTCTTTGAACGCTGAAGGTCGTGGTATGTATGAGCCTTGTCATGGTTCTGCTCCAGATATTGCAGGACAAGGCATTGCCAATCCTCTTGCGACGATTTTATCCGTGGCAATGATGTTGCGTTATTCTTTAGATGCTAAAGAAGCCGCAGATGCGATTGAAGCCGCTGTTAGTCGTGTTCTTGATCAAGGGTTAAGAACCGCTGATATCGCTTCTCAAGATTGTGAAACAGTCACTACGCAAGCCATGGGCGACGCGGTATTGACTGCATTAGAAGCAGTACTTAAAGCCTAACCATAATGAGTAGGCGTTAACTCGGGATATTGCTCTTGGTATGAGCGACCCCACAAAAAAAAGGTAGAGATAACCATGTCAAAACACACTGTAGGTTTAGTCGGCTGGCGCGGAATGGTTGGTTCCGTGTTGATGCAACGTATGCGAGAAGAAAAAGATTTTGATCACATTGATCCGATTTTTTTCACCACCTCTCAAACGGGGCAAAAAGGGCCAGAAATTGGTAAAGACATTCCATTGCTTCAAGACGCGAATGATATTGAAGCGCTGAAGAAGATGGACATTATAATTACCTGCCAAGGCGGGGATTATACCAAGGCTATTTACCCTCAGTTGCGTAATGCCGGTTGGAAGGGGTACTGGATCGATGCGGCGTCTTCTTTGCGCATGGATAAAGACGCGATTATCGTGTTGGACCCAGTGAACCAAAATGTCATCAAGCAAGGCTTGAAAGATGGCGTGAAGACCTTTGTGGGCGGTAACTGTACCGTTAGCTTGATGCTGTTGGCATTGGGTGGATTGTTTGAAAAAGGTCACATTGAGTGGATGACTTCCATGACGTACCAAGCGGCTTCTGGCGGCGGTGCGCGTCATATGCGTGAGTTGATCAATCAAATGGGCTTGTTGCACAGTTCTGTTGCGTCTGAATTGGCGGATCCTGCTAGTGCTATTTTAGACATCGATCGTAAAGTGGCTGAGCAAATGCGCTCCAACACTATGCCAGTGGATCAGTTTGGCGTGCCTTTGGCTGGGTCATTGATTCCTTACATTGATTCTCAGCTTGATAATGGTCAAAGCCGTGAAGAATGGAAGGCTCAAGCGGAAACGAATAAAATCCTTGGTAATACTGGGTCTATTATTCCTGTTGATGGTTTGTGTGTGCGTATCGGCGCGATGCGTTGCCATAGCCAAGCCTTCACTATCAAACTAAATAAAGACATTCCAGTCGCGGACATCGAAGGTTTGTTGGCTGAGCATAACGATTGGGTAAATGTTGTGCCAAATGACAAAGAAGCGACCATGGCTGGATTGACGCCGACGGTAGCGACTGGCACCTTGAATGTGCCGGTAGGTCGTATCCGTAAACTGAACATGGGGCCTGAGTACATCAGTGCGTTCTCAGTTGGCGATCAACTTTTGTGGGGTGCTGCTGAACCACTACGCCGCATGCTACGCATTCTTCTTGAGGCTTAATTGCTCTAGAAAGGGTGTTTGATGATAAAACGCTGCCTAAGGGGGGCGTTTTTTTTGTCTGCTATTTTTCACAGTGATTTTTCTGGCTGCTAAATGACTAGTAAGTGGCGCGAACTTTATGGGATGAGACCTTTTGGGTTGCACTCTCGTATCCTCGTGACTGTTTTTGGGGTTGAGTGGGTTCTTGCTTCTTGGTTCTGCTTCTTTCTTTTTAGTAAGCGTCTTGAGCGTTTGTGAGGGCGTTTTCTGGTCGTGGTGTGCCATCCGTTAGGGTTGGATCAGGCATGACCTAGGGTGTCGCCTGAGCGATCTGACGGTGGTGGGAGTCATCGCTGACCGGGTTGGTTGTCTGAATTTACCCCAATGTAGGGTGGTGATCGTTGGCGGCTAAGAAAAAAGAGCCTTTATTTATGTCTTCCCTAGACTAAAGTAAGAGTGTGACTGTGTTTTATTTGATCAAATAGGTGCCTTTATAAATTGTTTAGATGTTTATACTTGTTTGTTTTTTAAACGATTATTGGGTTTTTCGGATGATTTAGGTGATTTTTAACAAACTTATGAAAGTATTTACATTTTAAGGATTGAAATTAGATCGATTAGTCCATAGGTTATTAGTATGTTCAAAACGAGGAGGGAATAGAAAATACGTTTATAAAATAATTTTCCAAAAACGAAAGGAAATTCTCTATGTATACATTGAATATTAGTGGTCATCACGTTCAGTCTGGTGAAGAAGTACAAGAGCTAGTTAAAGAAAGAATGGATCGTCTGACTCGTCTGAACGATCAAATCACCAGTATTAAGGTGATTCTAAATACAGAGAAACATGAGATTCATGAATTAATTGTTGAAGCCAGTGTTCATATTCCTGGTCATGATCTATTCGCTACCGTTAAAACAGACAAACAATTGAAACCAGCTGTGGATTTGTTGGTAGGTAAATTGGAAAAACAACTCGTTAAACATAAGGCAAAACACACCGGCCGTCAGCATCAGATTAATGCTCAAGACGTAGAGAGTAGTGTAGAGCGAGAAGAGCAAGCCGAATTCAACGAACTGGTAGAGCGTGAAGTTCTATAGGTAATCACCCTTAGGGAGTGAAAATAAAGAGTAGCCTCGCAGTTGCGGGGCTTTTTTGTGCCTGCGTTTTTTAACGTGGGCAGATGAATGTACTGGTTTATAAGGTGCTCGCTTAATAAGGAGCAAGCTTGAAGAGGCATTGGCTTAATGGACGCTGGCTTGTTCTTGGTGTGGAGGGTGTTGCTGTGGAGATTGTTGTCATGGGTAACCCGCTCTAAGATTGAGCGACGCAAATAAAAAAGGCCTCATATAAATGAGGCCTTTTTACTATGCTACGGTTAGTGCATCAGTCGCTGGGGCAAAGATTATGCCGTTGCGTCAGTGGCAATAACAGTATTGGCTTTCTTAACGTACTCACCCATCTTGTCGAAGTTTAGGTATTTGTAAACTTCAGAAGACATGCTGTTGATCTTGTTTGCGTACTCAAGGTACTCAGCAGGTGTAGGTAGTTTGCCAAGCAATGCCGCAACAGCAGCAAGTTCAGCAGAGGCCAAGAATACGTTAGCGCCATTACCTAGACGGTTCGGGAAGTTACGAGTTGAAGTGGAAACAACGGTAGACTTCTCAGCAACGCGTGCTTGGTTACCCATACATAGAGAACAACCAGGCATTTCCATACGAGCGCCAGCTTTACCGAAGATGCTGTAGTAGCCTTCTGCGGTTAGTTGCTCAGCGTCCATTTTGGTTGGTGGCGCAACCCAAAGGCGGGTAGGAACCACTTTGCCAGCTGCGTCTAGTAATTTACCAGCAGCACGGAAGTGACCGATGTTTGTCATACAAGAACCGATGAAGACTTCATCGATGTGCTCGCCTTGAACATCAGAAAGTAGACGTGCATCATCTGGATCGTTTGGCGCACAAAGAACAGGTTCTTTGATTGTTTCAAGGTCGATCTCAATGATTGTGTGGTATTCAGCGTCTGCATCAGCGCGCATTAGACTAGGGTTTGCTAACCACTCTTCCATTGCGTTAGCGCGGCGCTCAAGTGTACGAGGGTCACCGTAACCTTCAGAAATCATCCAACGTAGCATAACGATGTTGGATTTTAGGTATTCAGCTACAGACTCTTCAGACAAGTTGATGGTACAACCCGCAGCAGAACGTTCTGCAGAAGCGTCGGATAATTCGAACGCTTGCTCAGCGGTTAAGTGTTCAAGACCTTCGATTTCTAGGATGCGACCAGAGAAAACGTTTTTCTTACCTTTTTTCTCAACCGTCAAGTGACCTTCTTTGATTGCTTGGTAAGGGATTGCATGAACAAGGTCACGTAGTGTGATACCTGGTTGCATTTTACCTTTAAAGCGAACCAAAACAGACTCAGGCATATCAAGAGGCATGACACCTGTTGCTGCTGCGAATGCAACCAAACCAGAACCCGCAGGGAAAGAGATACCTAGAGGGAAACGAGTGTGAGAGTCACCACCAGTACCTACCGTGTCAGGTAGTAGCATACGGTTCAACCAAGAGTGGATGATGCCGTCACCTGGGCGAAGAGAAACACCGCCACGGTTCATGATGAAATCAGGAAGAGTGTGGTGAGTCGTTACGTCAACTGGTTTAGGGTAAGCCGCTGTGTGACAGAAAGATTGCATTACTAGATCGGACGTAAAGCCAAGGCAAGCCAAGTCTTTTAGTTCGTCACGTGTCATTGGACCCGTAGTGTCTTGAGAACCAACGGTTGTCATTTTTGGTTCACAGTAAGTGTTCGGGCGAATGCCTGGAAGACCACATGCCTTACCAACCATTTTCTGAGCCAGTGTGAAGCCTTTAGTGGATTCAGCAATCGCACCAGGAACGGTGAATAAGTCTGTTGCGCCAAGGCCTAGAGATTCACGAGCTTTCGCTGTTAAACCACGACCGATGATCAAAGGAATACGACCGCCAGCACGTACTTCGTCTAGAAGTACTTGAGTTTTTAGAGAGAAAGTACTGATGACTTCTTCTGTGCCGTGTTTTTTAACAACGCCTTCGTATGGGAAAATGTCGATTACATCGCCCATTTCCATTTTATCAACGTCCATTTCGATTGGCAGTGCACCAGCGTCTTCCATTGTGTTGAAGAAGATAGGGGCAATTTTATTACCAATACAGATACCGCCAGCGCGTTTGTTAGGGATGAACGGAATGTCATCGCCCATGTGCCATAGCACAGAGTTCGTCGCTGATTTACGGCTTGAACCCGTACCAACAACATCACCCACGTACGCTAAAGGAAAGCCTTTTTCTTTTAGGGAGATGATTTTGCTGATTGGTCCGATTTCGCCATCTAGATCTGGTGTGATGCCATCACGAGCCATTTTAAGCATTGCGTTGGCATGTAATGGGATATCAGGACGAGACCATGCGTCTGGCGCAGGAGATAGATCGTCGGTGTTTGTTTCGCCCGTTACTTTAAAGACAGTAAGGGAGATTTTTTCAGCCAATTTGTTTTTCGCTGTGAACCATTCGCCATCCGCCCAAGATTGGATGATTTGTTTCGCGAATGGGTTACCTGCTTTGGATTTTTCTTCAACGTCATGGAAGGCGTCGAAAATAAGCAGTGTATGAGACAGTGCTTTGGCTGCAATAGGAGCAAGCTCTTCAATGTCTAGGCAAGCGATCAATGGCTGAATGTTGTAACCACCAAGCATGGTGCCAAGCAGTTCAGTTGCCAATTCTTTGGTGATTAGTGGTGATGCTGCTTCGCCTTGGGTGATGGCAGCAAGAAAGCCTGCTTTAACGTAAGCGGCTTCATCAACACCCGCTGGGATGCGATTTTTTAGAAGGTCAAGAATAAACTCTTCTTCACCTGCTGGTGGGTTTTTAAGAAGTTCAACCAAGGCAGAAACTTGTTCTGCATTAAGTGGTGTAGGAGGTATGCTCTGTTCTGCACGTTCCTCAACATGTTTACGGTATGCTTCTAACACAATAGTTCCCCTTAGTTTTCGACATCAACCCTGTGTGTTGATGTGTTGAAGCGGAGGCTTAACCACCCTTAATGAGTGTTCAACGTTAAGCCAAACGATAATCACTGCTTTATTATTGAATTATTTTATATAAAAAACGGGCGAAAGACTCAATTAACCCCATAACAATTTAGAATAGGGGACATTTAGCGGAATTATTCTGATTTAGAATCGCCTTCTCCGCTTGCTGCCTTTGCTTGCGTTTGGTGTGTTTTCTTGCCCTCTATTGTGGTGACTTTGCTGCTGGCTGAATGATGCGAACCACTCTAAAGCCCCAGTTGCTGGCCTTTAGGTTCGGTTCAGCGCGATAACGAGTAGAGCTTCGTCCTACTCTTGGAATGTCAAACCAAGACCCGCCGCGTATCACTCGACTGCTGCATTGGTCTGATAACCATATCTGATTTTTACTTGGCGCGCCCTTGTAAGAATCGTGATAACAGTCTTCAACCCACTCTGCTACGTTGCCGTGCATGTCATACAAGCCTAATGGATTGCTGGCCTGACTGCCAACCGGTGCGCTTGACACCCCATCCCATTGGCTGCCGCAACTGTCACAAACACTGTAACCTGGTTTAACAGAGTTGCCATACCAAAAAGCGCTGTTGCCATTGCCCCGTGCGGAATATTCCCATTCTACTTCCGTCGGTAGTCGATACTCTTGGTTGGTTTGCTCAGATAGCCAAGCGGTATAGGCTTTGGCGTCGTACCAGCTGACGTTAATAACAGGGCGTTTTTGTCGTCCCCAGCCATTATCGGCCGGCAGTTTTCGCCCCGTTGCTTTGGCAAAACGGTCGTATTGATCGAAGGTGACTTCGTATTTACTGATATAGAAGCCGTGGGGAATGTCGACCTCATGAACCGGTTTCTCATTGTCGTCGCCTAGATTGTGTAGGTCGCCCATTTGAAATTTTGCAGGGGCAATTTTCTCTACTTTCGGGGCTTTTCCGCCTGAAGCCAAGGGTTCTTCAAGAACTTGAGGGAGCGCTTCAAAGTGTTCTTTTTCAATCTGCTTAGGAGTTTTTTTCACTGCGAGAGCGACGGCTGGTTTAGGGGTGTTTTCTGGCCATAATGAGACAGCAGCAATTGCTGAGCCTGCGACCACCAGGCCAAGCGCGATATAAAGAGTGCGCCTTGGGTGCGAAGAAAGTCGCTTAGGGCTTGCTTTGGCTTTAGGTTGTTCTGGTTTATAAAGATTGGCACGCAGTGTTCGCATGACTTCTTGTAAGGACTTTGGTCTATATCGATCGTGTTTTCTGCTCCATTTTTGAAGCTTCTTCCAGGTGGCATCGCTCAAATAAGGGTGAGTGCTGGGTAACGCCCCAGGAAGGTCCTTGTCTAAAATGGATTCACCAAGCAGCGCCGCCATAAGAATGCGCATAAAGTTAAAGCGATCTGATGCTGGGGTTCTTTTTTGTGCTTTGCGTTGGTATTCAGGGGGAAAGAGTCTAGGGTCTAGCTCTTTGTCTGTGATCCTGTCCATCCAATGGTGGGCGCCCAAGCCAGTCATAATGCCAAGGCCGTTCACAACATGAATCGCGCTTAAGTCAAGGTGACCGTGAAATAGGCCTTTTTGATGAATCTGATCCAGCGCTTTGGCAATGTTATCAAATAAACTGACGACCACATTAAGCGGCGCGCCATCTGGGTATTTGCCTAAAAAGCTATAGAGATTTTCACCGCCACACACAGCAGAACAAGAAAACACCCATAATTTAGAGTAGAAGGGTGGGTAATTCGGCGTGATGGCCTGGTGTTTAATGCCAGCGTATTTGCGTGAATTTTGTAGGAAGTCTTCTACTTTTCCTCGTCCAGGTTCGTAAAAGCGTACGACAAACGATCTGCCTCCATGGTCGGCCACCCAGGCGGATTTGTGCTGGGAAGCGGGGTAGTTCAGCACGTAAGGGTCTAACTCAACGCCAACGTGCTGGCCTATTTTTAATTTATTAATGTCGTAGAATTCATTCATTACGAATTTGATATCCAAATCAAGACGTTGCTGCCTAAGTGCTTAATAGAGAGTATAATCTCGTTTTTTAAGATGAAAAGGTAGAGTAATGTTATCAGCGTATCCAGAGCTTGTTGATTTTCTTCCCTGCCAGTCGCCTGAAGCATGGGTGAACTGGGCGATTGAGAATCAAACTTTGCTGTTAAATGACCATGCCCATTGTGAAAAAAAGGCCGCGTCAACGGCGATGAGTTTGATGTATCGTTATGTGGATCGTGATAATTTGCTTCATAAAATGTCCCGTTTAGCCCGTGAAGAGCTGCTTCACTTTGAGCAAGTTCATAAAATTATGCGCAAGCGCGGCGTGGCTTATGATCATCTGACGGCATCACGCTATGCAGATGGCTTGCGTAAACACATTCGTACCCATGAGCCAGCGCGTCTGGTTGATACCATGATTGTAGGGGCGTTTGTTGAGGCGAGATCGTGTGAGCGTTTTGCTGCTCTTGCTCCCCATCTGGATGAGGAGTTGTCTAAATTTTACATCTCATTGCTAAAATCCGAAGCCAGACACTTTGAAGATTACCTTGCGCTGGCAACAGAATACGCCGGCGAGCCAATCGATGAGCGCATTGCGTTTTTCCGTGACTTAGAGGAAAAGCTTATTCTTGAGCCAGATACGGATTTTCGCATGCACAGTGGCCCACCTCGTTTAGAGGCCTAGTTCGTTTGCTTACGAAATAAAACGAGCAGGTTACGTTTTTGTAAGGTAACTTCTTGATTAGCTGCTAATATCATTAGTATCAACTCAACAATGGAGGGGGTCGACATGGGTGCGCAGATGAACGATAAGTTGCCAGACGTTACTTACTGGCTGGCGTTACAAATAGCGAAACATGAACATGTTATCGATCTAGACAGTGCTTATCAGGGATCCGCTGAGCTGGATGTTTTGTATCAATTACTGACCAGTAAAGCGCAGCTTTATTGGTGGCGTAATTATGGCATTGAGTTGAGCCCTGTGATGGTGAACAATGCTTTTTTTCGCGCGGTGGCCATGCTTCATGAGCGGCGTTTAGAGTTCAGTCGTTCGCGGCACAGTGCTGATACCGGATGGGTAAAAGAGTTATTGCACCTGTAGCATTCACTTAGAATGACGCTTTACGGGTTTCGCTATTAAAAAAACCATTGCATGTGTATGTAATGGTTTTTTTGTGGCTGGCATGTCTTAAAGCGTAAGGTGATGGGCAGGTTGTAACCCATTCAACCCCTTGGTTAAGAAGGTGTCTACCTCGCAGCTCAATTGACAAACTTGTGTGTCATCAAGGTAAGCAAGCCAGATTTGATCGTCCCAATCTCCCAGTACGCAGCGAGCGTAATGCTCATTAATATGAAACGCCGGTCTGTGAGTGTGACCATGAATGACGACGTTGGTGTGATTCCTAGTCAGAGATTCTTGTACGCTGCTTGGTGTCACATCCATGATGTATTGAGACTTTTCCGCCGACATGCTTTTGCTGTCATTGCGCAACTGTGCTGCCAATGCCATTCTTTTTTCAAGGGGCATTGAGAGTATTTGTTGCTGCCATTCTGGCGTTCTTACCATGGTGCGAAACGTTTGATACTCAGTGTCTTCCTGACAATATTCATCGCCATGAGTGAGTAGGATTGGGTGAGTTGGAGAGTGAATAAGCGTTTGCTCAGTCAGCAAGGTTGCGCCCACTCGCTGGCACCACTCGTTACCAATCAAAAAGTCTCGATTGCCGTGGATGAAAAAGAGTGCGATGCCAGCATCAGACAGCTGACGAAGGCAGGCTTCGATAGGTTGGTTCCAATCAGGCTGGTAATCGTCCCCAATCCAGGCTTCATAAAAGTCGCCAATGATATACAGCTCAGCGTCTTTGTCCGGGTGCTTGTTTGTTAGCTCACCCATCATTTGAACAAACGCCCGGATCAAGTCCGGGCGTTTGTCACTAAGATGCAAATCCGAGATTAAATAACGAATCATTAGTCTTCGTTTTTAACCAATTCAGCGCTTTCGATAATCACGTCGTCAGCAGGAACGTCTTGGTGGCCTGCTTTTGTGGTGGTTTTCACTTCTTTGATTTTGTTTACCACGTCCATGCCTGCGGTTACTTTACCAAATACCGCGTAGCCCCAGCCGTCTGGTGTTTTGCTGCGGTGGTTAAGGAAGGCGTTGTCGGCAACGTTAATGAAGAATTGAGCAGACGCGGAATGTGGGTCCATAGTACGAGCCATGGCCAGTGTGCCTACTTCGTTCTTCAAGCCGTTATCTGCTTCGTTTTCGATTTGAGTGCGTGTTTCTTTTTGTGTCATGCCTGGCTCAAAACCACCGCCTTGAACCATGAAACCATTGATCACACGGTGAAAAATAACGCCGTCATAAAAACCTGAAGTAACGTATTCTTCAAAGTTTTTCGCTGTTTTAGGGGCTTTTTCGTAGTTAAGCTCGACGTGAACATCACCGTAGTTAGTGTGTAGGATGATCATTTTATATTCCTTAAAAGTTATGAATGGCTAAAAGATGGCGTAAGTACGCCTAGTCGATGTTGAGCATTTTATGTGTTTGTAAGCTAAGACGCCACTGTGGATGTGATAAACAAAAATTTAGTGTGGCTTCTTGGGTGTTAACCAAGGGGATTTGTGACTCGCTGAGATAGCTTTGATCCATGGGTTGTAGGTAAAAATGATCAAACGCCAATGCCTCAAATAAAGAAGGGGCAAGGTGGTCTTGGGGGAACACCAACTTAAGCTCATTGCCTTGAGTGACCTTGAGAGGCTTTGTGGTTTTAGGGCTGACACAAATCCAGTCGATACCATGAGGCAGTGGCAGAGTGCCATTGGTTTCTATGGCGATGGTGTAACCGTGGGCTTTCATTTCTTCTATTAGCGCGTCGTCTAGCTGCAAGGCTGGCTCGCCGCCGGTAAATACCACGTATTTATGATGTTGTCCCGCTGGCCACAATGCGTCTATGTGTTTGCATAATTCGTGTGCCGTGGTGAACTTGCCACCATGTTGGCCATCGGTGCCGATAAAGTCGGTGTCGCAAAATTGGCAATCAGACGTTGCTCGTGTTTTTTCTTGGCCTGACCATAAGTTGCAGCCAGTGAAGCGGCAGAATAAAGCTGGACGGCCTGCGTGGGCACCTTCTCCCTGTAAAGAGTAGAAAGCTTCTTTTATTGAATACATGTGTTGCGCCTATTACATCTCGAAAAACAGTTCGAGGTAAGGGTGATCGCTTTAGTTGTCCATTGGGGATCTGTGGAACAGAAGCCAATAAAGACTAAATTGAATGAATGTTTGTGCTTGGTAAATCTATGCTTCGTAAGCGAGTGGGTCGGTTTGACCTTGCTCAGCAAAGGCTTCTAATCTTTCGTTGCACGCGCCGCATTTACCGCATGATTTTTCACGGCCGTTGTAACAAGTCCACGTTTTGCCGTAATCGAGATTCATCGCCAACCCCGCTTTTAAAATCTCGCCTTTTGAGTTGTTCAAAAATGGCGTAACGATTTCAACAGATTGGTAGTTCGCAACC
This sequence comes from Marinomonas sp. NPDC078689, assembly GCF_044542435.1. NCBI lineage: Bacteria > Pseudomonadati > Pseudomonadota > Gammaproteobacteria > Oceanospirillales > Oceanospirillaceae > Marinomonas > Marinomonas sp. NPDC078689. The sequence continues at coordinate 269,096 of NZ_JBITUJ010000003.1, read as the reverse complement.
TTAGATACCGCGTTCATGGCGTCGACAAATTCTGGTCGACAGTCAGGGTAAATGTGGTGATCGCCTGAGTGGGCGCCATAGTAAACTTTCCCCGCTTCTAATGACACGGCATACGCAATCGCCATAGACAATAGAACCATGTTGCGATTCGGTACCACGGTGGATTTCATGCTCTCGCTTTCGTAATCGCCTTCGGGAATCTCGCTGTCACCGGTCAGTGAGGAACCTGCCATCAGGCTATTGATCGCGGTGATGTCGACGACTTTATGAGGAATGTTTAATTGCTTGCATGCCTCAGCAGCAACAATAAGTTCCTTACTGTGTTTTTGTCCGTAATTAAAGGACAAGGCGTACACGTCCAATCCTTGTTTGATGGCGGTGTTCAGAACGGTGAATGAATCCATTCCCCCTGAATACACCACAACGGCTTTTTCTGGCATCTTGTGTTCCTTAATGTAGGTCGTTGGGCTGAATAATGCGGCGGATTATAGCAGATGGGGAAGTGGCTTAACTAGGATGATAGAGATTGATTTTGAAGAGGAAAGCCGATAGTTTGAGCGCCACATCTAAGAATGAAAGCGCATAAGAGTATCGCCAGTTTTACTTTTATGCGCAGGCGGTTGCTGCATTCATCGCCTGCAGTGCAGCAAAGCTAACGTGTATAACGAGCAAAAAAGGAAAGGCATGAGCACATTAAAGGAAATGCGACGCGGTGCCGTTGCATCGGTCCCCATGATTATCGGTGGTATTCCGTTTGGATTGTTGTTTGGCTCATTGGCCTCTAGTTATGGTTTGAGTCCTTGGTTTGCGATTGCCATGTCCTCTATAGTGTTTGCTGGGTCTGCTCAGTTTGTAGCCATTGGTTTGATCTCTATTCATGCGCCTTTGTGGGTCATTGTGTCAACTACCTTTATTGTCAATTTAAGACACCTTCTGTACGCCGCTGACATGGTGAAATATGTGAAGCATTTGCCGATGAGGCTGCGCATTATTATGGGGTTTGGCTTGATCGATGAGACCTACGCGGCAGTGCGCCCACTTTACGGCATGGGGATCGTTGATGAAAAAACAGGCCATAAGGCGTATTTAGGGTCATTTTTATCGTTTTATGTGATGTGGAATGTCACCACGATTTTGGGTGTTGTCTCGGGAGAGTTGATCCCCGGGATGAGCGAATGGGGGCTTGAGTTCGCTATGGTGGCGACCTTTATTAGTATTATTACGCCTTATTTAAAAGCCGCGCCTTTTTGGTTTGCTATGGTGAGTGCGGGGATCGCTTCTGTGTTGCTGGTGGATTTGCCTAACAATTTGGGGTTGCTTGTGTCGGCGGTGATCGCTGTGTCGGTCGGCTATTTTAGCGACGCTGCCCTCAACAAAAACAAGCCATCTTTGCCTGGAACCTCTGGGGGTGAGTCATGACATTGATGGATTCGGTGTTGGTCATTGCGGGGATGTTTGTGGTGACATTTGGTGTGCGCTTTATGCTTTTTGCGCGCGCTCACAAGGTGTCCATGCCGGCGTTCCTTGATCGTGCTTTAAAGTTTGTGCCAGTGGCGGTGTTGACGTCCATTATTACGCCTATGATCTTTGTTTCTGAGCATAGAATGAATGTCTCATTTGAAAACCCTTGGTTATTAGGCGCTTTGGCCGCATTTTTCGTCGGTTTATGGAGACAGCAGCAACTGCTTACGATTGTGGTTGGTGTTGTGGTGTTTTTTGCAGCGAAATATGCTTTTTCATAGAGGATTTTTATGCTCTCTAATATCACTATGAAAGCGAAATCGGATATACTTGCTCGTCAAAGTAACAATACTGTTATAAGAAAATTTATCGGGACTTACATCAACCATGTCAGAAACGTCAAAACCAGGTAATTTCATTACCCAAATCATTGATAAAGATAACGAATCAGGTAAACACAATGGCGTTGTTATGACGCGCTTTCCACCTGAACCGAATGGCTATCTACATATTGGCCATGCAAAATCTATTTGCCTAAATTTCGGTATAGCGCAGCGCTACAATGGTCAGTGTAATCTTCGTTTTGACGACACCAATCCTGAGAAGGAAAGTGTTGAGTACATTGAGTCCATTAAACGCGATGTGGAATGGCTAGGGTTTGAGTGGAAAGATGAGCCAAAGTTTGCGTCTGATTATTTTCAGGCGCTTTATGACTTTGCCGTTCAGCTTATTGAAATGGGCAAAGCGTATGTTTGTGAGCTAAATGGCGAACAAATGCGTGAGTACCGTGGCACATTAAAAGAGCCAGGCAAAAACAGCCCTTATCGCGATCGCTCTGTAGAAGAGAACCTTGCTTTGTTTGCTGATATGAAAAACGGCAAGTACAAAGATGGCGAAGTGGTGTTGCGCGCTAAGATCGATATGGCCAGCCCAAATATGAACCTGCGCGATCCTATTATCTACCGCGTGCGTCATGTTCATCACCATCAAACGGGTGATCAGTGGTGTGTCTACCCTATGTACGACTTTACCCATTGTTTGTCTGATGCATTGGAAAACATTACGCACTCTATTTGTACCTTAGAGTTTCAAGACCACCGTCCATTGTACGACTGGGTATTGGACACATTAGGCACTGCGCATCCGCAACAAATTGAGTTTGCGCGTTTAAACCTAAACTACACGGTGACCAGTAAGCGTAAGCTGAAACAGTTGGTCGACGAAAAGCATGTATTTGGCTGGGACGATCCTCGTATGCCAACCATTTCAGGTTTGCGTCGTCGCGGTTACACAGCACAGTCCATTCGTAATTTCTGTGAGCGAATTGGTGTGACTCGCTCTGACGGTATTGTCGATGTGGGAATGTTAGAGCACGCTATCCGTGAAGACTTGGATGCGAATGCAAACCGCGCCATGGCGGTGTTAAACCCGATCAAGGTGACGCTAACCAACTACCCAGAAGACAAAGAAGAAATCTTCACGGTGAACAATCACCCGAAAAATGAAGACGCGGGACAGCGTGAAGTACCTTTTAGTAAGACACTTTACATTGACGCGGCTGACTTTGCCGAAGAGCCACCACGTAAATGGAAGCGTTTGACGCTTGATGGTGCCGTTCGTCTGCGTGGCGGTTATGTGATTACCTGTGACCAAGCCATTAAAAATGACGCGGGTGAGGTGGTTGAGCTTCTTTGTCGCTACGACGAAAACACCTTGGGCGTAAACCCTGAAGGCTATAAGCCAAAAGGGGTGATCCATTGGGTGAGCGCGAAACACGCGGTTGATGCAAGGGTTAACTTGTACGATCGATTGTTTAATAACGATGCGCCTGATGCGAACTACGAAGATAAAACCTTCTTAGATTTCATTAATGAAGATTCTTTGACGGTGTTAACGAACGCCAAAGTGGAGCCGTCGTTGTTGGCGTCTGAAAAAGGCCAAGGCTTCCAATTTGAACGCGAAGGTTACTTCTGTCGTGACCTAAAAGAAGACGGCATTGTGTTCAACCGTACTGTTACGCTGCGCGATTCTTGGGCAAAAATTGAAGCAAAAGGGAAATAATTGAGATGTTGAAGATTTACAACACCCTAAGTGGGAAGAAAGAAATTTTCAAGCCAATTGAAGAAGGCAAAGTCGGCATGTATGTCTGTGGTAACACTGTCTACGACTATTGCCATATTGGTCACGCTCGAGCGATGATTTCCTTTGATGTGATTTCTCGTTTTATTCGTCACCTCGGTTATGAGTTGAACTATGTGCGCAATATCACGGATGTGGATGATAAAATCATCAAACGCGCAGAAGAAAACAACGAATCGACTCAGGCGCTGACTGAGCGAATGATTGCGGCGCAGCGTGAAGACGAATTGCGTCTTGGCAACAAAATGCCAGACCGCGAGCCGAAAGCCACAGAGTTCATGCAAGAAATCATCGACATGATTCAAGTGCTTATTGATAAAGGGTTTGCCTACCATGGGGCGTCAGGGGATGTGTATTACCGCACTGAAGCCTTCAAAGAGTATGGCAAGCTAAATAATCGTAAGCTTGAAGACATGTTGGCGGGGGCGCGCATCGATGTTGAAGTGGCAAAAGAGCATCCGGCCGATTTCGTTTTGTGGAAGCAAGCGAAAGAAGGCGAAGTGTCTTGGCCATCTCCTTGGGGGATAGGTCGTCCAGGTTGGCACATCGAGTGTTCTGCCATGTCGACAAATTGCCTAGGCAGTCATTTTGATATTCATGGTGGCGGCCCCGATCTTAAGTTTCCGCATCATGAGAACGAAATTGCTCAGTCTGAAGCGGCAACGGGCAAGGATTACGTTAATTACTGGGTACATTGTGGCGCGGTTCGTGTTAACAATGAGAAAATGTCAAAATCGCTGGGTAACTTCTTTACCGTGCGCGATGTGTTGGCAAAGTACAACCCTGAAGTGGTTCGTTATTTGATGGTGTCTAGCCAATATCGAAGCGCGATTGATTATTCTGATCAAAGCCTCAATGAGGCAAAAGTTGCATTAGAGCGCCTTTACACCGCATTGCGAGGTCAAGCGGCCTCTGCTGAGTATGTTCCTACGGAATTTACTGAGCGCTTTGAAACGGCGATGAAGGACGACTTTAATACGGCGGTTGCTGTGTCTGTGTTGTTTGAATTGGTTCGTGAGCTGAATAAAGCGAAAACGGACAATGTTGCTCAGGCGGAATTGTTGGCGGCAGAGTTGTTGGCATTGGCCGATTTGCTTGGTTTGCTTAAGCAAGATCCAGAGTACTTCTTACAGAACAGTACGGTTTCTGAAGGATTGGACGAAGCGGGCATTCAAGCCTTGATTGATGAGCGTACTCAAGCTCGTAAAGATAAAAACTTTGCGCGCAGTGATGAAATTCGTGATGAATTAGCGGATCAAGGTATTGAGTTGCTGGACAGCCGAGAAGGGACTTCCTGGACTCGACGCTAACGTTAGTAGAATAAAAGGCGATACCTGCACATATCAGGTATCGCCTTTTTTTTATTGCTCTTTTTGCACTCGTACTGCCAGCACGTCGCAAGGCGCGCCATGCAGAACGCCATTGGCAGTGGAACCAAGAAGCAATGCGAGGCCATGTCGTCCGTGGCTACCGACAGTGATAAGGTCTACGTGTTTTTCTTCCGCAATGCGGTGAATTTCACTTTCAATACCACCTTGTGTGACGCATGTTTCAGCCACTGTGATGTCAAGTTGCTCTTGTAGCATGGACATGCGCTCTTTAGCGGTGTCTTGTAGCTGTTTTTGAATGTCGGTTATGTCAATGGGTACGTCACCGCCATAGGCGTAGTTTAATGACTCTATGACGTGTACGATGATCAACTCTGCTCCTAGTGAAGAACATAGGGACGCGGCTTTGTTGGCCACCTTGATGCTTTCATCAGTGAGATCGACTGCAAGTAAAACTCGTTTGTACAACATAAAAACCTCCAAATTCAACGGTATAATTAATTTTAGTCCAAAAATATAAAGAGACGCTTAATGACTGCGCTAATTGTTGTGCTTATTACACTATCCCTTATGGGTTCCGCGTTGTGGATCATGCCTCCGAAGCAAGAGCGACGTCGGATGGCACTAAGGATGCTTGCAAGACAGCATAATCTTATTGTGCAGCTTACATCAATCGGGCTGCCAGACAAGTGGGATAAATCAAAGGAAGCGCATAAAGTGTGTGGTTATGCGCATTATCGCGCCAAACCCTTGGAGCAGATGACCGATAAAGTGCTCTTGCTTACCTACGATGTGTGGAAATATCAAGAAGTTACTGCTGGCTGGTGGTCTAACCAAATACTGCCGTTAAGTGACCAAGATAAGGCCAATTTGGCGTTATTGTTGAACTCGGTAATGGCGATAGAAATTTCGCGCGAATCTGTCGTCGCCTATTGGCAAGAGGCGGGAGGAGAGGAAATGGTCGACGTGATGGCGAAATTACTGCCTTCCTTAGCAGAAATGCCATTGAAATAAATCAGTGGCGCTCAGGTTTATCGTTGATCAAATCGGAAGCGCCTTCGTTGCTGTTCAGATTTTGAAGGAGTTGGCTTAAGGCTTCTTCTTGGTTTTCTGTGTCCTGTATGGCTTCAATTTTAGGGGCGATGATTTGTTTCATCTTGTCGGTGACAAAGGTCTGTAAAGCTTTCTTTTCCGGCCTTTCGATGGGGTCGGATTTAAGGTGAGACAAAATCACACCATACAAGGTCTGCGCGACACGAACATCGCCACTTTCGAAGTTTTTATTGGCTTGCACAATTTGGCGATTGAGTTGCACCCACAAGTTTAACCAGCGCAAATAGTCGTAACATGCCTTATAGTGTGCGTTGCTAAGGCGGCCTCGACGTCTTAAGAAAAGCAACATTTTGGCTACTTTTGTTAGGCGCTCTTTGTAATTGGCTTTTTGCTGAAAACTCAGAGGGCTAGGTGTTGGGTTGAATTCAATGGGTTCTGCATTGCGATCGTCTTCTGCTTTGGCAATGCGAACTTCTGTGCGTTCGACGTCGTCTGTGTATTGTAATAATTCGCGCAAGGTATCAATGTAATAATCGTACAGGGCGTCACTGGCAATGGTGTCCGTATCAATGTCTTTTAGACTTTGTAAATGGTACTCCACGCGATCCGCTCGATTGGATAACTGAAGTTGTCTAAAACGACGTTCGGTCTGTTCTTTTTCTTTTTGGTGCGCGCGTGAACCAATGACGACGGAAAGCACCACAATAATCATTAAAATAGCAATTGTAAGAATTTGTAGGAGTGCCATGATTGTCCTTAAGCAATGAATTCAGTATGTTAAATAAGAAATACTGGATTCAGCAAGCGATAATGTGAGAAACAATACAGTGATCGCTTGTCATATAAAAGGTGTTTGCTTAATATCAGCGCCCCGAAAGGCTAAACTACACTCACGTAGATTTGCAGACGTACATACATTTTGCAGACGGACTTAATAAGGCTTATACAGTTCAATGGGAAAATCACTGGTTATCGTGGAATCGCCCGCTAAGGCGAAAACCATCAATAAATACCTAGGCAACGATTATGTTGTTAAATCGAGTGTGGGACACATTCGAGACTTACCTTCGGGTACAACAGCAAAATCAACTCCGCAGGAGCGCGCAAAACAAGCGGCCCTGACGCGAAAGATGAGCCCGGAAGAAAAGGTTGAGCACAAGCGTCGCAAATCTCGTCAGCAGTTGATTTCGCGCATGGGTGTCGACCCTGAAAATAACTGGGAAGCGCATTACGAAGTGCTTCCAGGTAAAGAAAAGGTGGTGGATGAATTACGCCGCCTTGCTAAAAATGCTGACACTATTTATCTCGCAACCGATTTGGATAGAGAGGGTGAGGCCATTGCATGGCACCTTCGTGAAGCCATCGGTGGCGACGACAGTCGCTATAAACGCGTGGTGTTTAACGAGATTACTAAAAAAGCCATTCAAGCGGCGTTTGAAACCCCATCCGAACTGGATATGAACCGTGTAAATGCACAGCAAGCGCGTCGTTTCTTAGATCGCGTTGTTGGCTTCATGGTCTCGCCATTATTGTGGGCGAAAGTGGCTCGTGGCTTGTCCGCAGGTCGCGTTCAGTCGGTTGCGGTGCGCTTGATCGTAGAGCGAGAAAAAGAAATTCGTGCTTTTGTTCCTGATGAATTTTGGGAATTGGACGCAGAGCTCACCACGCCAGCCAAAGACACAATCAAATTTGCCGCGGTAAAATATCAGGGCAAAGAATACCGTCCTGAAAGCCAGGCGCAATCTGATGAGCATGTCGCGCGTTTGAACGGCGCTCAGTATCTGGTCAGCAATCGCGAAGACAAGCCGACTAGCAGCAAGCCTTCCGCTCCGTTTATTACCTCGACGTTGCAGCAAGCCGCCAGCACTCGTCTTGGTTATGGCGTGAAGAAAACCATGATGTTGGCTCAGCGTTTGTACGAAGCGGGTTACATCACTTACATGCGTACCGACTCGACCAATTTGAGTTTGGAAGCGGTTGATGCCTTGCGTGGTTACATTGTTGAGAAGTTCGGCAAAGACTATTTGCCAGAAGAACCGATTCGATACAGCAGCAAAGAAGGCGCTCAAGAGGCCCACGAGGCGATTCGTCCTTCTGATGTCAGTGTGCGTCAAGAAGACCTGCTAAGCATGGAGAAAGACGCTCACCGCCTGTATGAGTTGATTCGTGCACAGTTTATGGCGTGTCAGATGACTCCAGCGCTTTACACCTCCACCACGGTGACGGTAACCGCCGGCGATTATGAGTTTAAGGCCAAAGGGCGTATTTTACGTTTTGATGGTTACACTCGTGCGATGCAGGGTGTTGTGAAAAAAGGCGATGACAATATTCTGCCTGATGTATCAAAAGGCGAGACCTTGTCTCTTGAGTCCTTGTTGCCAGAACAGCACTTTACTAAGCCGTCAGCGCGCTTTAGTGAAGCGAGTTTGGTAAAAGAGCTTGAAAAGCGTGGCATCGGCCGACCATCTACCTACGCCTCGATTATTTCTACCATCCAAGATCGTGGTTATGTTCGCGTTGAAAACCGTCGTTTTTATGCCGAAAAAATGGGCGACATTGTCACCGAGAGGCTAGTAGGGAGTTTCCACTCCTTAATGAATTACAGTTTTACCGCGCAAATGGAAGAGCAGCTTGATGAAGTCGCAGAAGGTCGCGAGAACTGGATTGAAGCGCTGAATGCCTTTTATCAAGGATTTAGCAGTGTGTTGGCGAAAGCAGAAGACCCAGAAGAGGGGATGCTGCTGAATGCACCAACACCAACGGACATCGAATGTCCGACTTGTTCACGTCCAATGCAGATTCGTACCGCGAGTACGGGTGTGTTTATGTCGTGTTCTGGTTACGCATTACCACCGAAAGAGCGTTGTAAAGCAACGATCAATCTAACTCGTGGTGAAGAAGCCGTGGCCGTTGATGACGACGAAGCGGAATCTAAAGCACTGATTAACAAGCGCCGTTGTAGTATCTGTAGTTCTGCAATGGACAGCTACTTGATGGACGAACATCGTAAGCTGCATGTCTGTGGTAATAACCCGACTTGCCCAGGTTACGAAGTGGAAGAAGGTACCTTTAAAATTAAAGGCTACGATGGTCCTGTGCTTGAGTGCGACAAGTGTGGCTCAGAGATGCAGCTTAAAACTGGACGATTTGGTAAGTATTTTGGCTGTACCAGCGAAGATTGTAAAAACACGCGTAAGTTGCTGAAAAGCGGCGAAGCGGCGCCACCGAAAATGGACCCTGTGCCTATGCCTGACCTTGCTTGTCAGAAAGTAGAAGACCATTATGTGCTGCGCGATGGGGCAACTGGTCTGTTCTTGGCGGCGAGCCAATTTCCACGTAAGCGAGAAACTCGAGCACCCTTGGTGAAAGAGTTGTTGCCTTACATGGAACAAATTGACCCTAAATATCACTTTTTCTCTACTGCGCCAGTGATGGATGCAGAAGGACGCCCGACCATTGTTCGTTACAGTCGTAAAACCAAAGAACAATACGTGATGACCGAGGAAGAAGGCAAACCAACGGGCTGGAAAGCATTTTATGTTGGTAAGCAGTGGGTGATCGAAGAAGGGAAGAAAAAGAAATGAGTGCGGCGACTCCGGCGAGTCTCACCAACCAAAAATTAGATTCGGCGCGTCGCTTCCTACGCCAAAGCCAAGACGGAAATGAGTCTTGGTTGAGCGTAGGGCTAGAAAGCGCGGCCATCTTTCATTTGCGAAGTGCGCTGAATGGTTTGTTGCAAGAGGTGAGTCTGGCGTACCAGCTCGCCTCTGGCTTGCAGCTAGAGAGTTTACTAAGAGAAGCGCAAGCTAACGGTGTTGTGGTGCCTGTATTAGCAGAATTGCAAGACTTGTCGTCACAGCCAAATTCTTGGTTAAATCAATTGGAGCAAGCTTACTTGGTTCAATTCGAATGTCGTTCATCGATGTTTGCGAAAGCCAGTGAGGCAAATTTGATTGGTCGTGGTGGAGATGACGGCGCATCGATTAATTTGTTTTTATCAAAGCTGACGGAGTTGGTGTTGCGTTTTAGAGAAGAGTCCTCAGAGTATTAAATATGAAAGAATCTTATCTCGAAATAGTTGAGCTGGATAACGGTGATATTGTGTTACGTCCGGTGGGCGACGAAGGCGAGACGACCGAGCCTTTGGCCACATTGAGCATTTCGGACGATACTAAAGATTATCTTAAAGAACGTTATTTTGAATTGGCTAAATGTATGTTTCATGCCGGCATTGATTTTGTTTATTCAGAAGAGCCAACGTTTGGCGATGAAACAGAACATCTAGACGATATGGATCTAAGGCCAAAAATTCTCCATTAAAAAAGGCGAAGTGTTTGCTTCGCCTTTTTTGTGTTTTGCTGGCTTAGTTAGATGGTTTGGCGAATGACGCCAACGGAGAGTCCTTCAATGGCAAACTCTTCGCTTTCTAAGTCCACAATGATGTCGTCAAAATCTTCATTCTCTGGTGCTAAGCGGATAATGCTGCCTTTTTGAAAGAAGCGTTTTACAGTGACTTCTTCTCCAATGCGCGCAACAACGATTTGCCCGTCTCGTATGGCGGTTGTTTTGTGCACGGCAAGTAAGTCGCCTTCCATAATGCCAATATTTTTCATACTGGTGCCTGAGACAGACAGAAGATAGTCTGCTTTAGGTGAGAACATGGCGGCAGGAACATTGACGTGAGACGCAATGTTTTCTTGGGCAAGAATCGGGAAGCCGGCGGCGACTTTACCAATAACAGGCAGCCCAGGCTCGATGTTTTCGGCGGGGGCTGGCTCTTCAAGTAAGCGGATGCCGCGTGATGCCCCAGAAAGCATTTCGATTGCGCCTTTCTTGGCAAGAGCCTTCAGGTGTTCTTCAGCGGCATTAGGGGATTTGAATCCTAGGCGGCTGGCGATTTCTGCGCGTGTCGGAGGAAAGCCAGTCTCGCTAATAAATTCGCGAATGGTTTCTAGTACGTCAGATTGTCTGTTGGTTAATTTAATCATAGCGCCATCTGGTTGTTTATACAGTAACTGTTATTATATACAGCATTATTCAAGATACTCAATAATTTAAATGCTTTCAGACGAACTAAAAACACAAATTCATCTTGCTTACCGCGCCTCACTGGAAGCAAAGTCCCATAAACCTAGGGTTGGTCAGCGTCAGATGATCGGCGCGATCGCTCGCACCTTGGGGAATATTAAACAAGACAGCGAAGGTGAACGCTTAGGTGAAAAGCACGTGGCTGTGGTTGAGGCCGGTACGGGTACGGGTAAAACTTTATCCTATTGCCTTGCGGCGATTCCGATTGCGAAGGCGCGTGGCCTCAAGTTGATTATTTCGACGGCTACCGTGGCGTTGCAAGAGCAGATTCTGCACAAGGAATTGCCTAATTTACTGGAACACACGGCTTTAAGCTTTAAATACACCTTGGCAAAAGGGCGTGGGCGCTATCTTTGTTTGAATAACCTTGAAGGGTTTTTGAGCACAGAAGAGCAGGGCATGGAAGACATGTTTGCCGGTTTGTTTGAGCAGCATTTGCAGGTTGATGATGTGAATACGCCGCTTTATCAAGAGATGGATCTTGCCTTGTCTAAAGGTGAGTGGGATGGCGACAAAGACAACTGGGAAGGCATTATCCGCGATCAGGATTGGCGCCGTCTGACCACGGATCATCAGCAGTGTACCAATCGCAATTGTGCGAATTATTCTGCTTGCCCATTTTTCAAAGCCCGCGGTGAGATTGAAGATGCCGACGTGATTGTTGCTAACCATGATTTGGTGTTGGCGGATCTTTCCCTTGGTGGCGGTGCTATTCTAACGCCGCCTAAAGAAACGATTTATGTTTTTGATGAAGGACATCACCTACCAGATAAAGCCATTGGTCATTTCCGTCATGAAGTGCGCTTGCAGCAAAGTATTACTTGGTTACGACAGTTAGAAAAAAATCTGGTGAACTTAAAGCAAGAGTTGACCGACGATGTCAGTTTGACCGGGCAGTTGTTGCTTAAAATTCCTCAGCAAATCCAAGCCATTGTGAATTTTATTCAGTATGCACAACAAGGTTTAGCGCCTTATATTCAAGGTTTGGGCTTGGATCAGGATAACAATCAGCATCGCTTTGAATTTGGGGTTATTCCCGATGAGTTGCGCCAGCTGGCGTATAGTTTGCAGACCTCATACCAAAAACTCTTCAATAATATTGAAAGTATTCAGGATGAGTGTAAAAAGACCAAACAAAATGAAGGGATGGGAGTGACGCCCGAAACGGCCGAAACTTGGCAGCCGATTTTGGGGGTGATTTTAGGCCGACTGGAGCAGTGTGTTGAGTTGTGGCGACTTTATTCTGCCGTGGATGATCAAAAGTACCCGCCTAATGCGCGTTGGTTAGTGGTCACAGGGCAGGGCATGGAGCAGGATATTGAGCTGGGTGGTTCGCCAATCTTGGCGGCGCACACCTTGCGTCAGCAGCTTTGGGATAAGTGTTTTGGCGCCGTTGTGACCTCGGCTACACTGACAGCGCTGAATCAATTTCATCGCTTCAATATGCGTTCTGGGGTGCCTCAAGAAAGCGAATACCTGCGCGTATTGAGCCCTTTTGACTTTCAAAAGCATGGTTTGTTGGTGATTCCAGACATGGAAAACGAACCGAATCGTGTGGAACAGCACACCAAAGAAATTGTCCAGTATCTTGATAAGCAAGTGGATAAGGAAAAAGGCAGTTTGGTATTGTTTTCTTCGCGTCGTCAAATGGAAGAAGTTGCGCAGTCTTTGGCACCAGGTTTGCAAGAAGTGCTGCTGATGCAAGGAGAGCAATCGAAACGGGTGATTTTAGATTCCCATCGTGCGCGCATTGATGCTGGTAAAGGTAGCCTGCTGTTTGGTTTGGCCAGTTTTGCGGAGGGGGTGGATTTACCAGGGAATTATTTGACCTGTGTTTACATCGCCAAGATTCCTTTTGCAGTACCGGATGACCCCGTTGAGGCGACGCTTGCCGAGTGGATTCAAAAACGTGGTGGTAACCCCTTTATGGAAATCACCATTCCGGATGCGTCATTGCGATTGGTGCAGGCGACAGGGCGCTTATTGCGCAGTGAGACCGACTCCGGTGAAATTCATATTTTAGACAAACGATTACGAACAAAACGCTATGGACAGCAGCTAATAAATAGTCTGCCACCTTATCGACAACAATAACTTACGAAAAGCAAGGGGTGATAAAGGCCTGTCATTTAGGTACACTCCACGCAAAGATACATAAACGTAAAATACATAAGAAGCATATAGATTCCAATATGGAAAACCAAAAGACAGAAACTACATCAGAGCAAAAACCAAAAGCCAAACGCCCACGTCGTTCTAATAAGCGTTTTAAGACAGGAAATCCTGCTGCCGCAGAGAAATCAGTAAACGAAACATCTGATTCACCGGCTGTTGAGGCGCCACCGCGTAGTGGTAGTAAAGCCTGGTCTATTGATGACTTCAAGGTCCCTGAAGTTGAAGGTAAAACACGTTTTCATGATTTAAATTTACCTGATCGTGTTTTGAAGTCGATTGAAGAAATGGGCTTTGAATATTGCAGTGAAATACAGGCTGAAACCTTGCCAATGACCTTGCAAGGTTATGATTTGATTGGTCAGGCGCAAACAGGAACCGGTAAAACAGCGGCCTTTTTGATTGCCATGATCAGTGACTTTTTGGATTACCCACTGGTTGAAAAGCGAGCCAATAACTTGGCCCGTGGCTTGATCATAGCGCCAACACGAGAGCTTGCTCTACAGATCGCTGAAGAAGCGGTTAAATTGACTGACAACAGTCATTTGAACGTCGTTGCCTTGGTTGGTGGCATGAGTTATGAAAAGCAGAAGCGCCAGTTGGAAACTGAAAATGTTGATATCTTGGTGGCAACACCAGGTCGATTGTTGGACTTTGCTCGTCATAAGAAAGTGTTGCTGAGCCATGTTGAGTGTTTGGTTTTAGACGAAGCGGACCGCATGTTATCCATGGGCTTTATTCCCGATGTGAAAAGCATCATTCGTATGACGCCGCATAAAGAAAAGCGTCAAACTATGCTGTTTAGTGCGACTTTCCCGAAAGACATTCAAGCCTTGGCGACACAGTGGACCTACTTTCCAAAAGAAGTGTCTGTGGTACCTAAAGAAGCGACCAATCAGAATATTGATCAGGTTATTTATACGGTTGAAGCCGATCAAAAATGGCCGGTGCTTAAGCAACTAATTGAAGGAAACGGCAATCAAAGAACCATTATCTTTGCTAATCGCCGTGATGAAACACGCGACCTTTATGAGAAGCTGAGAAAAGCGAACATTAACTGCGCTATCTTGTCTGGCGAAGTGGCTCAAGATAAACGAGTGAAGACCTTGAAAGGCTTTAAAGATGGCACTATTCAAGTATTAGTAGCAACCGATGTTGCTGGGCGTGGTATCCACGTTGATAATATTGAATTGGTGGTTAACTATGCCTTGCCGGAAGACCCAGAAGATTATGTGCACCGTATAGGTCGTACTGGTCGTGGCGGTGAAATGGGCAAATCGGTGAGTTTTGCCAGTGAAGACGATGCGTTTCTTATTCCAGAAATCGAAAAGGTCGTTGGCGAAAGTATTCGTTGTGAATACATGGTTAATACCTCGCTATAACATACACCACCTAAGTGAGTGCCTATGAAATTAGAACATCACTTTGCCGGATTAGGAGAGGCGTTTTACGCAAAAACGTCGATCCAGCCACTTCTCAAGCAGCGTTTGGTTGAATTTAACCAAGCGCTCGCTCATTCTTTGTCTATTGATATCAAGTCCCCTCAAACGAAGCGTATTTTGCATGGTGAAGAGCCATTGGAAAACGCGTTAAGTATGGTTTATGCCGGTCATCAATTTGGTGGTTTCTCCCCACAATTGGGTGACGGTCGTGGTGTTTTATTGGGTGAAGTTCTTGATGATCAAGGTGTACTGCGTGATCTGCATATGAAAGGCGCTGGCCCCACGCCTTTTTCGCGTCGTGGTGATGGGCGAGCGGTTTTGCGCTCGTGCATAAGAGAATACCTTGCCAGCGAGTTTATGCACGCCATGGGGATTCCTACGTCACGCGCTTTGGCGCTTTATACCAGTGCTCAAGCAGTGTATCGAGAGCAGCCAGAACCTGGTGCTATGTTATTGCGTACCGCGCAAGGGCATATTCGTTTTGGGCACTTTGAGTACTTTTTCTATCAAGGGAAAGAGGCCGAACTTAATCAGCTGATTGATTATTGTTTGCAGCACTATTACCCAGATTGTTTGGCAACTGAGTCGCCCCTAGAGAGCATGTTGGTGGAAGTGGTTGAGCGTACCGCAAGAATGATTGCTAAGTGGCAGGCCGTTGGTTTTCAGCACGGCGTGATGAACACTGACAATTTTTCGTTTACTGGCGAAACCATTGATTATGGCCCTTATGGCTTTATGGAAGATTATCAGCCCGATTGGGTGTGTAATCATTCGGATCATGAAGGGCGTTATGCCTTCTCGCGTCAGCCGGGGATTGGTTTGTGGAACTTAAATTGCCTGATGCGATGTTTTTCAAAGCATCTTGAGCGGGATCAATTGATCGCCATTTTGCAGCATTATGAAGTGACCTTACAGGCGGAATATGAGACCTTGATGGCCGCTAAACTCGGCCTTCCTGTCGGTGAGGTTGTGACTAAACTCTTGTCCTCTTTGTTTGTTGTCTTGGCAGCGGAGAAAATGGACTACAGTCTTTTCTTCCGCTTATTGAGTCAATTACAGCCTAATGAATTTGATCTTATCCTAGATGAAGTCGTGGATAGGGAGCGCATGCGTGCTTGGTTGCTTGATTATCAGCAAGCAAGGCTGGCGTTGGATCAAACGTGGGAGCAGTGCAGTGCGCCTATGTTGCAGGTGAATCCTAAATTTGTGCTAAGGAATTATCTTGCGCATGAGGCGATTGAAGCGGCTGAGCAAGGTGACTTCTTGCCATTTCGTCGTTTACTTTCAGTGTTAAATGCGCCTTTTGATGAGCATGAATCATCAGACCAGTTGGCGCAACGCTCTCCGGAATGGGGGCGATCGTTAGAAGTGAGTTGTTCATCCTAATGACAATTAGGTGTTATTTTTTGAAGAGAAGGGATGATGAAAAAACAATCAGTTTGTGTGTTAGGTGGTGGTAGTTTTGGTACCGCGTTGGCCAATATAATGGCGAATAATGGGCATCAAGTAAGCCAATGGATGCGCAACGAACAGCAGGTTGAAGAGATTAATTTAACGGGGCTAAATAGCCGTTACCTGCCGAATGCGCCCTTGCATCAAGAATTGTTGGCCACCAGTAATTTAGAGCAAGCGATAAAGGAAAGTGACACTATTTTTGTCTCTATTCCATCTAAATCTTTTGCGCAAGTCGTGGATCGCATTGAGCCGCTACTGACAGCCGATAAAATGCTTATCAGTACCACGAAAGGCTTTAATCCAAATCATTTTGAACTTATGAGTGATATTTTGCGTCGTAACACAGTGACGCAAAAAATTGGTGTTCTCAGCGGCCCTAATTTGGCGAAAGAGATTGCTGCAGGGCAAATGACAGGTTCAGTCATAGCGAGCCATGATGAACAGGTCAGAGAGCGTGTTATCGAGCTGTTGAAGTCGCCTACTTTTCGGGTCTATGAAAATACCGATAGTACGGGCGTTGAGTTAGCAGGCGCGCTAAAAAATATTTATGCCATTGTGTGTGGTTTGGCAAAAGCCCTGCAAGTGGGTGAAAATACGATGGCGATGATTATGACGCGAAGTTTGGCGGAGATGAGTCGATTTGCGGTGCATTTTGGCGCAAATCCGATGACGTTTCTGGGGTTGGCGGGAATGGGCGATTTGATCGCAACCTGCACCTCTCCTTTGAGTCGAAATTATCGTGTGGGTTATGCGATTGGCTCAGGAAAAGACTTACAAGCGGCCATCGAGGACATTGGTGAAGTGGCTGAAGGGGTGAATACCTTGCGAATGGTGGTAGAGGAAGCAAAGAAACACGACCTTTACATGCCTTTAGCGGAAGGTTTATCGAAGCTGCTTTTTGATCAAGCAAAATTAGAAACGCTAATCGGATCTATGATGACTGGCGAACAAAAATGGGACGTCGAATTTGCGACGTACGAGGAGAATAAACATGGCTAAACCAGGTTACGCAAACCAAGGATTTTGGTTTCGATTGATTTTTATGTTGTTTTACTGGTGTGTGCTTAATGTGGCCATCACTGTTTTTGGTATTTTGGTGATTGTGGTGAGCGTGGTCAGACTGTGCTCACGTGCTGAGCCTGTGACTGTTTCTGGTTGGTTGCGCAGTGTGGGTGTGTTTGTGCGCCAAATTATTGATTTTCTTGCTTACAACGAGGAAGAAAAGCCTTTTCCATTCCAGCCTTGGCCTAAGGGTGTAAAGGATGAGCAGTAAGAAGCAGCTTTACGTTTTGCGCCATGGCAATGCCTTTGCTCATGGCTATGAACGAGATGATCTTCGTGAATTGACGCCAGAAGGCATCGAGGAAGTGAAGCAAACTGCCCGTGCTTTTAATGAGCAAGGGGAGCGTCTTGATGCGGTATTTGTGAGTCCTTATGTGCGAGCGCAACAGACGGCAAAGTATTTTTTGGCGGAACTGGATCAAACTGACGTTGAGGTGCAATCGTGCCCGCTGATTACGCCAAGTGGTAAAGAGTTGGATGTTGCTTTGTGGTTAAACGATCAAAAAGCCAAGTCTATTTTGCTCATCACGCACCAACCTTTTGCCCATCAGTTGGTTGAGCTGTTGTCTGATGAGCCCTTGCCGGCGAGTTTTGCGATGACGACAGCCGCATTGGCTGCGCTTGAGGGCGAGTTGTTTGCGACGGCGTGTTGCCAATATCGTTGGATCATTGCCCAGTAATTAGGTCGTTGTGTGATGAATGCTGTTTGGCGGTAGAAAAAGGAAGTGACTATGGGGCGTGATGTTGTTTTTAATTTGGCGCATGCCAACATTGCAGGGATTCAGTGGCTGTCGCAGAATTCCTCAGCGTTAAAAATCTTGTCTTTGCATGGTTGGCTCGACAATGCCGCCAGCTTTCGAACTCTTTCTCCTTATTTTTCAGATTTCAACTTCACGGCATTGGATTTTGCCGGGCATGGCTTATCTGATCATCGTCCGCTGGGCAGCTTTTATCATCTTTGGGATTATGTTTTAGACACGGTCAGTGTGCTGAATCTCTCTAATCAAAGTAGTTGGTTGGTGGGGCACAGTATGGGTGGGGCCGTGGCCATGATGGTGGCGGCCGTTGCGCCGGAAAAAGTTCGTGGCCTAATTATCTTGGATAATATGGGGCCGCTGACCAATCAGCCAGAAGAGCGTGTTGTGACCTTGCAAAAAGCGATTCGAAAAATGTCGAAGCATCGACAGGATCGATTTTCTCAATATCAAACAAAAGCAGACATGGTGCTGGCGCGGATGAATGGCTTTACCTCCTTGTCCCAGGAAGCGGCGTCTTTGTTGGTTGAGCGAGGTGCTGAACAGCGGGGCGGAGTCTGGTCGTGGCGGCACGATGGCAAGCTGACTTTTCCTTCCCCATATCGTATGGATGAGGCCGGTGTTGAGGCCTTTATTTCAGAGATTAAATGCCCGACGCTGGCGTTAGTGGCTGAGCAGGGTATTTATAAAGATTCTATTTCTTTGGTTGAAAAACGTGCTAGTCAATTTCCGTGGCTTACACTTAAGTGGGTGGCGGGAAATCATCATTTTCATTTAGAGCCAGAAACGGCTGCTTCGGTTGCTGATGAGATACAGACATTTATTGATCTTAATTAGCGACAACATACTAATAAAAAAAGGAAGGTATAAAATGATCAGACTTAAGCAGGTGATTGTGGCTTGTTCTGCGTTAATTGCTACTTATGCCTTTGCCGATATCTCTCATATTGAGGCCTATCGTGGCGCTCAGTTGGTGAAGAGCGATACGCAAGAGAATCAGTCAGTAGAGATTCCTCTTGGCAAAATTCAGCGTTCTGGACGAGGCTGGGAGCCGGAGTCTGTGTTACGGGTAAAGGGCTCTGTGTTTCGTTCGCTTTATAAAATAGAGCGTAATGAGCCACTAGAATCGGTGTTTGCTTACTACAAAGATGTGTTACTGGCGCACGGTCAGAAAGTGATTTTTCAGTGTGAAAGCCGCAGTTGTGGAAGCAGCAATGCGTGGGCCAATAACTTTTTTAAGAATTATTTGTTGTACGGAGCAGACGACAGTCAGCTACTGATGGTAGTGCAGGATAATCACGATGATTATCAGGTGATCTACATTAATCGTCGCGGCGCAGGCGATATTATGGTGCGTCTGGACAGTATCGCATTGCTGGCCTCGCAAGACTCTGAGTTTGAGGTGGTGGCGCAGATGGCGGTAGACGATTTTCCTCGCATTCGTCGTTTCCTTCGAGATCTGCCAGATGGCCAGCAAGTTGTTGGTTTTGTGAGTAGTCAGAAAGTCGGCTCTGTTTCTTCTATAGAGCAAGGCGATCGTTATATTAAGGCGCTCATGTCTGGGATTGGTGAACAATTAAGTGAGCAGGTGCGTTTTATTAACGTGGCGGATATGGGGCGTGATGTGTTGGGGCATCATCGTGTGTCATTTGTGTATGTTGCCCCTCAATTGGACTGACGATGAAAAAAACCGTATCCCTTGTTCTAGGTAGTGGTGCTGCCCGTGGTAATGCGCATATTGGAGTTATTCAGGCGATAGAAGATCAAGGTTACGACATCGTAAGCATCTCAGGGTGCTCGATTGGCTCTATTGTTGGTGGTGTATTTGCGGCGGGTAAAATCAATGACTATAGCGAGTGGGCGCGCTCGCTAGACAAAGTAAGTGTGTTGCGCATGCTGGATATGTCCTTTCGTCATGGGGCTTATATTAAAGGGGATCGTTTTTTTCAGGTGGTGGAAGACATCATTGGTGAGGCGCCGGCGATAGAGTCCCTTGCTATTCCTTATACCGCGGTCGCGGTGGATTTGCTTAATCAAAAAGAGTTTTGGTTTCAAAAAGGCAATTTGATTGACGCCATGCGGGCCTCTTCTGCTATTCCGTCCGTGGTGGCTCCCGTGCAATTGGACAATCGTATTTATGTTGACGGTGGTGTGCTGAACCCTCTGCCGATTATTCCAACGGTGTCGGCTGGTGCGGATTATATTATCGCGGTGGATTTAAATGGACCGGCGCAAGAGCTCACCACAGAGACACTGGTGGAAAAAAACAATGAGCCTGAGTGGTGGTCAGGCTTTAAAGGCTTTTTTGTAAAAAGCCGCACGGACGAAGAAATTGAAGCGCGAAACATCAGTAAAAATGGGCCTGAAAGTTGGGGGCGCTTGCAAACCATTAATATGATGTTTGAAACCATGCAGGAATCATTGACCCAATATAAATTGGCGGGATATCCGCCTGATTTGCTGATATCTATTCCTAAAGACTTTACCTCTTTTTATGAATTCTGGCGGGCCGATGAGCTGATTGATTTCGGCTATGAAGTGGCCATAAAAGCGTTGGAAGAGCTGGCTTCACCTAAACAAACCTACCACTCCTTTCCAAAGGGCTATTAGTGCTATTGCCTAATGACCCTTTCTAACCTTGATTGACAGCTCTCTTTGCTCTGTCAGGCGCTAGGGCGCCAATAGCGGATTAATGCCGTGCTCGCGTAGCATATTGCACAGAGCGATGAGGGGGAGTCCAATAAGGCCGTTTGGGTCGTCACCTTCCATTTTGCTGAACAGCGCAACTCCTAACCCTTCGCATTTGAAGCTGCCGGCACAATCCAGTGGTTGTTCAAGGTCCACGTAGCTTTCTATTTCAGGCTGACTGAGTTGCCTAAAGAAAACATGATACTCGCTGAGTTGGTATTGGTACTCGCCATTTGAGCTGTCGAGAATACAGAGGCCGGTTAAAAAAGTGACTTTGCGTTGACTGAAGCGAGTGAGTTGCTCGATGGCCTTGTCTCTGGTGTGAGGTTTGCCGAGCACTTCTTGGTCTAATACCGCGACTTGATCAGACGCAATGATCAGGTTGTTTTGTTCGTTTCGATCCGCTCGCACTTGTTGGGCTTTTGAAATGGAGAGTCGTTTTACTAAATCGATCGCATTTTCGTTGGCTAATGGGGTTTCGTTAATGTCGGGCGATTGACACTCAAAAGTGAGATTCAGGCGTTCAAGGAGGCTTCTACGGTAGGGGGAGGAAGAGCCCAAAATCAATTTTCTTGTCATGCTTAACTCGCTGATTAATGAGATAAAGTCGTTATTTTACGTTTTTTTCTCTTGGAAAGTGAAAAACAGTGAAAAAAAAGGCTTTGAGAGCACTTAGACTTTGACAAGAAGGGCAACTGGCCATATTATTTGCCGCCATGTTGAATGACTCATTACCTAAATATTTTGACCCTCGTAAATACGCTAACCACGAGTCAGCGATTGAAGGGTACTTGCCCCTTAACCAGCTTAAGGAGCTTTGTGCTGTCTTGGCGTCGGATGAGGGTGATGCTTTTATTCATCTAGACTTTAGAGTTGATGAGGATAGGCGCTACATTGCTACTGGCTCTCTGAAGGCGACGGTACAGGTTGTTTGTCAACGCTGTATGGAAGCTGTACCTCAGGAGTTGTCGGTCGATTTATCCTTGGCTTTCGTTTATGACGAAGACCATGCGAAAAATATACCGAGTGATTATGACCCTGTTGTCATGACCGATGGTGACGTAATCCTAGCAGATATGGTTGAGCAAGAAATTATACTTGCTTTGCCTATTGTCGCTTATCACGAAGAAAGTGGTTGCAACCCAACAGCTGTAAAGTATGCATCGTCTACCGATGACGCACCGGATGACGAAAAAAAACCGAATCCATTTAGTATATTGGCTGACTTAAAGGCCAAGTAAAAAGTTAGGAGCTCCAAGAAATGGCAGTACAAAAAAGTAAAGTGACTCGTTCACGTCGCGGCCAACGCCGTTCACACGATGCATTGACTAGCGCAACGCTTTCTGTAGAACAGACTACTGGTGAACTTCACCGTCGTCACCACGTTTCTGCAGATGGCTTTTACCGTGGTCGTCAAGTTATCACCCCTAAAGGTGAGTAACTAATTTACCCATGATCAGGGTAGCATTAGACGCGATGGGCGGGGACTTAGGTCCCCGCATTGCATTTGAAGGAGCGCTTCAAGTTCTTTCCCAGCATGATGATGTAGAGATTGTTCTTTACTATTCCCCCAGCTCAAGCTCAGATTTCGAGCTTCCTCCTCTTTGTGATCGTTTGTCTTTGGTTATTTGCCGTGATGTGATTGACGTGGATGAGGAAATCGTTCTTTCGCTTTTTCGTCGCTACGAAAGCACGCTGTATAAAGCGCTGAAAAGTTTGAGTGTTAACGCGGCGGACGTTGTTGTTACCTTGGGGAATACGGGTGCCATGGTTGCGTTGGCCAGACATATATTGGGGGTTATTCGCCCTAAATTGTATCCTGCGCTGATTCGAGAATTGCATTCAAATCCATTACGCTGCCTGGTTGATCTGGGTGCTAATGTTCATTGTCCGCCTTCTATGTTGGAGGGGTTCGCTGAATTGGGCGCGGCGTATGTGGAAGCGTTAAGCGATGAGAAGCCAAAAGTAGGCTTGCTTAATGTTGGAGTGGAAAGCTCAAAAGGCAGTTCTGTTATTCGTGAAACGGATGCACTGCTAGCGGCTAAATCATGGCCTGATTATTTGGGGTATGCAGAAGGCACTGAGCTGTTTCATGGTGAAAAAAATGTCATTGTTTGTGATGGCATGGTGGGTAATGCGGTGCTAAAAGCATCAGAGGGTTTGTTGTCTTATTTGGTTGGGCAACTGAAAGCGCAAGGTGGCGATGAGTCACTGTTCGAGACTTTTTACCAAACAAAACACCGTCATGGGGCGTGCCTTGTGGGTGTGAATGGCAATTTGGTAAAAGGTCATGGCCGATCAGATTTTCAGGCGATGGTCGGTGCGATTGAGTATGGAATTGATATTGCGCGAGTGGATTTATCTACAGTGGTTCGTGAGCGCCTAGATAACGAGGAATTTAAATGAATAATGAATTGGCTTTTGTTTTTCCAGGGCAAGGCTCTCAACAGTTAGGTATGCTAGCTGATTTGGCTGAGAAGCATGACATTATTGAGCAGACTTTTGCTGAAGCGTCTGACGTTCTTGGTTACGATTTGTGGGCGTTGGTACAAAATGACGCTGAGCAATTGGGTCAAACAGATAAAACACAGCCTGCGCTTTTGACTGCCAGTGTCGCTTTATGGCGTCTTTGGGAGCAACAAGGCGGGCAAAAGCCAGCGTATGTTGCTGGTCACAGCTTGGGTGAGTATTCTGCGTTGGTGTGTGCTGGTGTGATTGCATTTACGGATGCGGTTGAGCTGGTTAAACTGCGTGGCGAATACATGATGCAAGCGGTTCCAGCAGGTGAAGGCGCGATGGCCGCCATCATAGGTTTGGACGATGCGAAAGTGATCGCAGCTTGTGAAGCAGCGCCAGGCGTTGTCAGTGCAGTGAATTTTAACTCCCCAGGTCAAGTGGTTATTGCTGGGCATGTGGCGGCGGTTGAAGCGGCGATGAGCAATGCGAAAGAAGCGGGTGCGAAAAGAGCCTTGCCACTTCCTGTTAGCGTGCCTTCTCATTGTGAGTTGATGATACCGGCTGGCGAGAAGCTGGCGGTGAAATTGGACTCTATAGAATTTAAATCACCGACTTGTACGCTAGTGCAAAATGTGACGGCTCAAGCGGTGTCCGATGCGCAAACCATTAAAGCCAACTTGGTCTCTCAGTTGAGTGAGCCAGTGTTGTGGACTCAGTCTATTGAATTGTTGTCTGGCTTGGGCGTTACTGGGACGCTAGAATGTGGGCCTGGTAAAGTGCTAAGTGGCTTGAATAAGCGTATTGTGAAAGGATTGTCAGCGTCTTCGTTAGGAGATGTGAGTGGTTTTGAAGCGGCGTTGTCTGCTTAATTAATATTTGTATACGTTTAGGTCGAAAAATTGGAGACAATGATGAGTCTGGAAGGCAAAATAGCCCTAGTGACTGGTGCGACTCGTGGTATTGGTAAAGCGATTGCTTCTGCTCTTGTTGAGCAGGGTGCAACGGTTATTGGTACGGCAACGAGCGAATCTGGTGCGCAAAGTATCAGCGAGTATTTGGGTGAGAACGGCAAAGGATGGGTGCTGGATGTATCATCAGCAGACTCTGTCGATGCGGTAATCAAAGAAATTAATGCTGAATATGGTGCGCCAACTATTTTGGTTAACAATGCAGGCATTACTCGTGATAATCTAATGATGCGAATGAAAGAAGATGAGTGGGATCAAGTAATTAACACCAATCTTTCTTCAGTTTTTCGTGTTACAAAGGCTTGTTTACGTGGCATGACCAAGGCAAAATTCGGTCGTGTCATAAGCATCAGTTCTGTTGTGGGTTCTATGGGGAATGGTGGTCAAACAAACTATTCCGCAGCCAAAGCAGGGTTGGAAGGATTTAGTCGCTCATTGGCGGCTGAAATTGGATCTCGTGGCATCACTGTAAACTGTGTTGCTCCAGGATTCATTGAAACGGACATGACCAAGGTGCTTCCTGAAGAGCACAAAGCGAAATTGGTAGAGAAAGTACCAGCTTCACGTCTTGGTCAACCAGAAGAAATTGCGGCAGCTGTTGCATTTTTAGCGTCAAATGGCGCAGGTTACATCACTGGAGAAACATTACATGTCAATGGTGGCATGTATATGTCGTAATTTGAGTTGAATTTTATATTTAATTCAACGAAAATACGTCTCCGGTTCATGTTGAGAATCACGCCTTTTAGTTTAGGTAGTCGAACATTACAATACGCTCAAAATGAGCTATTAACGAGTAGAGTAGGAACTTCTAATGAGTAGCATTGAAGAACGCGTTAAAAAAATCGTTTGCGAACAGCTTGGTGTTAAAGAGGAAGAAGTTGTATCTTCAGCATCTTTCGTAGATGACTTGGGTGCAGATTCCCTAGACACTGTTGAGTTGGTTATGGCTCTTGAAGAGGAATTTGATACTGAAATTCCTGATGAAGAAGCTGAAAAAATCACTACAGTACAAGCAGCGAACGACTACATCAACGCTAACTTGTAATTCCTTGGTGAATTGAGTTTCCCGAAAAGCCGCTTGTATTCGTTACAGCGGCTTTTCTTATTATTAAGTCCCTGTATAGCAGGGCGGTTTTCTGGAGGAATCCTATGTCTCGTCGTCGGGTTGTAGTCACAGGAATGGGAATGGTGACACCCCTTGGCAACAATGTGAAAGATACGTGGGATAACGTATTGGAAGGCAAAAGTGGTGTTTCTGATATCACTTCGTTCGATGCCAGCCAATTTTCCACCCGTTTTGCGGCGCAGGTTGAAGGCTTTGATGCCACTCAATATATGAGTGTTAAAGAAGCTCGCAAGATGGATCTCTTCATTCAATATGGTATTGCTGCAGCAGTACAGGCATTAGAAGATGCAAATCTCAATGGGCAAACGGCCGATTTAACTCGGGTAGGTTGTGCGATTGGTTCGGGCATTGGTGGTTTGCCAATGATCGAAAAAAATCTTCACTTACTTAATGAGTCTGGTCCTAAGCGCATTTCACCTTTTTTTGTACCTGGTGCGATCATTAATATGATTTCTGGTCATGTCGCGATACGTTTTGGCTTTAAAGGGCCGAATATTTCGATCGTAACCGCTTGTACAACAGGTACGCATAATATTGGCATGGCTGGTCGCATGATTGCCTATGGTGACGCTGATGTCATGATAGCCGGCGGTGCTGAAATGGCGATCACTCCACTTGGTATTGGTGGTTTTGGCGCAGCAAGAGCCTTGTCTACGCGCAATGATGACCCTAAAACAGCCAGTCGACCATGGGACAAAGACCGTGATGGTTTTGTGATGGGAGACGGTGCGGGCATTCTAGTGCTAGAAGAATATGAGCACGCGGTAGCCCGTGGTGCGACTATTTACGCTGAGTTGGCAGGTTTTGGTATGAGTGATGATGCCCATCACATGACGGCGCCTCCGGCGACGGGTGAAGGCGCTTTGTCAGCCATGTCTGCGGCATTGAAAGATGCAAAAATTGCTCCCCAGGACATTGATTATATCAATGCTCACGGGACTTCTACGTCAGTAGGGGATTTGGCAGAGAGCCAGGCGGTTAAATCATTGATGGGAGCGGACGCGTCTGATGTGGCGATGAGTTCAACGAAATCGATGATTGGTCATTTATTAGGAGCGTCAGGGGCGGTTGAATCTATCTTCTCTGTGCTGGCTATTCGTGATCAAGTGGCGCCGCCGACGATTAATTTGGAAGAGGCTAGTGAGGGTTGTGACCTTAACTATGTACCTTCTACACCGCAGAAACGTAAAATTGATGTGGTGTTGAATAACTCTTTTGGATTTGGTGGCACCAACGGAACCTTGGTTTTTAAGAAAATGCCATAATGGTTTTAGGGCAGAGTTATCTGCCCTGATTAGGCCATTAATGTATTTGTGTTGAGTCGCCTCTCAATAGGCTGATTTGTTCCGCGATATTGTACTCTTTTTCTTGATTGTCTAACTCGTAGAGGTGTTCTTCTAGTTGTTGGTATAGTGCAATTTCTTCATCGCCTAAGAAATGTAGGCATTCACCGCCTATAAACCACAATAGCTCTCGCTTAATAAGTGGTACTAAATTAGCGTAACAGCGAATGAAGCGAGCAAGCAGCTCTTGGCCATCAAATACGTACTGAGTGTCGTTGGCCTGAATGTTTAGAACAAGTTGATCCCACTTTTCCAGAAAATCGATTTCTTCTTCCGCCAAGTCGGCCTGATCAAATGGAAAGTGTTCTGAAATGCGCTGACGTAACTCTGTGCATGCATTAAAAATATATTGATTGCGTGATTCCACAAAAAAACCTATTCAAATAAATAACGATTAAGTTGGCGATAGCCTAACGAGACTCATAATTATGACATATGCAATCGAAATAAGTGACCTAAAAAAACGCTACGATGGTGGTTTTGAGGCGCTTAAAGGTATCGATTTAAAAGTAGAAAAAGGCGACTTCTTTGCATTGCTTGGCCCAAATGGTGCCGGCAAGTCGACCACTATTGGTATTTTGTGTTCCTTGGTTAACAAAACGTCAGGTCGTGTGTCTATTTTTGGTGCAGACATTGATGATGACTTTGCCAAAGCGAAAAAATATTTAGGCGTTGTACCACAAGAATTTAATTTCAATGTCTTTGAATCGGTTTTCAATGTGGTTGTTACCCAAGCAGGCTTTTATGGCATCAGTAAAAGTGTGGCTGAACAGCGTGCTGAAAAATATCTGAAACAGCTGGGTTTATGGGACAAAAAAGACGTCCAATCTCGTATGTTGTCAGGTGGTATGAAGCGCCGTTTGATGATCGCACGCGCTTTGATTCATGAGCCTGAAGTGTTGATCCTAGATGAGCCAACCGCAGGGGTTGATATCGAATTGCGCCGCTCTATGTGGGAGTTTATTAAGGCGTTAAATGAGCAGGGCACAACGATTATTTTGACCACGCATTACTTAGAAGAAGCGGAGCAGCTTTGTCGCAACATTGCGATTATTAATAGCGGTGAAATTGTTGAAAACACCAGTGTAAAGGCTCTATTAAAAACGCTTAATCAAGAAACCTTCATCCTAGATTTGGATAAAAGTGTGGCACAAGAGTGGCGTGTTCCAGGTTACGCCATCGAGGTGGTAAACGATGCGACTACCATTGAAGTTGAGGTGATTAAAGGGCGGCCATTAAATGTGGTGTTTAAAGCGCTCGATGAAGACGGGATTAATGTGTTGAGCATGCGCAATAAATCGAACCGACTTGAAGAGCTCTTCGTCAAACTTATTAAGGGTTAAGCTGAATGAAAAATTCTGAAATATTTATCGCGTTTTATACGATACTTCGTCGTGAAATTCGCCGTTTTATGCGCATTTGGCCGCAAACCTTACTGCCGCCAGCAATTACTATGTCTTTGTATTTTGCTATCTTTGGGCACTTTATTGGTAGCCGAATTGGTGAAATGGATGGCTTCAGTTATATGCAGTACATTGTGCCAGGCTTGATCATGATGTCGGTGATAACTAACTCTTACTCTAATGTGTCCTCTTCCTTTTTCTCGGCTAAGTTTCAGCACAGTATTCAGGAACTGTTGGTGTCGCCAACCCCGAACTGGGTGATCTTGTTGGGGTATGTGCTGGGTGGTGTTGCGCGCGGTTTATTTGTTGGTCTGATCGTGACTGTGTTGTCGCTGTTTTTCACTCATTTGACCCTGCATAATGTGTTTTTGACCGTAATCGTTGTGCTGTTAACTGCAATCATGTTTTCGTTAGGCGGTTTTGTGAATGCCATCTACGCGCGCAGTTTTGATGATGTGTCTATTGTGCCGACCTTTATTTTGACACCATTAACCTATCTAGGCGGTGTCTTTTATTCTATTCATTTGTTGCCCGAGTTTTGGCAGAACTTGTCATTGCTCAACCCTGTTTTATACATGGTGAATGCGTTCCGCTTCGGGATTCTTGGTGTATCGGATATCAATGTATATTGGGCTCTGGTTATTGTTTGTGTGTTTATCGTCGTACTGTTCTCATTTGGCTTGCATTTGCTGAATAAGGGCAGAGGCATTCGTAACTGAGGAATTGAATATGGGTTTTTTACCCTTGGGTCAGCAAACAGACTATGTGTCTGAATACGATGCTGACTTGCTTTACCCTATCGCTAGGGTTGATAAATGGGCTGAAATGAATATCGAGGCGCAGCGTCTGCCTTTTTTTGGCGAAGACATTTGGAATGCGTATGAAGTGTCTTGGCTAAATTTAAAAGGGAAGCCCATTGTGGCTTTGGCGGAGTTTCGTTTGCCTTATAACTCGCCAAATATTATTGAATCCAAGTCGTTTAAACTCTATTTGAATTCATTAAATCAAATGCGTTATGAGTCATTGGCGGATGTGCAATCCTTACTAGAAAAGGATTTATCAAATGCCGCTGGAGCGCCAGTGACCGTGATGTTACGGGATGTTGACTCCATGTCTGCGCTTGTGGTTTTAACGCCGGATTATTGCATTGATGAGCTGGATGTCGAGGTGGAAGAATACCACCCTAACGCTGACTTGTTGGCCGTTGATGAATCCCTTGGCGTGGTTGAAGAAAGATTGGTTAGCCACCTGTTAAAATCAAATTGCCCAGTGACCAATCAGCCTGATTGGGGCTCTGTGTTTATTGATTATAAAGGGCCTAAAATTGATCACGAACAGCTGTTGAAATACGTTATCTCATTTCGTGAGCACACGGACTTTCATGAGCAATGTGTTGAGCGTATTTATATTGATATTATGCGCCAATGCAAACCAGAAAGTTTGATTGTCTACGCTCGTTATGTGCGTCGCGGTGGTTTGGATATTAATCCGTACCGAGCGTCTACGCCGATCGTGTTGGGCAATGATAGATTGACGCGTCAGTAGTTTTTGCCATCGTGCATTGAGTACTCTGGATGCTAACAAGCCCGTCTCATTTTGAATGAGGCGGGCTTTTTTGTTGCTGGAGAGTCAGAGGCTCAATGGTTCTTAAAAGCGTCGATTAGATAATTCACCAGCGCTTTCACTCTTAAGCTGGTGTTGCTTGATTGCGGATACAGCACTGTGACGTCGGATGAGGGAAGTTGCCAATCGGGCATGGGCTCAATAAGCTGACCTGAGGCGAGTTCCTGCTCGACATAATAGGAGGGTTGTCGGCTTAGTCCTGCACTCGCGAGTACGGCCAGCTTAGCGACATGGCCATTAGCGCATTTTAATTTGCCTTGCACCGGCAACTCGTATTTTTCTTTGCTTATCTTGTGTGTAAATGACCAGCGTTTAACAGAGCCATTGATGAGCGGCTGATCAAGTAAGGCTCTGGGGTGGGTGAGCTTGCCTATGCTGTTGAGAAAATCAGGCGTCGCCACCAAATGGTTGCTGTAATTCGTCAGTTTGCGGCCGATCAAATTCGAGTTTTCCAGTGTGCCCATGCGAATCACCAAGTCGTATTGTGCTTCGATTAAATCCACTCTGGGGCTGGAAAAGCTAAGGTCAATTTCAATGTGCGGGTTTTCTTGCATAAAGCGCAAAAGTAGAGGGGAGAGTATCTTTTCGCCAAATAACCCTCCCACGGCATTAATGCGTATGTTGCCGCTGAGGCTGGTGTTGGCATTTTGCGCAGATTGAACGGCGTGCTCAAGTTGGTCAATGCCTTGTCTTGAAAGCTGATAAAAAGTCTCTCCGGCCGGAGAGAGGGACAGCGAGCGGGTGGAGCGATAGAGTAATTGAACCCCCATGTCTTTTTCTAAGCGGCTGATGATTTGCGACACTCGTGCACGGGATAAACCGAGTTGTTCGGCGGCTTTGGAAAAGCTTTGCTCCTCGACGACGGCAAGAAACTCACGGATGCCATCTGGAAAACCTGACGTCATATTGTTAAGCCTTAATAAACAAACCGTTAATTGAATTGATAATTATAAACATTAACAAGGCTCGTATAGTAGAGGAATTCATCATAACGAGACATTGGAGTGAGTGTGAAAACAAGAGTATTGGGCAAGACAGGCTATCAAGTGTCGGAAATTGGTTTGGGGTGTTGGCAATTGGGCAATGATTTTGGCCCAGTGGAAGACGCCGAAGCGCGTGCTATTTTGAAAGCGGGATTGGACTCTGGTGTGCGTTTTTTTGACACCGCGGATGTGTATGGTTCTGGCTTGAGTGAGTCCAGAATTGGTGCTTGGTGTCGTTCGTTAGCAACGCCGCCGATTGTCGCTACTAAAGTCGGCCGCAGTGCTGAGCTTTACCCGAATGGTTACAGCAAAGCGGCGGTGAAGCAGAGTTTACAAGCCTCTGCTCAGCGTTTGGGTGTAGACACGATTGATTTGGCGCAGTTGCACTGTGTGCCGCGAGATGTTCTGTTTTCTGGTGATATGCTGGCCTGGATGGAAGATTTTAAAAAAGAGGGGATTGTCAAGCATTTCGGTGCCAGTGTAGAGCTCTTGGATGAAGCGCAGTTTTGCTGCACAAACCCTGAATTGGCCAGTCTGCAGATCTTATTTAATGTGTTCCGACAGGACGCGGTTGATGCGTTGTTTGCACAAGTTGAAGAAAATAACATTGGTGTTATCGTGCGCTTGCCTTTGGCCAGTGGTTTGTTGACGGGGAAAATGACCGTCAATGACCAATTCGATAAACAAGATCATCGTTCTTATAACCAAGACGGTGCGGCGTTTCATGTTGGCGAGACCTTCAATGGGTTGCCGTTTGCAAAAGGGGTGGCCTTGGTGGATGAGCTGAAAACTAGATTGCCTGCAGGGCACAATATTCTAGACGTGTCCTTGCGTTGGATTTTAGATCATCCTCAAGTGTCGAGTGTGATTGCTGGAGCAAGTCGTGCGTCTCAGGTGATGCGCAATGCGTCTGCATCAGATTTAGCGCCGTTAAGTGATGACGTGCATGTGCTCTTGAAAGCTTATTACTACGATGAGGTAAAAGGCTTTATTCGTGGTGGTGTTTAAGGCGAAGTCGGGGCGAAAAAAAGCATGCCAAAGGGCATGCTTTTTTAGGATCAAGCATCAGGAAAAGGCTCTGTTTTCAGCCTGGGTTCTTAAATGATCTGTGCGGTATGATCTTTGGTTTTTACTTTTTCAATAATGTTGCTGATCACGCCGTCTTCATCAATCACAAAGGTCGTTCTGACCGTGCCCATGTATTCTTTGCCCATGAATTTCTTTAATCGCCAAGTGTCATAAAGGTCGTGTACTAGGTGTTCAGGGTCTGAAATTAGGCTAAATGGCAGTTCATTTTTAGCAATAAAGTTCTGGTGGCGTTTTTCTGAGTCGGTGCTGATGCCCAAAACGACAAAGCCCTTTTCAAGTAAGGTTTCGTAGTTGTCTCTCAAATTACACGCTTGTGCGGTACAGCCAGGCGTAGAATCTTTCGGGTAAAAATACAGAATGACTTTCTTGCCACGGAACTGGCTTAAGGTGATATTTTCACCGTGTTGGTCTTTGGCTAAAAAGTCTGGCGCGCTTTGGCCTATTTTTGGTGTCATGTTTTGCTCTCCGATATGGCACTGTTTAGTCATGAAAAAAGCTTCAATATTATTAGCTTATCAAGAGATGTGGGAAAAATCCTCACGAAACAAGGCTTCCTTGTAATTTACTCGCGCTTTACAGGTCTGCAATATTGTTAAACTAGAGCCTGAACGGTACTATATGTTCGCTTATTATTTTATTGGAGGCTCGAAATGATCACAGGTAGTTTAGTCGCTCTCATTACCCCTATGACATCGAATGGAGCGGTGGACTCAAAGAAGTTAGATGATCTTATAGAGTTTCATATTGCACAAGGAACCCACGGCATTGTTGCAGTGGGTACGACAGGCGAGTCATCCACGTTAACGCCTGAAGAACACTCCAATGTCATCCGACAAGTCATTAAAACCGTTAACGGTCGAGTGCCCGTCATTGCCGGTACCGGTGCCAATGCCACCCATGAGGCCATTGATCTTACTCAGGCGGCGAAAGACGCTGGAGCGGACGCTTGTTTGTTGGTGACACCTTATTACAACAAACCCACTCAGGAAGGGCTTTACCAGCATTTTAAAGCGATCGCTGAAGCGGTAGAAATTCCTCAAATTTTGTACAACGTTCCCGGTCGAACCGCTTGCGATATGCAAAATGAAACCGTTGTGCGTCTTGCCTCTGTGAAAAACATTGTGGGTATTAAAGACGCGACCGGTAACCTAGAACGCGGCGAAGCCTTAATTAAATCACTTCCAGAGGAATTCGCGGTTTATTCTGGCGATGATCCAACCGCAGTGGCCTTGATGTTATTAGGCGCTAAAGGGAACATTTCCGTGACGGCAAACGTTGCCCCTAAAGCCGTATCGCAAGCGGCAGAGTTTGCGCTAGCAGGTGATGCGGAGTCCGCTTATGCAATGGATCAGAGTATTGCGCCACTGCATATGAATCTGTTTGTTGAGTCTAACCCTATTCCGGTTAAATGGGCGTGTGCTCAGCTTGGTCTTTGTGAAAACAGCATTCGTCTGCCGTTGACGGTGCTTTCAGAAGCGCACCACGAAGCGGTGAAACAAGCGATGGTGCAAGCAGGAATCCTTTCTCTATGAATAAAACAACGATCAAGTTAGCGGGTATAGGCGCACTGGTCTCTGTGTTATCTGGTTGTAGCACAGGCTTAAAAGACAACTCGGATGATTACCGTAATGACACGGTCAATTCGGTGGTGTTACAGGCGCCTGCGGGCTCTTTGAGCAGTCGTGATGATTTGGTCATTCCGCATGAAAATCAGATAGCAAGTGTTGAGCCGGGTTCTAAATTCACAGTACCTAGAGCCACCTTTGTCTTTTATCCAATGGCAAAAATTGATGTCATAATGAAAGCAAACCGTGTGGTACTTGATGTGCCGGCGAACCTTGTGCAATCGAAGAAAATGGTAAAAGATTTTCTTATGGCCTTGCACGGTGATGGTGAATCCATTGCCAGCGACACTGACAAGCAAATTGTCAGTGTGCCGTTTCAATTTATTAAGCAGGGATGGTGGGCTTCAATGTGGAGTCATGTATCGCGTGACTTCCCTGAGCAAATCGTCTTCTCATTCTCTTTCTCCAGTTCTGAAAAGGGCACCCTTGTTGCTGTGCAATACCGTGTAGAAGATCGCGGTGAAGCCGTCACGGATTGGTTAAGCCCGACGACCCGAAATGACATGTATGCTGACACGCTGCGGTTATGGGGTGATATGGCAAGACAGCTTAATAAACAGTCTGTTTCCCTGTCAGAGCAAGGCAGTAAAGCCCCATTCCATGTGTGGATCGACCACCGTGGCTTATTGGCGATTCACTTAAAGCCAAAAACCAATGTTCAAGATGCGTTAGTAACGCAGTTGGCAGACGCTGGCTTGACGCAAGTCGCTGGCAAAGAAAACACCTTAGCGGTGTTGCCTTTGGCGAGTGATAAAACAGATGGCTTTGCACCAAACGCCACAGAGAGTGACGCCGTATCTTGGGATAAACGCGAATATAAGTATTCGATTATTCATCAAAAAGCAGGTGATTTTTTGATGATTGACGTATCGACTTCGCCGACGCCTGAAATAACCTCGTTTCTTTTAGCACAGCGTTTTGTAAAATAAAAGATTAACCCTCACAGCAAAAAATCGGAGATTCTCCAATGGAAAAACGACAAGAGCTATATGCAGGTAAGGCAAAATCTGTATTTAAAACAGATGATCCTGACAAAATGGTTCTAGTGTTTCGTGACGACACATCGGCATTTGATGGAAAAAAAGTCGAACAGTTAGATCGCAAAGGTATGGTGAACAATAAATTCAATGCGTTCATTATGACTAAGCTTCAAGAAGCGGGTATTCCGACGCATTTTGAAAAGCTATTAAGCGATACTGAGTGTCTTGTTAAGTGCTTGGATATGATGCCGATTGAGTGCGTTGTACGTAACGTAGCCGCTGGCAGTCTTTGCCGCCGTTTAGGTGTCGAAGAAGGACTTGCTCTTAACCCGCCAACGTTCGAATTGTTCTTAAAGAACGACGCGTTAGGTGACCCTATGATCAACGAATCACATGTTGAATCATTTGGTTGGGCAAAAGCGGAAGATCTTGCGAAAGCGAAAGTGCTAACTTACAAAGTGAACGATGTGCTGAAAGCCTTGTTTGCTGAAGGTGGCATGACATTGGTTGACTACAAACTTGAGTTTGGTCTGTACAAGGGTGAAGTCGTTTTAGGCGACGAATTCTCTCCTGATGGCTGTCGTTTGTGGGACTCTGCAACCAATGAAAAACTAGACAAAGACCGTTTTCGTCAAGGTTTAGGTGGTGTTATTGAAGCGTACGAAGATGTAGGTCGTCGTATCGGTATTGATTTCGACGCTTAAGACCGGGTGACGCCATTGTCAATGAAGGGGCTGTTTTGCCCCTTCATTTTTTGCAAATAAGGGTTCACTTTTGATTAATTTTCTTCCTATCCGTATTGGTCTGCGTTACGCCAGAGCCAAACGTTCTAATCATTTTATTTCCTTCATTAGTTTCTCTTCCATTGCTGGCTTAGCCTTGGGTGTGGCTGTTTTGATTACGGTATTGTCCGTGATGAATGGCTTTGACCGTGAGTTGCAGCAACGAATTTTAGGCATGGTGCCACATGCCACCCTGTGGGGCGATCCGGTTTTAAAGGATTGGCGTAAAGACATGAAAACCATCGAAAAAATGCCCCATGTAGTGGGTGTTGCGCCGCATACGCAAGCGCAAGTGATGTTTCAGTCTGGCGCGAGCGTTCACGGGGCACTATTAAATGGCATCAATCCAGAGATGGAGAAAAAAGTCTCCATCATTAATGATCACATGGTTTCAGGTTCTCTCGATGCGTTAAATAGCACACCTTTTGGCATCGTATTAGGCTCCCAGTTAGCGAAAATGCTAGGGGTCAACATTGGGGATAAAGTCACGGCCATTTTGCCACAGGCCAGCGTGTCAATTGTCGGCGTTACGCCAGTATTAAAGCGTTTTACACTTGTGGGCGTGTTTGAAGTAGGGGCTGAGTTAGACAGCAGCCTTGCCTATATTAATGTGAAAGACGCGGCGCTATTAAAGCGCTATAAGAAAGACGATGTAGAGGCGCTACGTATCAGTTTTGACAACCTATTTGTCGCCCCCACTGAAATTTGGGATATTGCCCGCGCTATTCCAGGATTAAATAAAGTCAGTGATTGGACGCGCACCCATGGCAATCTTTTCCATGCGATCAAAATGGAAAAGACCATGATTGGTCTGTTGTTGTTGCTGATCGTGGCGGTTGCTGCGTTCAATATTGTCTCCACCTTGGTGATGGTGGTGACCGATAAACGTAATGACATTGCGATATTGAGAACCATGGGCTTAACGTCGCGACAAGTGATGGCGGTGTTTATTGTTCAAGGTATGTTCATTGGTTTATTGGGGACCTTAATTGGTTTGGCGTTGGGCATTACCTTAGCGCTAAATGTGAGCAGCATAGTGAGTTGGTTACAGCATCTGCTTAATGTGCAGTTCTTGAGTGCAGATGTTTATTTTATTAACTATTTGCCTTCTGAGCTTGAATGGTCTGATGTAAAAATGATTGTGAGCTGTGCTTTTATTATGACGGTGGCAGCGACCATCTATCCTGCATGGCGAGCGTCGAAAGTAGAACCGGCTGAGGCTTTACGTTATGAGTAAGGAAGTAGTACTAGAGTGTCAGGCACTGTCTAAGCAATATCTAGACGGCAAGCAAACGGTTGATGTGTTTCGTTCTATTGATTTTTCTCTCCATAAAGGGGAGGCCTGTGCAATTGTTGGGGCGTCTGGATCAGGCAAAACGACCTTGCTTAATTTGCTTGCCGGCTTGGATTTGGCCAGCAGCGGTGAAGTGAAGTTGGCCAATGTTTCTTGGTCGAGCATCAAGGACGCTAAGCGCGCCAAAATGCGCAATAAAGAAATGGGCTTTGTGTATCAATTCCATCATTTATTGCCCGAATTTTCGGCGCTGGAAAACGTCATGATGCCCATGTGGATTGCCGGCACCTCTAAAGCAGAGTCTAGGCGACAAGGGGAAATTCTCTTGTCTCAAGTCGGTTTGGGTGAGCGTTTGAATCACAAACCCTCTCAGCTTTCAGGGGGCGAGCGTCAGCGTGTTGCCATTGCTCGTGCATTGGCGAATAAGCCCGCTTGCGTACTTATGGATGAGCCAACGGGAAACCTAGACGAATCGACATCCCAAGACATACAGGCGCTGATTAATGAATTAAAAGTCTCCCACGATATGGCTTTTTTGATTGTGACCCACGATGAGAAAATGCTTGGCTGGATGGACTCGGCCTATCGATTATCGCAAGGTGATTTGCTGCCTATTGAACGTGCTGGCGAAGCCGAATAGTTAACGCGGTATCGTAACCAAAAAAACCACTCAACTGAGTGGTTTTTTGGTTCTGAAGAAGAGGAATTTTCTATGTTTGTATTAGATTCTTCTTTTTTTACGCTCTTTCCAGCGCTTTATGACGTGAATCCGCCATACTAATAAAATAGTGACATAGGCAAGGATGCCAAAAAATAGGCCAGACACGACTGAGCCCAAATATAGCGGGAGCCAGATGTGTTCCAGTTTTGCCCAAATCCATTCGACAGAAAGGTGAAAATCTTTGCCGTCATCGCCACCCATAATCAAGCTGCCCACTTTGTAGTTAAAGTAGAAAACAAAGGGCATGGTAAGCGGGTTAGTGATCCAAACAAGGGCAATAGAAAGTGGAATGTTGGCACGTAACGGGATGGCAAGCAGGGCAGAGACTACCATTTGAAATGGCATTGGGATAAAGGCCCAAAATAGTCCGTTTAAAAAAGCTCTAGCAACCGAGCGCCTGTTTAGGTGCCATAAATCAGCTTCATAGATTTGTTTTCCCAACAAACTTAAGGCTTTGTTTTCTTTTAGCTTTTCTGGATTTGGGATAAATTTTTTTAAGTAACGCTTCGGCATAAGCAGGTATGAGTCAGGTTAGCAATTTAAGACATGGAGGTCTTATGTTACTAAGTGTTTTAATCTTGATCGGCGCCATTTTGGTGCCAAGCGAATATCAGTGGCTGTATTCTACTCATATCATTCTGGTGTGTCTCTATTTAATCGGCACTCATCGTTTTTGGCTGTTGTTTTTGACCTTTCTTTCCCTGATTAGTTGGCAGTTAAGCGAAACAAACGATGTGCCTGCATTTTCTTTGCTTAAATCCCAAGCTTTGTTCTTTAGTCCTCAATCCAAGCGTCTGTACAGTGAAGGGGATGTTGGGTGGCAAATGGCAGGCGCTAAGTCCTTGTCTGTTAGACTAAAAGACGCTCATGGTGTGCGATATTTTTATCAAGATGTTCAGTTCGAACCTTTCTCATCGCGACCAGAGCGCGTATTGCGTGTCACGCTTAAAGAGGTTGTTGCCCCGGCAAAGAACGAAAGCTGGATGTCGAGGCGACTTTATACAGAGCGCCAACTTGCTTTGTTGGACGTGACTAGTGATGAGTCGCTTATCCCTACTGAGCATAGAGCGCCTACTCTGAGGCGAACGATCAATGAGCGTTTGCAAGGCGTCTTTGCCCATTATCCGAGTTGGCGATTTTCAAAAGCGCTGTTGCTGGGCGATAACAAAGACTGGGACGAGCGAGATAAATGGATGGTCAGGGCCTTGGGGCTTGCGCATTTGTTTGTAGTCTCTGGTTTGCATACGGGGTTTGTGTTTGTTTTTGGTCGCATATTGAGTCGAGTGTGTTGGCGTTTAGCGCCAAATCGCTGGGTGTTATCAGGCGTGAACTGCTGGTTAGTGGATGCGGTTATTATCATTCCTATTTTGATTTTTTATGCCTATCTCACTGGTTGGGGAGCGCCTGTGGTGAGGGCGGCGATCATGTTAAGTCTCTATCTGGTGTCCAAAGTGCTTTTTACTCAGCCATCGCCTTATAAAGTGGTGAT
Source organism: Marinomonas sp. NPDC078689 (assembly GCF_044542435.1). Taxonomy (NCBI): domain Bacteria; kingdom Pseudomonadati; phylum Pseudomonadota; class Gammaproteobacteria; order Oceanospirillales; family Oceanospirillaceae; genus Marinomonas; species Marinomonas sp. NPDC078689. Next base: position 230,567 of record NZ_JBITUJ010000003.1, on the reverse strand, counting down.
GTTCGCTTTGTGGGGCATTTTGTTGTTCGATCCAAGGGCCGTGTTGCAGCCAGGGTTATGGTTGTCATTTAGTTTGGTGTCTTGCTTGATTGCTTTTAGTCAGAGTACTCAGCATTGGACACGCATTTTCCTCTTGCAGTGTATGTTGTCGACCGCTTCTATGGTGCTTATTTGGGGGTGGCAGGCGTCTGTTTCTGTTGTGTCTGTGCCGCTTAACTTGTTCATGGTGCCGTTGGCGGCTTTTCTCTGGTTTCCGTTAGGCGTGATGGCAAGTGTGGAAGGGCTATTTAATCAAACCTCGTACTTGTATGGAGTCATAGACTTTGGCTTGTTGCATATTCTTCGTGGCTTGGAGGCATTGGCGTTTCAATTGCCCATGTTGGATTTCGACACTTTTTTGAATGCTTTCTCAAAGTCGCTATTGTTGCTCTTGGTGGTATTTTGGATTTGGCAATGGCCGTTAAGGCGGGGTTGGTTGTGCTTACTGTTGATTTGGTGCGTATTGTTGATTCCAAGAGACAAGCTGTCAGGCGTTCAGTATCAGGTGGTGAATAGAGCGGGGGAACTGGCATTTGAAAAAGAGTCTGAAATTCGTTTAAGCAGTCGCTGGCATCGGGAAGATGTGGCCCAGCGATTGTTGATTTTATTTGATGAGCAAAGTCAGTGGAATTCGCTGGCGTTATTGCTTGCGGCCAATGATGAGGAGCTGGAGCCTGCTGTGTTGCTAAAGGAGAAGATTGATTGGGTTTTGTTCAAAAAGACGCCTTCTGAGGCAATGCAATCGAGATTGCGTGGCTTACAGATAGATTGGTTGTCTATTGAGCCTGGCGAAGCCTTGTTATTTCGCCGTGAGAAAGGGCTTGTCTCAGTTCGACATTTAACCTGTTCCTTTTCAATTTTTCTCTTTAAATCTGACACTTGCAGGCGTGTTGAAAAGTTAGAGTTTATGTTAAATTAACATCAAATTTTAATGGGAGTTCGCGGTGTTAACCTTTATCCAAACTGGCGGTTTTTTCATGTGGCCTCTATTGGCCTGTTCTATCCTGACAATGGCGATCATTATTGAGCGCTTTTGGGTGCTGCGAAAATCTCGGGTTGCTCCGAAAAACTTGTTATTGGATGTGATGTCACGTTTACGCGATGACAGAATGTCATTGGACTACATTCGTTCTATGCAAAATACCGCAGGCCTCTCTTCTATTTTTGCGGCCGGTTTGATGAATTCTAAATATGGCCGTAACAGCATGAAAGAAAGCATGCAGGAAGCAGCAGGTCATGTGATTCATGATCTTGAAAAATTCATGAGCAGTTTGGGCACCATTGCTGCAATTTCACCCTTACTAGGCCTGTTGGGCACAGTGGTCGGTATGATCAAGGTATTTTCTGTGTTGATGGAACAGGGGGCTGGCAACACCGCCTTGTTGGCTGGCGGTATTTCCGAGGCTTTATTGACCACCGCGGCAGGATTAGGGGTTGCGATCCCTGCGCTTGTGTTTCATCGTTATTTCAGCCGAAAAATAGATGAAGTGGTGGTGAGCATGGAGCAGCAATCCACTAAATTGGTTGATGCCCTGCACAATGATAGGGAGTCAAAAGCAGGAGTGAGTCAGTGAAGTTTCGACGTCAAAAAATCGATGACGTACAAATCAATCTTACTCCCCTGATTGATGTGGTTTTTCTGTTATTGATCTTTTTCATGGTCAGTACCACGTTCAACCACAGCTCGGAATTAACCATTGATTTGCCATCGGCGACCACTGGAGAAGCGATAACAGATCGCAGTCAAGATGTTGAAATTGTCATTACCAGTGATGGCCAATATGTGATCAATGGGCGCACCTTGGTGAATGAGAAAGTAGCGACGCTGGTCAAGGGTATTGAAGAAGTGTCACAAGGTGACAACAAGCGCCCACTAATTATTACTGCTGACGCCAAAGCCCCTTATGAAATGGTGCTCAATGTCTATGATGCTGCCGCGCAGTTAGGAATCTCCAAAATAGCCCATACGGCACAAAGAGAGCAAAGCGAGTGAATCTAGAGTCATTGTTGGCCCGATCTTGGTATGGATCTTGTCCTTGGACGAAGGTATTTACCCCATTAATGCCATTCGTCAAAAAGGTGGTGTATAAAAAACGCGCGGCCTTTCTAGCCAATCCTAGCCAATCCTATCGCGCGCCTGTCCCTGTTATTGTCGTTGGCAATATCAGTGTGGGTGGTACCGGAAAGTCACCTATGGTGGTTGCGCTGTGTGAATGGTTGCGAGACAGTGGTTTTCACCCTGGTATTGTGTCCCGCGGTCATGGGGTGACATTGACCTCACCTGTGTTGGTTGACGAGCACAGTTTGGCCTCTCAAGTAGGCGATGAGCCCGTTATGTTGGCGCGCCGTACCCAATGTCCTATTGTGGTTTATCCGAAACGAGCAGACGCGGTTAAGCATCTGCTGAACGTGGCAAAGGTGGACGTGCTTGTGTGCGATGATGGCATGCAACATTATGCGCTCAATCGTGACATAGAAATTGCAATGGTGGACGCTCAACGTGGTATCGGAAATGGGTGTTTGTTGCCCGTCGGACCGCTTCGCGAGCCGGTTGAACGCTTAGACAGTGTCGATTATATCGTCAGCATAGCCAACGAAATAACCCCCACGCTGGCGGCCTTGAATCACACCCTAGAACATGGTTCCGTGATCACAGCGACATTGTCTACTCCACAATTAATGTCACTGGACGGCGCGCGCCAATTGGCGTTTTCAGAGGCTTTTGCAGGGGACAAGCAGTGGCATGTCATGGCGGGAATCGGTAATCCCGAACGTTTCTTAAATACGTTACACGCATCAGGGTTAACAAAGCCTGAATCCGTTACTTGGTTTAGTGATCATCACGACTATCATAAAGACGATATTCCTTTGCAGGGTAACGTCATAATGACGGAAAAAGACGCGGTAAAGTGCCAAAATTTAGCCTTAACAAACCAGAATGTGTGGTATTTGCCAGTTTCCCTTACCTTACCAGAAGCACTTAAAACAACGTTAATCAACAAGTTACAACATATAAAAGATGAGAAGATGTCATGAATAAAGTTTTATTGGATATTCTAGTTTGCCCTGTTACCAAAGCGCCACTAACCCTAAGCGAAGATGGCACTGAGTTGATCAGCAAGGTGGGCGGCATGGCTTACCCTGTGCGCGATGGTATTCCGGTTCTGTTGGAAACCGAAGCACGCACCTTGAACTCAGAAGAAAGATTGGATTCAGGCTCAGTAAAGTGAAGACGATCAAGGTACTGACGGTGTGTCTGGGGAACATTTGTCGTTCCCCAGCGGCGCAAGGTATTTTGCAAGCGGCCGCAACGCAACACAAAGGTTTGGATCTGCAGGTGGATTCGGCGGGAACCGCCGCTTACCACATTGGCAAATCACCAGACCCGCGTTCTATTCGAGCTTTGTCTGATGTAGGGGTGAATATTTCAGCGCAACAGGCCAGACAAGTGAAGGTCGAAGATTTCGACTACTTTGATTGGATTGTAGCCATGGATGCGGACAATTTAGCTAACTTAAAAGCCATTCAGCCAGCAAACAGCCGCGCCAAATTGGTGATGTTTGGTGCCTACCACACCAGTGTGGCGCTCGGTGAGGTGCAAGACCCTTATTATGGTGAGTATGATGGTTTTGTGGTGATGCGAGAGCATCTGCAAAGGATTTCAGAGCGCTTTGTTGCTCATCTTATGTCGGTTGATCAGGAATCATCTTGCTTATGATGCATGTCTTAGAACACATACTCTCGGACGCGCCTTCTGTGGTGCAAAGAGACGTTTCCCTCGCTTCTTTTAATACCTTTCGCTTTGATTATCAGGCGCAGTTTTTGACGTTAGTGGATGACCTAGAGACGCTCAAACGAGTGGTTCATTGGGCGCATTCTCACCAACTGCCGATTACCGTGTTAGGCGGTGGTAGTAATTTACTTATCCGTGACCATGTTTCTGGTTTGGTGATTGTTAATCAATTGCGTGGTAAGCGTCTTGTGTCTGAGGACGCTGAGACGCTTAGGCTAAGCGTGGCCGGAGGAGAGAACTGGCATGATTTAGTGGCACATTGCGTGCAGCAAGGTTGGTCTGGTATAGAAAACCTTGCACTTATTCCGGGTACGGTTGGTGCAGCGCCGGTGCAAAATATTGGCGCTTACGGCGTCGAAGTCAAAGACGTGATTGCCCGAGTGCAAGTGTTAGAGATTGATAGCGGGCAGCTCTATTGGTTGAGGGCCGAAGAGTGTGGTTTTTCTTATCGTGACAGCCACTTCAAAGGGAAATGGAAGGGGTGTTATATCATTACCGAAACGGAGCTTTGTTTGTTTAAACAGCCTCGTTTGGTATTGAATTATGGCGGTTTAAAAAGTCAAATTCATGGTGAGGCTAATTTACTCACTGTGTTTGACGCGGTTTGTGCCGTTCGACGCAGTAAGCTGCCGGATCCTAATGAAATTGCCAATGCAGGGAGTTTTTTTAAGAACCCGGTTGTTTCGGTCGAAGAGCACGCAGTATTAAAGCAGCGTTTTCCAGATTTGGTGTCTTTTGCCTTTGCGGATGGTTATAAATTGGCGGCAGGTTGGATGATAGATCAAGCTGGCTGGAAGGGGCGTCAACACAAAGGGGTTGGGGTGTATGAGAAGCAGGCTTTAGTGCTGGTGAATCATTCTGAACAGCAAGCCGCCTCTTTGCTTGAGCTAGAGTCGCTTATCAAGGAATCTGTTTTCGAGCGTTACTGTGTGCAGTTGGAAAGAGAACCGGTTGAATTGCCTTCTGTGGTAACAGCGAAATCCCATGCGAAGGAGAGCGTTTGTTGAAAATAGGCATAATGGACTCAGGGGCGGGCGGATTAACCATCCTTAATGCTATTCGCCAAAAAATCCCTGCGCTTGATCTTATCTACCTTGCTGATGAGGCGTTTGCACCTTATGGCGAGAAGAAACCTGAAGACATTCAATCGCGAATTATCAACATTGGACAATTTTTTGAAAGCCAGCAAGTCGATGCCATTGTTGTGGCGTGCAATACAGCCACCGTTTGTGCGATTGATTGTTTGCGTGGCGCCACGCATTTGCCAGTGATAGGCGTTGAGCCTGCTGTTAAACCGGCGTTTCGCATCAGTAAAAAGCGTCATGTGGCGGTGCTTGCCACGCCGCTGACGGCCAACAGTCAACGTCTTGGTGAGTTGATTGATTTGTGGCGAGAAGACAGCAAGGTACACATAATGTCGAGCGCTTCGTTGGCGTTTGCGATTGATGCTTGGCCACAATCCAGTGCGCAAGTCGAAGAGGTTGTAAGGGCGTTGTGTGATGAGATGATTGCATCAGAGGTGGATACCTTGGTGTTGGCCTGTACTCATTATCCCTTGGTGAAAAGTTTGTTTGCAGCGGCGCTTGGTGCGCACTGTGACATTATTGAGCCGAGTGAGGGCGTTACCGCTCAGCTGATACGTCGTTTAAAGCAGGCTTATCCTGCGCAAGCTTTGTCGTGGTCGTCTCCAGAGCAAAGTGGCAGTATTGAGATTGTCAGTACCAAAGGCCTTGAAAACATGGGGCGTTTGTTGGGTTGGGTGGATGATAAGGCGGCGGTTGCTAATCAACATAGCATTGATCTTTCATTGTTTGATAAAGTGCTTGATGCATAAAGCATGATACTGGATAGGTCATCGCCTAGTATTAATCAATAAAGCAGAGCATTAAAAAAGCCCGCATTCAATTGAATGCGGGCTTTTTTGTGTGCCGAGTAAGCTATCTATTCAGTTTCAGATGTCTCAGCAGTGGCTTGTGGTGCGTTGTTTTCTTCACGTGCGATACGTGGGTCATTTTTAACGCGACCAGTAGAAGCGCTGCGGCGACGTGACGACGCGGCTTGGCGTTTTTCAGCCAGTTCTTGCTTCATTTTTTCTTGTTGAGCCAAAATAGCTTCTGGTAATTCAACAGACTCTTTTTTCTCTACAGAGGCTTTAACGGCTGGTTTACCACGACCACGGCGAGGTGCTCGAGTTGGGCGAGCCGCTGGCTTCTTAGTCGCTCCTTCAGCTTCAAGGGCGGCTTCTTCAGCGTGTTCTGCTGTGTTAGCCGCTGTTTCCTGTTGTGGTGTTTCAGCTTTTGCTTCTGCTTTTGGCGCATCCGTTACAACGGCTTCAGCGTTAGGCGTTGCTTCGGCAGCCACTGGCGTTTCTTCGATAGCCGCTGGCGCTTCTGTTAATTGCGCCTTTACCGCTACTTTAGGTTTTTCGCTTTGTGCAGGTTTCGCCGGAGCGTCTTTTACTGTTTCCACTGCTTGCTCTGCTACGTCAGAGGCTGTCTCAGCTTGTTCTGCTGGAGCTTCAGGTGCTTTTGCTTCAGCTTCAGCTGCTGTGTCAGTCTCTACCGTTTCAGGTGTCGCTGTTTCAGGAGCATTGTCTGTTGCTTCAGCGGATTTTGTTTCAACGCTTGCTTCAGCTGCAGGTTCTGCGTCAACAGTTGGGGCTGTCGCCTCTTCAGTGTCAGCTTCTACTGATGCTTCTGCTTTCTTCGGTGCGTCAATTGAGGTCTCTGCCGTTTCTGCTGTCGGAGTTTCAAGCGTTGGTGCGGCGTCGGTTGTCTCAGTTGGTGCGATTTGCGCACTTTCTGTTGTTACTTCTGCAGCAACTTTGACGGCTTTGGTCTCGTTTGCATCCGCGTTTTCTGCGTTCTCAGTGTTTGACTCTTGGTTCGCGTCTTCTGCTTTTTGAGGGCGTTGACGTGAACGGCGAGAGCGACGAGAGCGGCGTTGTTCGCGAGGCGCATCATCAGAATCTGTGCCGTCATTATTGCGAGCTTGTTCCGCGCTTAAGGTGGCGGCTTCCGCTGCGGCAGTTTCTTCTTGTTCGCGTAATTTTTCAGACGCTTGTACGTCTTCTTTCAGCTTGCCGTTACGACGACGATTGTCGTTACGATCGCGTTTGCGTTCAGTGACTTCAGGAACGACTTTTTCTTTCGCAACGGTTTTTGGTGCGCTTTCTTTTTTGTCGGCCTTATTGTCCTGAGTGTCTTGCTTGTGCTCAGGTTTATTGTTGTTGCGTGAACGATTGTTGCGGTTGTTGGTTTTTTCACCATTGGCTTCCGCTTGTTCGCGGCGAGATTGGCGAGTAGAGCGAGTGTTTTCTTTGTTGCCGTCTGCCGCAGCTGTATCGCGATCCGCATTTTGATGCTTGGTGCGCTTGTTACGGTTATTGCGGTTGCCGCCTTTGTTAGCCGGCGTGCGTTGCTCGCTGGTACTGCGCTCAGTGCGAGGAGCAGAATGGCTGCTGGTTGTGTTTTTCTTCGCTGGTGCAGGAGCGGCTTCCGCGGCTGGTGCTTCACCGAAAAGGGCTGTCAAAAAGCGTTTTAGTAAGCCTGGTTTGGCTTTCTTTGCAGTCGCTGGTGCTTTTGCTGCAGCGGGCGTTGCAACGGCGTGAGCCGGTGCTGGTGCTTTAGGTGCAATACTGGTTACCGCCGCTTGTGGGCGCGCACTCTCATTTACCTGGCGAGGCTCGTAAGGTGGTTGCTCTGGCGTCTCAACGATGGAGTAGCTGTTTTCGTTTTGAGAGACAACAGAGCTGTCATCACGAATACGTTCTACTTCAAAATGAGGCGTTTCCATGTGCGGATTTGGTACCAAAATAATATGAACGTTGTTACGTTTTTCTATTTTAGCAATGTTAGTGCGTTTCTCGTTTAGCAAGAAAGTGGCAACAGAAACAGGCAGTACTGCGCGAATTTGCGCGGTACGCTCTTTAGAGCATTCTTCTTCGATAAGGCGAAGTACAGAAAGCGCTAATGACTCAACGTCACGGATGAATCCTTGGCCGTTACAGCGAGGACAAACGATACCGCTGGTTTCGCCAAGGGAAGGGCGTAAACGCTGACGGGACATTTCCAACAAACCAAAGCGTGAAATGCGACCAATTTGCACACGTGCGCGGTCAGCTTCAAGCGCATTTTTCATGCGATTTTCCACTTCTTTTTGGTTGCGTACTGGTGTCATGTCGATGAAATCGATCACCACTAGGCCACCAATATCACGTAGGCGTAATTGGCGTGCAATTTCGTCTGCTGCTTCTACGTTCGTTTGCAGTGCCGTTTCTTCGATGTCGCCGCCTTTGGTTGCGCGAGCGGAGTTAATGTCGATAGAAACCAAGGCTTCTGTCGGGTCGATGACAATAGAACCGCCTGAAGGTAGACGAACTTCGCGCTGGAATGCGGTTTCGATCTGAGTTTCAATTTGGAAGCGATTAAACAGTGGCGTCGAGTCGGTGTACAGCTTGATGCGTGATTTGAAATGCGGCATAACCTGCATCACAAAGTTAATGGCGTCTTGGTAAGCGCCTTTTTCATCAATTAGAACTTCGCCGATGTCTTCGCGTAAGTAGTCGCGAATGGCACGAATAACAATGTTACTTTCTTGGTAAATCAAGAAAGGCGCTGGTTTTTCAGAAGCGGCTTTCGTGATGGATGTCCACAGTGTGTCTAGGTAATCCAAATCCCACTGCAGTTCTTCAGTAGAACGACCTACACCCGCAGTACGAACAATTAAGCCGCCATTTTCTGGGGTTTTAAGGCCTGACATCGCTTCTTTAAGTTGTGAACGATCGTCACCGTCGATGCGGCGAGAAATACCACCAGCACGAGGGTTGTTTGGCATCAGTACCAAGTAGCGACCGGCTAGGCTTACAAACGTGGTTAGTGCCGCACCCTTGTTGCCGCGCTCTTCTTTGTCTACTTGAACGATGACTTCCTGACCTTCGCTTAATACATCTTTAATATTAATGCGGCCGTCATGGTTGGATTTTTTGGAGAAATAGGTTTTAGAAATCTCTTTAAGAGGAAGGAAACCATGGCGTTCAGCGCCATAATCAACAAAAGCGGCTTCTAGACTCGGTTCGATACGAGTAATACGGCCTTTGTAGATGTTTGCTTTCTTCTGTTCTCTAGAACCAGATTCGATATCAAGATCGTATAGACGTTGGCCATCGACAAGGGCGACCCGCAACTCTTCTTGTTGAGTTGCATTTATTAGCATTCTAATCATTATAAGTGTGAACTCTGTTGGCTGACGCGAACAAATGTATAGGAGAAGGGGCCGATGTAGGTTCTAGCCCAGAATAGAGATAGCAATTCGTAGTGCTCAGGCAGATGGAGTACGCGATGCGTTTATAAAAATAAAACGATTTTATGCGGTCGTCGCCAAATCAATAACAAAAAGTCCTATACCGATCTCGTTTTTTGCTTTTTTTACGATACAACGCGAACGCGCGGTCGAGCAATTAATGAGATTTCCTTCTACTGACACAGAATTATCCGAATCATGCGGTTTATTATTTAAGCTTAACTGTTACAGAGGTAAGATAGAGGGCCGAAGTGTCGCTTCGGCTAAATTTGTTCAGTTCTCAGTGTCTTACCTTCGAGGCGTTCTGTTGCCTCTTACCCTCTGTGAATGTGAATATAACAGTAAAAACTAAGTGCTTCAATTATAAAGGAAACCAATCTTTGGTTATGTCGGACTCAGATCTAAATTCCGCAGAGCGGCCAGCGGTACGCTACGTGACGATTGACGAGAATAATTCTGGTCAACGGATCGATAACTTCCTTGTGACCCTGCTAAAAGGTGTGCCGAAAGGCAAGTTATATAACCTTTTGCGCAAAGGGGAAATTCGGGTAAATAAGAAGCGCACCAAACCAGATTATCGTTTGCAGCACGATGATATTGTGCGCATTGCGCCCATTGTTGTTGCGCCTGCACCAGACAAGCCGATGTTGTCAGACAAACTCAAAGACAGCATTGAATCGCGCATTGTCTATGAAGACAAAGGCCTGATTGTGGTGAACAAGCCGTCTGGGTTGGCTGTGCACGGTGGCAGTGGCTTGAGTTTTGGTCTTGTGGAAGTGATTCGCCAGATGCGCCCGCAAGAAAAATTCATTGAGCTTGTTCATCGACTTGACCGAGACACCTCTGGTTTGATCATGGTGGCAAAAAAGCGCAGTGTCTTGAAAGAGCTGCATACGGCACTTCGAGAAAAAGAAGGGGTGCAAAAAACCTATTTGGCATTGGTTTACGGAAGCTGGCCAAAGCGTAAGTTGCAAGTGAATGCGCCTTTACTGAAAAATGAACTCAAATCAGGCGAAAGAGTGGTAAAAGTTCATACGGACGGCAAAGAGAGCCTTACGCGTTTCAAATTGGCTCGTCAATTTAACGGATACAGCTTGGTTGAGTGTGAACCTGTCACTGGGCGTACTCACCAAATTCGTGTGCACGCTTTGCACGCAGGTTACCCAATTGTTGGCGATGATAAATATTCGCCGGTGGAATTGTTGAAAGAAACCAAGGCGCTTGGCTTTAAGCGCTTGTGTTTACACGCAACACGTTTGGATATTATGCTAAACGGCGAGCGTATGTTGTTTGAAGCGCCATTGGATAAAGAATGGCAGACACTGATGAATGAATCATTAGAGTCCGTGTTTCCATAACGCTGACAACAACGCGAACAGACTGAAAGGAGTGGATGTGTATCTGCTCCTTTTTTTTGCGTGGCGTTTGCTGTTCGCTGCCGGTCTGACTTATGTCAGCGCAGAGGGGCTCGGCAAGGCGTAAAATTCCTCGACGGTTCTGTCGTTTTTTACGGCAGCCTTGATAAAGGAGTATGTATGAAGGTGGGTGGTGTAAAACTTGTCCCTGGTATTTTTTCCATTGGCTTGGCGGCCAGTATTTGGTTTGTGGTCCCCGTCCCTGAGGGCGTGTCGGTAAATGCCTGGCATTTGTTGGCTTTGTTTGTTGGAACCGTGGTCGCCATTATTGGGAAGGTGATGCCGATCGGCGCGTTGGCAATTTTGGCAATCACCTTGGTTGCCATCACAGGCGTCACCAACGACAGTCCATCGGGTGCGATTAAGGACGCTCTAAGTGGCTTTTCTAATTCGCTTATTTGGCTTATCGGTATTGCCATTGTGATTTCTAGAGGATTGGCCAAAACAGGTCTTGGTAATCGCATTGGCTATTATTTTATTTCTTTGTTCGGCAAGAAAACCATAGGCATTGGTTATGCGCTGGCGTTGTCTGAATTGGTGATCGCTCCGGTAACACCAAGTAACACGGCGCGCGGGGGTGGTATTATCCACCCAATCATGAAGTCCATTGCCAGCAGCTTCGGTTCTTCTCCAGAAGAAGGCACTTCGCGTAAGATAGGCCATTATCTTGCGTTGGTGAATTATCATATCAATCCGATCACCTCGGCCATGTTCATTACCGCGACGGCGCCGAACCCTCTTATCGTTAAGCTCATTGCTGATGCGACCGGAGCAAGCATTAGTATTTCTTGGGGAACTTGGGCATTGGCCGCTTTGTTGCCAGGCTTGGTGTGTATTGCTTTGGTGCCCTTAGTGATTTACGCGATTTATCCGCCTGAAATTAAAAGTACTCCAGATGCCAGTGGTTACGCAAAATCCAAGTTGGCAGACATGGGGGTCATGAGTTATGGCGAAAAAGTCATGGTGGCGGTGTTTGCTCTGTTGCTTTTGCTGTGGGCAGGGGTGCCGGCGATGCTTTTTGGTGCTGAGTTTGCGGTGAACACTACCGCGGTGGCATTTTTGGGCTTGTCAGTGTTGTTGGTCACCGGTGTGTTGAGCTGGGAAGACGTACTCAAAGAAAAATCCGCATGGGACACTGTGGTGTGGTTTTCGGCCTTGGTGATGATGGCAACGTTCTTAAACAAGCTTGGTTTAGTGCATTGGTTCTCGACCGTGGTGCAAAGCAATATTGAGCAGTTTCATTTAAGCTGGGGCGTGTCAGTGGTCATCTTGGTTGCCGTCTACTTTTATGTGCATTACTTTTTTGCGAGTACCACGGCGCATATTACCGCCATGTTTGCGGCCTTTTACGCGGCCGGTTTAGCCTTAGGGGCGCCGCCTTTGTATCTGGGTTTATTGCTTGCTGGCGCCTCGTCCTTGATGATGTCGTTAACCCATTACGCAACAGGTACTTCGCCGATTATTTTTGGCTCTGGTTATGTGTCTATGGAAGATTGGTGGATCATGGGCTTTATTATGAGTCTTGTGAACTTAGCCGTTTGGGGAATTGTCGGCGGTCTTTGGTGGAAAGTGTTGGGCTATTGGTAAGTCGTCGCGTTATTAGCATGGAATGAGTGTTTTAGCACAGAATGAGAGTCTGGTAATTTTCAATTATAAAAAAGGCGACCGTATGGCCGCCTTTTTTTGTTTGGTATGGCTTACGACAATTTAGGAATGCCGGTTAGGTAGCCAACCGCGGCGCCGTAACGATCCTTGTAGTTTGCCCGGATGTACGGGTCCAGAGTGTCTTTCACTTTATCATGCAATGGGCTTACCCAATCACCTGGGTGTTGCCAGTTACTCATGATGTAGGTCCAGCCATTTAATTCATCGACTGCGTGTAAACCGGTTGATTCTGCCCCTGCTGGCGTCGATAGAATGCGCGCCAGTTCACCACTGTCGACGTTATACGCCCATAAGAAGTTGTTTACATGGTTGCCGCTGTCTTCACCAATAAACAAGGTGCGTAGTTTTTCAGAAAACTTAAGGTTGTCAGGGTTAGAGATGCGATCGGCGTGCGCTGTGTTGCCAAGTTCGTCCGGCACAGCAAGGTCTTCGCCGATAAGATTCGCCGGCGCTTCCATACGAACTGACACCCATTCACTGTCGATGGTGTGGCCGTGGTTGTCTTTTTGCCCACCTTTAAGGGTGTGCTCGTAAACCGCGCCCGCTTTAGGACCTTCAACGTGGATGTCGGTACTGCCATCGGTCATGGTTTTATAGATGTAAGACATGGCGGAGTAGGCTTTTTTGTCTTTGATGTTGACTGTGGTGCCTTCCATTTTTGTGAAACCTAAAGACGCTCCGATTAAGGCTGCGTAACGGTGAGTTTCCAAAAAGGCGGCTTCTTTTTCCATTCCAGGCTTCAATTTCACCCAGTTCGTTTTGCCACTGTAGCCGATTTTGGTGAAGCTTGGGTCTTTCGGGTCCTTGGTGTGGATTTCCATGATATCAGTTGATTTGATGCCAGCATCAACAAGGCGCTGAATTTCGTCGCTGTTTGCTTCGCCTAGCTTGATCCAAGTTAGGTTGCCAGCGCCCGGTCCTTTGCCTGATGTTTGGTGCCATTTTGCCGCGTACAATTTACCAGACGAAAGGTCGCGGGGCTTGTCAGCAATGAACATAAATAAGCCACTGTTGGTAAAATCGTCGCCCATTAAGACGGTGCGCTCATCTGGCATAACTTGTACAAGCTCGTGGGAAAGGCGACCCATGCAGTAATGTTTTACTATGGAGCCAGTGCCGTCTTTATGAACCGTGACTTCAGGAAGGTGGCCGTAGTTGTAAGGTTTGGCTTTGTTCTCATCGCCAAACAAGTTCTTACTGTAGGCTTTAAACTGCTCGTTATCTAAATCTGACGCATCGGGTTGATATTCTTCACTGGAAAGGTGGGTTCCCCAAGGAGATAAGCTGGCGCCACAGGTGATCCATAGACCGCCCACATTGGATGTGTCCACGTTGTGGTATTTTACCAATTTTAGTTCGCCCGTTTCTGGGTTTTGGTCCAGCGTCAAAACAGCGATAGGCGAAGGTAGGCGACCGTACATATCGTTGTCCGCGCCATCACGGCTGGTGTACTCAAATTGAACAACGGCGAAAACGTGGTTGCCGTACACGCCAGCGACGTTAGCGTCTTTGACCGTCAATAGGCTAGAGCCATCGGGACAGTCGGAGAAGAACTGACGGTTATTTAAAGTAGGATCGGTAATTGGTTTATTATTAATATCATAATAACCGCCCGCGACTAAGGTATTGCCCTTGCCATCTGGCACGCGATCGCCTGAAATAAAGAAAGGGTGGTAATCCAGCTTCACTAGACGACTAGAGCCATCTTCAAATTTTAACTGCATGGCGGCGTTTGTGTATGCGGTCGCCATGGCGGCAGGGTTACTAAGAGAAGGCGCTGTCATTGGTACAAAGCTGACGGAAGATAAAGGCGCCTCTGTCATATTTTCTGCAAAGGCTTTGGCGCTAAACATGCCCCCAGCAAGTGGTAATAATGGTGCCCCGGCCATAAAGCTAAGCATGCGGCGGCGGGTGTTATCGATTGACTGACTCATGGTTATTATTCCTTTCTATCTTCAGGGATTAGCTGTCGTAAAGTAAAAAGTACAAAGTGGTAGCTTCATTAACTGCCGGGCTAGTAAATCACGTTGGGCATGACGCTTTAGTGACAGCAAAATGATCTTTTTATTTCAGATCAATGAAATGGACAAGGAGTCAGAAGAAGGCAGCGCATGAGGTGTGGTAATCTAGCGTCGTGTATCCATGATGATTTAGGTGCTTGTTAATGAGTTCGGAGTTTGGTCAGCCCAATTTTGTGATGATTCGTCGTCAATTTGACTTTCGCGGCATTGAAATGGGGCGTTGGGTAAAGCCAGAAGAGCGCGACCGCGCGGCAGTGAATTTTTACCAAGCGCTGTGTGACCTAATGGACGTGCTGCAGGGGCCTGAAACGCTGATTTCTTTGCGTGGTAGCCTAGGGCTTCAGTTTGGTAAAGGCGGACGGCCAGGTGTGGCGGCGCATTATATGCCAGCGACGCGCCAACTGGCGTTAGCGAAAAACGCCGGTGCCGGCAGTCTTGCTCACGAGTGGTATCATGCTTTCGATCATTACATGGGAGACAAAATGTTTCCCATCCTAGGGGCTCAATCGTTTGCGTCCTCTAATTGGTTAACGTCCACCAGGATGCAACCACACCCTCTGAATACGTTATTAGAAAACTGCTTCAAAGCCATTATGCTCAATACCGATGGCAGCGCCCCCAGCGCGATGTTTGATGCCTCTAAGCGCACGGATGAAGCGTTAAATATGGTTTATTACGCCAAGCCGGAAGAGTTGTGTGCCAGAGCATTTGAAGCTTTTGTAGAAGACGAAAAACCCAAAAGTCGCTTTCTTGTGAAAGGCAGTCGCTATTCAGATGAAGCCAAAGCAGGGCTGTATCCACAAGGCGCGCAGCGTCAGCAAATTAACGCGGCGTTTAAAGCCTATTTTTCAAGGCTTGGCGCCGCGCTGTATCGACAGCAGTCTGAATGACACCTTTCTAAAGGGCATTTGGGGTGTTGGTTATCCTAGCTAAGGCCTTCTTTTCTTGAGGCGAGGTTGGCTTTTTATAGGGGGAAATAAAAAGCTGTATATTTATACAGAATTTGGTTTGTCCCCACAAAAAGCACGATTTCCGCTTCTCTGTCATGGCCTCTTTGGACTCAATTCGCTTTGCACCAGTGTTAAAAAAGCGTCTTTGGCCTTGTGAAAGCCGGTGTTTTTATTCCAGAGAAAGTAGTTTTTGATGGGTTTGAGTTGCTCAAATGCATAGCCTTTGATGCCGCCAATAAGTTTAAACTGCTCGTATATGCCTCTTGGTACCAATGAAATGCCAGCGCCTGAGCTGACGCAGCCAAGGATGGTGCCATAGCTTGCAATGCTGGTGATCTCGGCGGAAACCTGATTGACCTCAAGCCAGTTCTCTAGCGCTTTTCGATATGGACAGCCTTCTGGCCACATGTAGACATTCTTGCCAACTAAGTCGGCCGGAGAGCGCACTGTGTCAAACGTGGCAGGGGCGATTAATACAATTTCTTCTTGATAGATTTCAACGCATTCAATGTCTGGGTGTACGCTTTTGCCCGCGATGATGGCGCTGTCTAGTTCATGTTTGACCACCGCGGTTTCTAAGGCTTTCCATTTCCCCGTGGTAAATTCAATGTGCACGTTTGAGTAATATTTGTGGTATTTGGACAATACCTTTGGTAACCGGCTGGTGGCAGCGGATTCAATCGCGCCTAGGCGCAGTGTCCCCATAGGTTCTCCTTCGCTGCTAATGGCGCGCTTTGCTTCTTGGCACATGGACAAAATTTTATTGACGTACTCAAGGAATATATCGCCGGCTGGACTCAATGTTAAGCCGCGTCCTTTGCGAATCAATAAGGCTTCCCCTAATTCCTCTTCTAAATTCTTGATTCGTGTCGTGATGTTCGAAGGCACGCAATGCAGTTGTTCAGCGGCTTTCGCGATGCTGCCAAGATCCGCAATGGTTTTAAACATACGCAATTGAGAGAGTTCCATCTTATCGCTCATTAAAAGTGAATGATCTGCTTAATATAAGTTACTTTTTTTTAGTTATCCAGTTGATTAGGTTAGCAAGGTGTTGATCAGACGCCGCCTTGCTTTAGGTCGGTGTGGTTGCTTTTTAATGACTGCTTTTATCGTATAGGAACGGATTATGGTTACCAGCGTCACTGACATGATCGCGTTAGGTGTGTTTGCTTTTTGTGGTGGATTAATTGATGCGGCTGTGGGGGGAGGCGGTTTGATCCTCTTGCCTGCGTTGATGCATGCGCTGCCCGAATACGCATTATCAATGGTGTTTGGTACCAATAAAGTGGCGGTTTGGATGGCCGCAATTAGCTCTATTGGCACTTATCTTAAAAGGGTAAACATGGTTTGGAGAGTGCTGTTGCCTACGGCTCTGTCGGCGTTTGTGTTTGCCTATTTTGGGGCCATGTCTGTGGCTAGCATCCCCAAAGACAGCATGCAGATCGTTGTTTTCGTCCTCTTGATTGCGATGGCTATTTACACGTTTCACAAGAAAGACTTGGGGTTGAGTCATACCAAGGTGGAGGGCAGCGTGAGAAACATGGCGAAAGGGGTCGTGTTTGGTGGTCTGATTGGTTTTTATGACGGACTGTTTGGTCCTGGGAGTGGTAGTTTTTTGATTTTTCTTTTTATCAGAGGGTTTGGGTTTGATTTCTTAAATGCCTCAGCCTCTGCAAAGCTGGTGAATCTGGGGGCGTTTACGGCGGCGCTGCTGTTCTTTATACCGTCGGGAAATGTGTTGTGGCAAGTGAGCGCGCTCATCGCGGTTTGTAATGTGTTAGGGGCATTTGCCGGCGTTTATCTGGCTCTAAGGTTAGGCAGCCGCTTTATCAGGGTGTTGTTTTTGGCCTTGTTGCTCTTTTTGATCAGTCGAATGGGGTTCACCATGTTGGTCGTGTGATTTTGAGCCTAGTAACGGTGTTTAATGACTCATAGCCAAGAGGAAGCGAAGAAAACCGTTTCTTCTTCCATAGAAAGTGCTGAAAAACTGGGTTTTGTTAATGAACGCGTTTCTATGGTGTCTGAAAACACCATTCAAGTTGCCTCGGCGGCGACCGAGCAATCCAATGTTGCGGAGGCGATTAATAAAAACCTTGTGGTAATCAGTGACTCAACGCAATCGTTAAGGGACATTGTTGCGAATCTGGAATCAGGGCATGTGGACAGCGCGAGGGCCGTTGATAAGCTCACGGAGATTTTGTCTAAATTCAAAGTCGAGCGTTAATGGCTGTTTGAGCTGGGGTTTTCTAGGCTGTTTTATGAAACAGTGGTTAATAAAAAAGGGCGAATCATGGCTGATTCGCCCTTTTTTGCTTTGCGCCGCTTAGTGCTTTATGCCGCCAAGCTTAGTCTTCGTAGCTGTCGATTGGTGGGCATTCGCAAAACAAGTTACGATCGCCGTAAACGTTATCGATGCGACCCACTGGTGGCCAGTACTTACGAGCTTTGATCCAAGGAAGTGGGTACGCCGCGTCTTTACGAGAGTAAGCGTGGGTCCATTCCATGTCTAATAAGCTATCGGCAGTGTGCGGTGCGTTAACCAATGGGTTGTCTTCCAGTGGCCATTCGCCGTCTAGCACGCGGCTGATTTCGTTGCGGATTTGAATCATCGAATCGCAGAAGCGGTCTAACTCTTCTAGGTTTTCCGATTCTGTTGGTTCAATCATCAAGGTGCCCGCCACAGGGAAGGACATGGTTGGTGCGTGGAATCCGAAATCCATCAAGCGTTTTGCGATGTCTTCTTCGCTAATGCCTGATTCTGCTTTTAGTGGACGAATATCGATAATGCATTCGTGGGCTACTGTGCCATTTTTGCCTGTGTACAGTACTGGGTAATGTTCACCTAGGCGTTTGGCAATGTAGTTTGCGTTCAAGATGGCGTTAAAGGTGGCATCACGTAGCCCTTGGTCGCCCATCATTTTGATGTACATCCAAGTGATAACAAGAATGCTCGCGCTGCCGTAAGGGGCAGCAGACACCGCGCCGTGTTGTTCTTGCATACCCATTACTGGCGCCACAGAGTGACCCGGTAGGAAAGGCGCTAGGTGAGATTTAACACCGATTGGCCCCATGCCAGGACCGCCACCACCGTGAGGGATACAGAATGTTTTATGTAGATTAAGGTGAGACACATCACCGCCAAACGCACCTGGAGGCGCAATACCGACCAAGGCATTTAAGTTCGCCCCATCGATGTACACCTGACCACCAAATTTATGCACTATGTCACACACTTCGCGAATGTGTTCTTCGAATACACCGTGAGTGGATGGGTAAGTGGCCATGATGCAGCTTAGTTCAGCGGCGTGTTTTTCGGCTTTTGCAGCCAGATCCACAAGGTCGATGTTGCCGTCTTCATCGCATTTTACGATCACGACTTTCATCCCAGCCAATGCGGCAGAAGCTGGGTTGGTGCCGTGGGCAGAACTTGGAATTAGGCAAATGTTGCGGTCATGGTCGCCACGAGATTTGTGGTACTTGTCGATGGCGATAAGGCCTGCGTATTCCCCTTGGGCGCCAGAGTTAGGCTGTAGGGACACTGTGTCGTAGCCTGTGGCTTTTGATAGCATAGCGATCAGTTCAGACAATAACGTATGGTAACCCGCGGCCTGTTCTGTTGGTGCAAATGGGTGGATGCCACCGAATTCAGCCCAAGTCACAGGGATCATTTCAGACGCGGCGTTCAGCTTCATCGTACAAGAACCAAGTGGGATCATGCTCTGGTTAAGGGCGATGTCTTTCACTTCTAGTTGATGCATGTAGCGCATTAACTCTGTTTCGCTGTGGTGAGAGTTAAACACAGGGTGCGTCAAAATAGCATCTTGACGTAATAAAGCACCATCGAATCCGGTGCTGGCTGCGGTAGCGTCTATGTCTTCTTGTGACAAAGAGAAACCGAAACAGTCCGCAAGATCGATTAAGTCTTGGTTGGTGGTCGTTTCGCTAAAGGTAATAGAAAGACGGCTAGCCGACGTTTGGTGTAGGTTGATCAGTTTGGCTTGGGTTGCTGCGACTATGTCTGCTGTTTTATCGTTGGTGTCAACGACGACCATGTCAAAGTAATTGGCGTTGGTGGTAAAGCCGTTCGCTTTTAGTGCTGTTGCAAAGCAGTTTGCGTACGCCGCCACTCGAGAGGCGATTTTCTTCAAGCCAACAGGGCCGTGATACACAGCATAGAAGCCGGCCATCATGGCAAGCAATGCTTGTGCGGTACAGATGTTTGATGTCGCTTTTTCGCGGCGAATGTGTTGCTCGCGAGTTTGCATCGCCATGCGCAATGCAGGTTTGCCGTGGCTGTCTTTGGAGACGCCAATTACACGACCTGGCATAGAGCGTTTAAAGGCATCTTTTGTTGCCAAGAAGGCCGCGTGTGGGCCGCCGAATCCCATTGGGACGCCAAAGCGTTGGGCGCTACCAAAGACGATATCAGCCCCCATGTCGCCAGGGGATTTCAATAGCACAAGCGCCAGTAGATCGACGGCGATGCTGGTTAGAGCGCCTTGCTCGTGGGCTTGTGCCACTAGGTCGGTTAGATCCGTGACTTCGCCGTTGATGCCTGGGTATTGGAAGATGGCACCAAATACATCGTGAGAGGCAAGGTTTTCATTGGCATCAACCACCACGTCGATATCGAGCAATTCCGCTCGTGTTTTTACCACGTCGATGGTTTGCGTTAATAATTGGTCAGACACAAACAGGGTGTTGGATTTCTTGCGGTTAGAGCGCTTCATCAGCGTCATAGCCTCGGCCGCCGCAGTGGCTTCGTCTAATAAAGACGCGTTTGAGATTTCCATGCCCGTTAGGTCAATGATAACTTGTTGGAAGTTAAGCAGTGCTTCCAAGCGACCTTGGGATATCTCTGGCTGATAAGGGGTGTATGCCGTGTACCAACCTGGGTTTTCTAGCAAGTTTCTTAAAATAGGTGAAGGCACTAGGGTGTCGTGGTAGCCCATACCAATGAAAGAGCGCGCTACCTTGTTTTGCTTGGCAATGGCTTTTAATTGGCGTAATGCGTCACTTTCGCTCGATGGCTGAGCCGAAAGGTCAAGGTTGGCTTGGCGAATCGCTTCCGGTATGGTTTTTTCGATCAGAGCGTTTAGTGAGTCAATGCCAATAGTATTCAGCATGGTAGTGCGTTCTGAATCGTCTGGGCCAATATGGCGCGCGATAAATTCGTCATTGCTTAGCAAATCACGGATACACGAGGTCATGATTTATATCACCTATTAAGAAAACGAGAGAGGAGGCTCTCTTGCTGTCGCCTTGTGGGGTTAGCAAGAGAGTGAATAACTGCCTTATTCGATGGTAGCGGCGTAACCAGCTGCATCAAGTAGTTTGCTTAGGTCTGTGCCTTCAGCAAGTTTGATCTTAGCGATCCAAGCGCCTTCAAAAGGGGCTTCGTTAATAAGCTCTGGTGCGTCATCAAGGTCAGTGTTCACCTCGATTACTTCACCTGATACGGGTGCGTAAATGTCAGAAGCGGCTTTAACCGACTCAACCAATGAGAATTGCTCTGTTGCGGTCACTTCAAGGCCAACTTCAGGCAGTTCTACATAAACTACATCGCCTAACAGGTCTTGTGCGTGGTCAGTGATGCCGACTGTTACAGTGCCGTCGCCATTGTCTAGAACCCACTCATGGGAATCTGCGTATTTTAGATTTTCTGGGATAGTACTCATGAATGATGCCTCTTTTAAAAAAATACCCGAGGGGGTTGCCCTCGGGTAGATGATTTTTTAGCGGTACAGTGGGAAGCGTTTGCACAACTCTTTGACTTCTGCCAAAACGCGTGCTTCAACTTCTGGGTTGCCGTCTGGATTGCCAACTAGGCCGTCCAACACGTCACTGATTAAGTGACCCACTTTGCGGAACTCTTCTTCTCCAAAACCACGAGATGTTGCCGCTGGTGTACCTAGACGGATACCAGAGGTGACCATTGGTTTTTCAGTGTCGAATGGAATGCCGTTTTTGTTACAAGTAATACCAGCGCGCTCTAGAGCTTGGTCTACAACATTGCCTTTTAAGCCTTTAGGGCGAAGATCCACCAACATTAGGTGAGTATCTGTACCGCCTGTTACCACATCACAACCACGTTCAATCATAACCGCAGCCAACGCTTTAGCGTTTGCAACGACTTGTTTGATGTAGTCAGTGAATTCTGGTTTCAGTGCTTCGCCAAACGCAACCGCTTTACCCGCGATAACGTGCATCAATGGGCCGCCTTGGTAGCCTGGGAAAACAGCAGAGTTGATTTTCTTACCAAGATCAAGATCGTTGGAAAGGATCATGCCGCCACGTGGACCACGAAGTGTTTTGTGTGTCGTTGTTGTCACAATGTGTGCGTGAGGCAGTGGAGATGGGTGAACCCCAGTCGCTACCAAGCCAGCAATGTGAGCCATGTCGACAAATAAGTAAGCGCCGACTTTGTCAGCGATTTCACGGAAACGTTTGAAATCGATTTCACGAGGAATAGCAGAGCCACCCGCGATGATCATTTTAGGTTTGCATTCGATTGCTTGCGCTTCGATAGCATCGTAATCGATCAATAAAGTCTCAGGGTTAACGTCGTATTGAACGGCGTTGAACCATTTGCCTGATTGAGCTGGTGCTGCACCGTGAGTTAAGTGACCACCTGAAGACAAGGTCATGCCCATGATAGTGTCGCCTGGCTGTAGCAATGCAAGCATTACTGCGCCGTTCGCTTGAGCACCAGAATGAGGTTGAACGTTAACAAACTCACAGTTGAACAATTTTTTTGCGCGATCAATGGCAAGTTGTTCTGTTACGTCGACAGCTTCACAACCACCGTAGTAGCGGCGAGTAGGGTAGCCTTCAGCGTATTTATTCGTTAGTACGGAGCCTTGAGCTTCCAAGACAGCTTTGGAAACGATGTTTTCAGAAGCAATCAATTCGATACCAGTTTCTTGACGTTCTTGTTCTTCAACAAGGGTTGCAAAAAGTTCTGAATCGCGATCAGCCAGGGATTGGCTGAAAAAGGCTTCGGTGTTTGCCATGGTGTATTCCTCTTAAATAAACATTAATGCCCAATAAA
Organism: Marinomonas sp. NPDC078689; assembly: GCF_044542435.1. Classification (NCBI taxonomy): domain Bacteria; kingdom Pseudomonadati; phylum Pseudomonadota; class Gammaproteobacteria; order Oceanospirillales; family Oceanospirillaceae; genus Marinomonas; species Marinomonas sp. NPDC078689. The sequence goes on along the minus strand of NZ_JBITUJ010000003.1, from coordinate 208,332 downwards.
GACACAGAGTCCTTAATATAATAACACTAGGGCAGTCTAAGATGATGAAAAAAGATCATCTTTCTAAGAGCGTCGATAATTGTCTGCTTCGCGCCAATTTTTCGTATCATATCGAAAAAGTTTCCAATTGGAAACACGTAAGAAAGTGGTATTTTTAAATCTTTTGATAAAATAGGTTGATTTTATCTGACCATTTGTTCAGGTTTTTGCCTGTTTATCGGAATAATTGCCGATTTAGTTGGATTTTAATTGGCTTATGGCTTGTCAACCACATTGAATTTTAGATAATCTGTTTCCAATCGGAAACTTCCTAAACACTGGCCCAATTAAAGGTTTGCTTATGAAACGTACTTCTCTTTATGCACAACACATCGCCGCGGACGCAAGAATGGTTGAATTTGCAGGTTATGAAATGCCTGTACAGTATCCATTAGGGGTTAAAAAGGAACATTTGTGGGTGCGTGAGAAGGCGGGGTTGTTTGACGTTTCTCACATGGGGCAACTTATTCTTAAAGGCAAAGACGTGAAATCTGCCTTTGAAGCCATTGTGCCAGTGGATGTTTTGGATCTACCTAAAGGTATGCAGCGTTACGGTCTTTTCACCACTCAAGACGGTACTATTACAGATGATCTCATGTTTGCAAACTGGGGTGACGATTTATTTGTTGTTGTCAACGCGGCTTGTAAAGAGCAAGACATTGCGCATTTGAAAGCCTCGTTGTCCGATTGTGACGTAGAAGTAATAGAGGATCGTGCGTTATTGGCGATTCAAGGGCCAGCAGCTCGCGCTGTCTTTTCTCGCCTAGTACCAGAAGCGCAAACGATGACGTTTATGCAGAGTCTTAAATTTGACTGGCAAGGCGTTGAGTTGTGGGTAAGCTGTTCTGGTTACACAGGAGAGGACGGCTATGAAGTTTCTGTGCCAAATGATCATGCCGAAGCGTTTGCCGCGGCGTTATTAGCATTTGAAGAAGTTGAATGGATTGGTCTGGGGGCGCGTGACTCATTGCGACTAGAGGCGGGCTTGTGCCTTTATGGTCATGATATCGATACCACCACCACACCGATTGAAGCGTCATTAAATTGGGCGATCCAGCCAATACGCCGCTTAGGCGGTGCTCGTGAAGGCGGTTTTCCGGGGGCGGATGTGATTTTGCCTCAGTTCTCAAACAAACCTGCTCGTAAACGAGTTGGCTTTTTAGTCGACGGTAAAGCGCCAGTGCGCGAAGGCGTTCAAATTGTTAACCAAGCTGGGGAAGAGAAAGGCTTGGTCACCAGTGGTGGTTTCTCACCTTCTTTGTCTCAGCCTATTGTGATGGCTTATGTGTCCAGTGAGGCATTGGCAAGTGAAGAACCTTTGTTTGCCCTAGTGCGAGGCAAAAGCATTCCATTATTGTTGACGAAAATGCCATTTGTGCCTGCACGTTATTACCGCGGTTAACCGCCTGCGACGACGCTTTTGAAGAAAGCACGTCAGGCAAAGCAGCTAAGTTATGTGCTATTGCGTTATGTATGCGCCGCACTGTCGGCGTTTGCATAGCGCGGTTTTGGAAGATATGTAATAATCCTGCCTTTTGTTTGGGGGATTGATCCTTGGTTACTGCCGCTCAGCTGATAGAGGCGTTTGATGCCTGTTTTCTTTCACGCTTTCATACCACCTTGGTTGGTGGTGCGGATGAGCCGCTTTACTTACCGTCAAAAGGCAAAGCTACCCCCGCTATTCTCTACTTTCGATTAGATTACCCCTCTAGTGCATTGCATGAAATCAGTCACTGGTGTCTGGCTGGTCCGCAACGACGTCTATTAGAAGATTATGGTTACTGGTATGAAACCGATTCGCGCACGCAACAGCAACAAACGCTGTTTGAGCAAGTTGAGGTTAAGCCTCAAGCGATTGAGTGTGTTTTGCATTGGGCGGCGGGATTAGAGTTTCGAGTAAGTGTTGATAACTTAGCCTTGGTTGATTATGACGCGACCCCTTTTCAGCAATCTGTTTATCGCCAAGTGGGCGATTATCTAATTTCTGGCTTACCAGAGAGAGCACTTACATTTGCTAAGTACTTGCTGGCTCGCCGTTTACCTAATATCGATTTTAATGAGTTTATAAAACAGCAGTATGAAAATAATAGCCGATGAGAATATGCCCAATGTGGCGACGCTTTTTTCTCCTTTCGCAGACGTAGAGCTGGTTAACGGTAGGACCCTAAGCAAGGAACAAGTAAAGGATGCCGATGCGCTGCTTGTACGATCAGTCACCAAGGTGAATAAAGCGCTATTAGAAGGCAGCTCAGTACGCTTTGTTGGCAGTGCTACCATAGGTGTGGATCACATAGATACCGAGTATTTGGCTGAGCAAGGCATTGCCTTTACCAGTGCGCCTGGTTGCAATGCTGAAGCGGTTGCGGATTATGTGTTCAGTGCGTTGGGCTATTTGTCGCTGAGTAAGAGCTTGTCTTGGTTGGGTAAAAAAATTGGCGTGATTGGATACGGCAACGTCGGCAAAACTGTTTATGATCGCTTTTTAGCCCTTGGCTGCAATGTGTGTGTCTATGACCCTTTTAAAGAACAAGAGATAGTAAGTGGCTCGGTTAATTTTGCCTCGTTAGAAACGGTATTAGGTTGCGCGGTTATTTCTTTGCATGCGCCACTTACGACAACGGGAAAATACCCGACGCAAGGCATGATTGGTGCTGAGCTTTTGTCTGGTGTGCAGGCCGGTACTACGATCATCAGTGCTGGTCGTGGTGGAGTGATTGACGAAGTGGCCTTGCGTGGGCGCCATCACGCATTGCAGAGCGCGTTAAATATTGTCCTAGACGTTTGGCAAGGCGAGCCACTGATTGATGCCTCGACATTGTCCATTGCTGATATTGCGACGCCTCATATTGCGGGGTACAGTAAACAGGGTCGTGAAAAAGGCACTTGGATGGTTTATCAGGCATTTTGTCGTTTTTTTGATATTCCTAATCCTCTTGCTCTTGAAAAGGCGATTACGGCTGGAAGAATACGCTCTATTGGTATTGAGAAAGGGCCATTGACGGAAGAAATGCTCGCGCGCTCAATGCACGCTATTTACGATGTGGCTCGAGACGATGCTAGACTGCGTGGAAAATATCGCGCAGGCTCGGATAGGTCGACATTTGATTGGCTAAGAAAGCATTATGTTGAAAGAGATGAGTTTAATACTTGCTTCGTTTCTAATGGTAAGCAAGCGGATCTTAAGGCTTTGCGTGCTATCGGTTTCCGAGTGGAATAATAATATTAATTAGAAAGTGGAATTTTGATGGCTGGGGTTATACAAGTCGACTTAGGTGATTTAGATGTACCTCTAGGTACGTTTGTACAATTAGAGTTTATTACGCCTCCGGCGAGGCATATGGTGAAGGTGCTGGGTGCTATTCCTGGGCGCTCCTTGATTGTTTCTTGCCCTACGTCCAAAGGCAGAAAGATCTTTGTCCGTGAAGGGCAGGCGATTAATGTTCGGCTTATGCTGGGTACCGCTGTGTGCGCTTTCTCAAGTCGGGTTGCAAAGAGTTATCTTGAACCTGCGGCCCATTTGCACTTAGCCTATCCGTCGTATGTTGAGACCTCTGTGGTTCGTGAGACGGTGCGTGTAGAGACACGACTTATTTGCAGCCTAGAGCCGACAAGCAATGAAAACACCATTCCTGAGGCAACATCGGGGATTGTTGTTGATCTAAGTGCCGGTGGTGCCAAGCTGATTTCTAAAGAAGACTTTGGCGCCGTGAAGCAGCGAATGCGCGTGGCGATGAACATTAAAATCAGCGGCTATAACTTTTTCTTGAAAGTAAATTGCGAAATCCGCTCACAAGAAATTCAAATGCTAGAGCAGTTGCAATCTACCTTGGTGGATAATGACTTTTTATCGAGAATGGACGCTGAGTATTTCTATGTTTATGGTCTTCGTTTTGAGGATCTAACAAAAGAAATTGTCATTCCTTTGACCGCGTATATTTTGGAAAACCAAAAGAAAAAAGCACGTTAAGCGTTGCGTGTTGTTGAAAGTGAGTGGTCGAGAATAAAGTGTTGCGAATCGCAAAAGCAAAAAAAACCAGCCTAGTCGCTGGTTTTTTTGGTTGATAAGCTTGTGTTTCTAGCGCTCTGTTACAGAGCCTGTAACGCTTGGATGCGCTTATCTATAGGAGGGTGGCTTGAAAACAATTCCCCTAATGTCGGTGCTTTACCGCGATTAATGCCGAATGCCAACATTGAATCTGGCATGTGGCTGGCTTCGTGCTCCTGTTGTAATCGAGCCAGCGCCGCAATCATAGCGCCTTTGCCTGCCAATCGAGCGCCAGCTTCGTCTGCTCTGAACTCTCGAAAGCGCGAAAACCACATCACAATCATTGACGCAAGAATGCCGAAAAGCATCTCGAACACAAAGGTCGCAATGTAATAGCCCCAACCAACCGAACCTTCGTCGTCATTCTTACGTAGGAACTGGTCCACGGCATAGGCGGCAATACGCGCAAAGAACATCACAAAGGTGTTCACTACGCCTTGAATCAAACTTAGCGTGATCATGTCGCCATTTGCCACGTGACCAATCTCGTGACCCAGCACGGCTTTGATTTCATCCGGCGGGAAGCGATCCATCATGCCGCTGGAGACAGCAACTAACGCATCGTTTTTATTCCAGCCAGTCGCAAAAGCATTGGCGTCATGGGATGGAAAAATGGCCACTTCAGGCATTTTGATGCCCGCGTTACGGGATAGCTCAGCGACCGTATCGATAAGCCAAGCTTCTTTGTGGTTACTGGGTTGCTTAATGACCACGGCGCCTGTGCCGCGCTTGGCCATAAACTTGGAAAGCAACAAGGAAATGATGCTACCAGTAAAGCCAAAGACACCACAGAAGATAAGCAAGGAGGTGAAATTCAAACCGTTGCTTGTCATGTAACCGTTTACGCCTAAAAGGCTAAGAATAATACCTGCAACCACCATCACGGCGATGTTGGTTAACAAAAACAGAATGATGCGCATGTTCATGCTCCTAGAAAAACTGTTAGGAGCATGATAGGGCCATAAAGTTCAATTTCAAGCAGAGAAGATTCTCTTATGTGAGCTTATTTAGCGTTTTCTTAGTCGCCCTAGAAAAGCCGCGAAACGTTCCATGGCTGGTGTTAGGTCTTCAATGTGCGGAAGGAAGACGAAACGCACGTGGTCAGGTGTTGGCCAATTAAAGCCGGTACCTTGAACAATCAGCACTTTTTCTTCTTGTAAGAAGCGCAAGACTAAATCCATGTCGTCTTGAATGGGGTAAATGCGAGGGTCTAGTTTTGGAAAGAGATATAGCGCGCCTTCGGGTTTATGACAGCTCACCCCAGGGATGGCGTCGAGGGCTTCCCATGCAACGGCTCTTTGTTCATAGAAGCGCCCACCAGTTATGATCAGCTCATTAATGCTCTGATAACCCCCTAGGGCCGTTTGTACAGCGTGTTGCGCAGGCACGTTTGCACACAGACGCATAGAGCTAAGAATGTCTAAGCCATCTATATAGTCGCTTATGCCGCTTTTATCCCCCGTGATGGCCATCCAGCCTGAGCGAAAGCCGGCGGTGCGATACACTTTAGACAAGCCGCCAAATGTGACGCAAGGCATGCGACCTTCTGTGAGCGTGCTGGTGGGGATGTGAGTCGCGCCGTCATATAAAATTTTGTCGTAGATTTCATCGGAAAAAATCAACAGTTTATGTTCTTCCGCAAGGTCAATAATGGCGTCTAGAATGCCTTTTTCATAAACCGCGCCCGTAGGGTTGTTCGGGTTGATAATGACAATGGCTTTGGTTTTGTTGGAAATCTTAGCGCGTATGTCTTGAATATCAGGTTGCCAACCGGCCCCTTCATCACAAAGGTAGTGTTTTACATAACCGCCAGACAAGGTGGCCGCGGCGGTCCATAAAGGGTAATCAGGCGCAGGGATCAGAATCTCATCGCCATCATTGAGCAGGGCTTGCATGGCCATCACGATGAGCTCGCTGACGCCATTGCCCATCCAGACATTATTTACGTCGGCAGATTTTACCCCCAAGGCTTGGTATTTTTGCATCACCGCCTTACGGGCGGAATAAAGCCCTTTTGATTCACAGTATCCCTGCGCCGTGGGTAGGTTGCGGATAACATCAACCAGGATCTCATCGGGCGCTTTAAAACCAAAGGTCGCTGGGTTGCCGATATTGAGTTTTAGGATTCGTTGGCCTTCTTCTTCCATTCGCATGGCTTCTTTAAGAACTGGGCCGCGGATTTCATAACAGATGTTTGCTAATTTGTTAGATTTGCGAATTTGCACGAGTTTTCCTTGTTAATGCAGGGGGTAGGGCGAATATACTTACTCTATACCTAATTCTGGAGCATTCAAGATGAGTGATAGAGATAGCACTAAAAAAGTCATCAAGTCCGACGAGGAGTGGCGTAAAGAGCTCCCTGAAGACGTTTTCAATATTGTGCGCTTAAAAGGAACTGAGCGTCCTCATACTGGTGAGTACGATAACTTTTATGAAGCCGGTCAGTATCGTTGCCGTTGCTGCAGTAGTTTATTGTTTGATTCCGGCAAAAAATTCAATGCCGGTTGTGGTTGGCCGAGCTTTTATGATGGCCATCAAGAAAACATTGAAGAGCACAGTGATAACTCTTGGCGCATGCAGCGAACAGAAGTAGTGTGCGCGAATTGTGATGCTCACCTTGGGCACGTATTTAATGATGGTCCACCGCCAACAGGGTTACGTTATTGCATTAACTCTGCTTCTTTGTTGTTTGATGAAGAAAAGTAACCAGGCTTTTACGCTAGACAATAAAAAAGGCGCTCCTTAAAGGGCGCCTTTTTTTGTGCTCTGCTTTTGGGTTGTTGGCGAATCCATGTCGCCGCTTAGATTACTCTTTAAGTAGGGTGATGATGTTCTGATCGCTAAGCAAGCGACTGACTGTTTTGCTTGCTAGGTCATTCATGTCTTCTTGTACTGTGCTTTGGTAAGGCAGGGTGCCGTACTCTTCTACTTTCTGAGAGCCAAAGTTGGCTTTATAGGTTTGACCTTTGGCTTTTACCGTTGCCGCAAGCTGAAAGTCGAGAGTCGCTGTGGTTTTCAAATTCTTTGCTTTTGTGGTGTAGCTCATCTTAGTGATAACAACATTAAGCTCAGCTGGTGGGTAAACACCTTGATCTGGCGTGAAGCCTAATTGGGTAAGTCCATTGATGATGCTCTTATTAACGCTTTCTTTTACATCATTAGTCGTAAAGATGTCAGCGCGCTCGTTCAGTCCTGTTTTAATGGCGCCAATGTGGTTGCCTAGTTGTGTATTGGTGGTTACTTGTATGGCGCGGTCGTTTTGCAGTTGTTCTTTCTTTATAGAGGCCGTAGGTTCGATCTGTATGTAGTGCGTTGTCGTACAACCAGCCAATAATAGGGTGGCAAAGGATAGGGGTAGTAAAAGGCGTGTTTTCAGCATAAATAGCTCCATTTTTAGACAATGTCTTTGTAAAACAAGTTGTTGTTAGCTTAACTTAATAGAAATTTTAAAAAAACTGTTGATTTTCAGATTATTAACAGTAATATACGCCCCCGCTCACACAGCAAGATTAAAACGTTGTCCCGTTCGTCTAGAGGCCTAGGACACCGCCCTTTCACGGCGGTAACAGGGGTTCGAACCCCCTACGGGACGCCATCCTTTCAAACGGACGGTTAGTTTACTTTGAATGTCTTAACTGTGAAAAGCATTTTGCGGGAATAGCTCAGTGGTAGAGCACAACCTTGCCAAGGTTGGGGTCGCGAGTTCGAGCCTCGTTTCCCGCTCCATCTTCTTACTAGAAGGTGTG
>NZ_JBITUJ010000003.1:0-200406 GCF_044542435.1 Marinomonas sp. NPDC078689 | reverse complement strand
GTGCTCTATAAAAGCTAATTGTGTCCCGTTCGTCTAGAGGCCTAGGACACCGCCCTTTCACGGCGGTAACAGGGGTTCGAACCCCCTACGGGACGCCATTCTAATGTATTAGAATACAGTCGTAAAAATCGTGAGTTATAGCACTATAAAAGCTAGTTGTGTCCCGTTCGTCTAGAGGCCTAGGACACCGCCCTTTCACGGCGGTAACAGGGGTTCGAACCCCCTACGGGACGCCAATTTTACACAGTAAGCCTTCTATCTATAGATTGCTTTACAGAGAATATTTCACTAAAGAGTGTGGCTATTAACACTCTCTTCGTATTTTTCTTTTTTGCATGGGATTTTCTTTAATCTCACCTTTCTTGTTTTCTATCCCTCTGTTTTTAAAAGCATTATTCCAGCCCATTGTTGAATTAAAATCCTGTTTCCTGATTGGGTTACGGCTCCTTTGCTGTTTTTTCTTTGAAAATTACCCACTAAGAGCATCATTCAGCACTGTTTCAGAATCTCTTGTATTAAGACAAAAGCTCTCTGGGAGGTTCGTGACTTTTACGCTATCATAGCCCACCATTTTTATTCTGAGTTTATCCATCTTCATGCAGTGGTTTATTAATTATCGACAAGACCCAATTTCACCGTCTGATCGAGGCTTAGCCTATGGCGATGGTCTTTTTGAGACCATGAAGGTGTCATCCGCTGGGGTTGAATATCTAGATGATCATCTTGCGCGTCTTGCTCGCGGCTTAAAAAAATTGGCCATGCCATTTTCTGATGCACAACTGGAAACATTGCGTCTTTTTTTACGTAATTCTATTCAGCCTCTTGTTAAAACAGAGTCCGTTGTAAAAATTATTGTCACAAGAGGCGAGGGAGGGCGAGGTTATTTACCGCCCGAAGATTGCCAACACACCATTTTGATTGGCATTGCTGATGCGCCGAATTACCAAGTTCAGCAAAAATCTGGCGTACATTTGGGTGTTTCTGATGTTCCGGTGAGCGAAAACCCTTTTTTATCGGGTATGAAACACTTAAATCGACTTGAAAATGTTCTGGCTAAGCAAAAGTTAAGCGATCTGCATTTTGAAGACGTGATGTTAGATGGTCGTGGCCATGTGATTGAATGCATTCAAAGTAATATTTTTTGGTTTAAGCGAGGGGGGCTATACACACCTTCTTTGAGCCAAGCGGGTGTGCAAGGCGTTTTTCGCCACCAGGTTTTGAGCAATCAAGCGCTTTATCATGTTGAAGTGGGGCATTTTTCGTTAAACGAATTGAAACAGGCCGATGAGATCTTCATCACCAACAGTTTAATGGGCATTGTTCCTGTGATTTCTTTATTAGGATGCTCAATACCGATTGGTATCCACACTCAACGATTACAACACCTAATGCAAACTAAGGATGTGCATGACGCTTTTTAAATGGTTTATAAGAGTTTTTGTGTTAGCCGCTTCATTATTGGCTGTGCTTGCTGGCGTGGTGTATTACTTATTAACCAGTCCGATTAATTTAGACAAAGAAGCCCGCTTTTACATTCAGTCAGGTGACACCTCTTACAAAATAGGTCATGAGTTGAGTGAGAAAAATTGGATACTTGATCCAATGCTCATGCGCGTTGTTGCCAGATTGCACCCTGAATGGGTACCTAAAGTCGGTGAGTACGCCGTTATGCCAGGCATGACCTTACTGGATTTGATGGCGTTGTTTGATTCCGGTCGATCTGTGGTGTATTCAGTCACCTTATTGGAAGGCAAAACACTGGACTACTATTTGGCAACCATGGCCGCTAAAGGCAATATCAAAATGACCTTAAAGGGGCTCACGAATGAGCAAATAGCAAAACGTTTTGCATTAGACGTGAGCAACCCAGAAGGGCAGTTTTTTGCCAATACGTACCAATACCATGAAGGCGATACAGATTTTAGTATCTTACAGCACTCCCATCGTTTACTAGAGCAGACATTGGCGGATTTATGGGACAAAAGAGACAAAAATTTACCCTATAAAAATGCCTATGAAGCGCTGGTGATGGCGTCTATTATTGAGAAGGAAACAGGGGCGCCAATAGAGAGACCCTTGATTTCACGAGTGTTTATCAGTCGTTTAGAAAAAGGCATGCGCCTACAAACCGACCCTACGGTTATTTACGGATTGGGGAAAAACTTTAACGGTAATTTGACTCGAAAAGACCTGCGCTCTGCGTCTCCTTATAACACCTATTTACACTTTGGGTTACCGCCAACGCCGATTGCGAATGTGGGCAAAGAAGCGATTGAAGCCGCGTTAAATCCAGGCGAAACCAAGGCGTTGTATTTTGTTGCCAAAGGGGATGGTACCCATGCCTTTTCAAATACATTGCAGGCTCATAATAGAGCGGTCGCCAAGTACCAAAAATACCACAGACGCTCGGACTATAAATCCATTCCTGAATCTACCGTTAAGGAGAACGCACAGTGACCGGTAAATTTATCTCTTTAGAAGGCGGTGAAGGCAGTGGCAAATCCACCGCAATAGTCTGTATTCAGCGCTGGTTAGACGCAGAAAACATTGATTACATCATGACCCGAGAACCTGGTGGCACTGTATTGGCAGAAGAAATTCGTGGGCTTATTTTGGCATCCCGTGATGAAGCGGTGGACGATATGACTGAGTTGTTATTGATGTTTGCGGCCCGAGCTCAACACATGTCACAAAAAATCCGCCCCGCGTTAGAGCAAGGGCTTTGGGTGATCAGTGATCGTTTTATTGATTCATCTTTTGTTTATCAAGGCAGGGCGCGTGGTGGCGATACTGAAAAACTTAACACGCTAACGGAATGGGTAGTGGGCGACAATAAGCCTGATGCCACACTGTTACTCGATGTACCCGTCGACATCGGCATGCAACGAGTTGCGGATCGAAAAAACGCCGACCGTTTAGACAAAGAGTCGATCGAGTTTCATGAAAAAGTGCGTCAGGGCTTTTTAGAGCAAGCCGATCTAGAACCTGAGCGCATAAAGGTGATCGACGCCAGTCAGCCTTTAGAGCAAGTTAGCGCACAAATAGTGACGCAATTAAATGCTTTAAAAACGGCTTGGAAAAGGGGCGTATAAATGGCAGACATTGCGCCCTGGTTGATGGCTTCATTAAGTCAGGTACAGGCTTTAAAAAAGCAGAAGAAACTGTCGCATGCTTTGTTGGTGACTGGCGCAGATGGCGTCGGCCAAGAGGAACTTGCTCGCACGATGGTCAAAGATTTAATGTGTGAGGAACTGGACCAAGCTAAGGCCTGTGGTTATTGCCATTCGTGCCAATTGATGGCCGCCAATACACACCCAGATTATCGGGTTTTAGACGGGGAAGAAGGGGCGATAAAAGTCGATCATATTCGTCAATTAACGCAAAAAATCAGCCAAAAACCCCAAGTTGGTCAAAATAAGGTGGTGTTGATTACCCACGCACAGGCGATGAACATTAACGCCGCTAACGCTGTGTTAAAAGCGTTAGAAGAGCCTGCGGACCGCACTTATTTTGTGCTAACAACGTCCCAATCCAGTAGTTTATTGCCAACCATTCGCAGTCGTTGTTTATTGGTGAATGTGCCTACGCCGAACTTGGCTGAGGTGACGAGCTGGTTGCACCAGCAACCCGATGGCGACGAGTTAGCCTCGTTGTTTTGGCTTACCACACAGCCTTTTCGCTTGTTGGCGATTGAAAAGCAACAAAAAACCGCTATTTACAGTGCTTTACCGGATGCCATAAAAGCGCTTTTGCAAGGGGAAAAAGGCGTTGATCTTGTATTAAAAGGCGTAAGCAGCGCCAATATAGAAGATTATTGCAATGGTCTTGCGGCAATTTTACATCAATGCATCAATCATTCTGCCGGAGCCACACTGCCGTCTGCATTAGCGGATCTTTACCCTTTGATTATGCGCCGAATGAGCATCCAACAAATAATGCTGCGCTATCAAAGCTTACAAAAACTGAAATCGGATCTACTTAAAACCAACCTTAATCCGGTTATGCAGCTTACTTACGAATTGAACCAATGGTGACACCTTTATGTTAATCGACACTCACTGCCATCTAGATAAATTGGATTTAACACCTTATAACGGAGACATTAACGGCGCGATTGATGCGGCGGCTCTAAAAGGGGTTAAGCAAATGCTTAGCATTTCGGTCAATCTAGAAGACATAGACACTATTCTTAGCTTTACTGAGCGCCAAGGTGTGTTTGCAAGCTGTGGCGTTCATCCATTACACAAAGAAGGCTTGATTTGTTCTCCTGAGCCGTTAATCACGCTTGCTCAACACGAAAAAATCATCGCGATTGGTGAGACCGGCTTGGATTATTTTTATGAAAAAGACAGCGCGGTTCATGAGTTGCAAAAACACAGTTTTGCGCAACATCTACAGGCCGCAGGCACATTAGGTTTGCCTGTCATCATACATACCCGTGATGCTAAAGCGGATACCTTGTCGTTAATACGCCAACATGGCAATCCAAGTAGCGCGGGGGTGGTGCATTGTTTTACCGAAGATTACGAGATGGCCAAAGCCGCCATTGATGAGAATTACCTCATTTCGATTTCAGGCATTGTCACCTTTAAAACCGCTCAAGAACTAAAAGACACGGTCAAGAAGCTGCCTTTGTCGTCTTTAATCGTTGAAACCGACGCCCCATATTTGGCGCCTGTGCCACACAGAGGCAAGAAAAACGAGCCACAATACGTGGCGGATGTGGCGCAGTTTGTTGCGGACATCAAAGGCATTCGTTATGAGGCCTTATTAGAGGCCACCGCTGAAAATTTCCACCGAGTATTTTCAAAAGCGACCCCAGAACAGCAAATTATGATCAAGGCCTAATGCGTTTAGGTCGTTTTTTGCACTAAGTGAATTGATTTTTCTAGAAAATTTTCTTGTTTTGCCTTTCCTATATAGGCGACAGGTAAACAAGGGTGTTAGTCTGAGATGATAAATTTAAACATAACTGAAAGAAGAGAATTTTCTTTCGCAAGCCTTACAAAGAACCGGCTTGTTTTATTTAAGGAAGCCCATTGATGTCCAATATGGTTACCCCACTTCCATATCAAGTATTGTCGGCCAAAGTCCCGACAGACCATCTTCCCTTCGAAACTTTGAAAGATATTGATGCCCTAAGCGGTATTTTAGGCCAAGAACGTGCGGTTGAAGCGATTCAATTCGGCGTGGCTATGCAGCGCCCAGGCTACAATATTTTTGCGATGGGAGACTCAGGTACAGGTCGTTCCTCTTATGTATTGAACTACTTGAAGAGCGAAGCCAAACGTCGTACACCGCCTAATGAATGGGCCTACATTAATAACTTTACCGAAAGTCATCGTCCTAAGGCGCTTGAATTTGCGCCAGGCAAAGCGGCTGAATTCGCCAAGGAAATTCGTGCTTTGATCGATGGTTTGATGGCGACATTCCCAGCGGCGTTTGAGAACCCAACGTATCAACAGCAAAAAGGGGCGATCGATCGAGCTTTTAATGAGCGCTACGAAGCGGCGATCAATAAAGTGGAGCGTGTGGCGGTAAAAATTGGCGTGGCCATGTTCCGCGATGCGTCTTCCGTCAGTTTTGCGCCTATGAGAGATGGCAAGGCGATTGAAGAAAATGATTTTGCCGGATTAAGTGACGAAGACCGTGATGCCTTTCAGGAGTCCGTGTCTCAGTTGGAAAGCTTGCTTAATGAAGAGTTATTAAGCTTACCACTTTGGAAGCGTGCGTCTTATGAGCAGTTACGCCAGCTAAATTTGGATACGGTGAACGAAGCGCTAGACCCATTAATGGCACCGCTGTTTAAAGAATACGCAGAACACGAAGCGGTGACAGAGTACCTCAAAGCCCTACGTGAAGACCTTGATAAAACCATCATAGATCAGATGGCCGATGACAAGGTGTCGGAAAACCGTGACGAAATTGGCCGTCGTCAATTGTACGAAGAGTTGTACTTGCCTAACATCGCGGTGACCCATCAGCCTGATGGCGGTATGCCGGTTGTTTATGAGCCGCATCCAACGTATCGCAATTTGTTTGGCCAAGTTGAGTACAGCAGCGATCAAGGTATGCTGATTCCAAGTTACCGCTTGATTCGCTCTGGTAGCTTGCACGCGGCCAATGGTGGTTATCTGATTCTGGACGCAGAAAAGCTCTTAACCGATCACTATTTGTGGGAAGCGCTCAAACGTGCTTTAAAAAGTAAGTCGCTAAAAATTGAGCACCCTTACGCGGACATGGGACTCATGAACACAACAACCTTGGCACCACAAGATTTGCCGTTACAGGTAAAAGTGGTGTTGATCGGTTCCAGAGACATTTATTACTTGTTGCAGGACGCGGACCCTGATTTCCAAGAGATGTTCCGAGTCTTGGTTGATTTTGACGATACTTTGAAACGCACCAAAGAGTCTGAATTTGCGTTTGCTCGTTTGATGAAAGACCGCATCGACAAAGAAGAGTACGCGAATGTGACTCGCGACGGTGTTGCGGCCTTAATCGAATACAGCAGTCGTCTGGCCGAGCACCAAAAAGAAATGGCCGCTAAAATAGGCGATGTGTTTGAGCTGTTAGGTGAAGCCGACTTTGTGCGAGAAATGGCGCGTGATGAAAACATCACCAAAGATCACATTGCCCGCGCCTTGAAGGCGAAAAAACACAGAACCGGTCGCGTTAGTGAAAAAATCATTGAAGAGATCATTGAAGGCACTGTGCTGTTGGAGAGTGAAGGCCATGCGGTGGGCAAAATTAATGGCCTGACCGTGATGCAAATTGGCGACAGCAGCTTTGGTGCGCCAGCTCGCATATCGACGACAGTCCACCCAGGTGGAAAGGGCATCATTGATATCGAACGAGAATCTAACCTTGGTCAGAATATTCACTCCAAAGGGGTGCTTATTTTATCTGGTTATCTTGGTAATAAATACGCTCAGCGTTTCCCGCTGGACATTTCTGCGTCTATTGCGATGGAACAAAGTTACGGCTATGTGGATGGCGACAGCGCTTCAACGGCAGAGTTATGCTGTTTGCTTTCTGCTTTGATCCAGATGCCATTACGCCAAGACTTAGCCATTACTGGGTCTTTGAATCAGTACGGTGAAATTCAAGCAATTGGCGGCGTGAACGAAAAGATCGAAGGCTTTTTCAACGTTTGTTTTGCGCGCGGATTAACCGGCACTCAAGGGGTGATTATCCCGAAATCGAATGCCAATAATCTGATGCTAAATGATGATATCTTAGACGCGGTAAAAGCAGGACAATTCCATGTCTACGCGGTGTCAACGGCTGATGAGGCGCTGCATTTGCTCACAGGCTTAGAAGCAGGCGAGGCCAATGACGAAGGCGAATACCCTGAAGGCAGTATTTCTGCTCGTGTTATCCAGCGTTTAGAAGAAATCTCTAAGTTGGGTGAAGAAGAGGAAGAGGACGACGACGAAGAAACCGATGGCAAAGACGGTAAATCTGACAAAGGGAAGAAAGACGATTAATACGCTAAAAAAGGTAAGGTGGCCGAATGGCACCTTACCTTATGCTAGTGTTTGCCGTGGGTTCGTTTGATGATTTGAACTTTGCATTGGCTATTTACCAATGAAAAAATCGTATAATAGAGGTTGTTGGTTTTAATGTAGCTGGCAATCTCTTTTCTGTTACTTGGTCTATGAACTTTCAAAACCTCAGCCTGATGAAATACTTTACCTTTGATGAACTTCTCAGCGACTTTATCGGCCGCGTTTTTTGCATCGTAATCGTTGCATTCAGACCAGGATGGTGAGCTGATCATGAGGGTAAGAAGCGTCATGAGTAGCCGTGCTTTGATATGGAACATAGCCTATAAAAACCTATTGTTTACTGTGCTTTATTTTTAATAAACCCCATGGGATAGATAGCAACGCTGCTTTGTAAATCAAAGACGGTGTTCTACCCTAAGGGTTATCCAAATTACTTCGGAGATTGTGTTATGACGTTACAGCGTAAGTTTTCGCTTGTGGTGTTTGCATCCGCCATTATTGTGGCGTTAATTGTTGGCTCTTTTGGTTATTTTCAACTTAAAAACACCTTGGTTGATGGTTTGAATGACCAGGTATCATCGATTGCAGAAGGGCAGTCTCGAACCATATCAGAATGGGTTCATGGAAAAACCGCCACGATTAACAGCTTAAGCAATCACTTTACTAAGCATGATGTGACGATTGGTGCGCTTTTACAAGCCGAAAAATCGGGTAATTTTGACTTGGCCTACATTGGGACGAAAGAAGGTGACATGGTGTTAAGTCATCACGCCACTATGCCAGCAGGCTTTGATCCTCGCACTCGCCCTTGGTACAAAAAAGCGCTAACGTCAGACAGCGTTCAATACACAGAACCTTATATTGATGTCAGCACGAACCAACTTATTATTTCTGCCGCAGAGAAAGTTGTGGATGCGTCAGGGGTCAAAGGCGTTGTTGGTGCCGACATGAACTTAAGCAATCTCGTTAAGGGCATTTTGCATGTCAAAATGATGGATAAAAGTCGTGTCTTTTTAGTCTCGACAAAAGGTGTGATCATTGCGCACCCTGATGAGAAGCTAGTCCTTAAAAACATGGCGTCGTCTTTGGGTTATGGTTTAGATGTGGTTAAACAGGCACAAGGAAAACTGGTTGAAACACAGTCAAAAGATGGGCTTGTGTTAGTGGCAGGTGTTGCGGTTCCTGACACCGACTGGGTTATCTTCTTTCAGCTAGACAAAGCCACGGCGATGGCGCCGCTGAGTAATCTATTGATTTCACTTATGGTGGCAATGGTTATCGCGGCAGTGGCCGTAAGCCTTGTCATGGGACTGGTTAGCCGAAAATTGTTGAGTGGCATTGATAAGGTCAATCAAGTGTTGGCAGAAATGAATAACGGTCAAGGGGATTTAACCACTCGCATCCCAGAAACCAGCAAAGATGAGATTGGCGATTTAGCGCGTCATTTTAATGGCTTCTTACAAACCTTAGCGGGCATTATTTCTGAAATTAAGGTGTTGTCGTCCAACCTTAATAGTTTGGCTCAAGACTCTCATCGTTTAACTTCTCAGTCGTCTTTGGACCTGAGTACTCAATTGGATGAGATTACCGCGGTGGCGACGGCCGTTGGGCAAATGTCGGCGGCGACCCATGAGATCGCATCCAACGCAGAAAGCACCGCGAATGCTTCTCGAGAAGCGTATCAAAATAGCCAAGAAGGCAGTGATCAGGTTGTCAAAAGTAAACACTCGATCAGCGACCTTGCGACACAAGTTACCGACGCTTCGAGTATTATTGGTAATCTTGATCATCAAGTGCAAAGCATCAGTAGCATATTAACAACCATTCAAAATATCGCCGAACAAACCAATTTATTGGCGTTGAACGCAGCGATCGAAGCCGCTCGTGCCGGTGAACATGGTCGTGGCTTTGCGGTGGTGGCTGATGAAGTTCGTGTGTTGTCACAAAGAACGCACAACTCAACAGAAGAAATTAAAGAAATGATCGACGGCTTAAATAGCACAACGCAAAAAGCCGTGGATATTATGCATTCAGGTCAAACGGTGGCGAACAGCTCTGTTGAAGACGCAATCGCAGCGGCAGAAAGCTTGGTGGCAATCCAGAATTCCGTACAACGGATTAGTGATATGTCATTGCAAATTGCCAGCGCGGCAGAAGAGCAAAATATTGTTACCAGTGATATATCGAACAACAGTTTGTCGATCAAAGAAATCGCCAACAAGCTGGCAATCGAGTCCCATGAAAGTGCCAAAGGCGCTGAGTCATTAGCGCAATTAGCACAAAGACTAGAGCAGCAAATCGCGAGATTTACTATTTAATAGGTCGAACGAGTCGGATGATCTTGAGTCTCCCTTTTCTATTTGTGTTTCAATAATGAAAAGGGTAGCTTGACTCCTTTCACAGCAGATTGTAATAATCAATTTTATCACCCTTGGGCAGAGGAAACTTCAAATGTACAAACGTCTTTTTATCGGCGCACTCGCCACCTTGGCATTTTCAACGAATGTATTGGCACACGGTGCTTGCGAAGGTCGTCCTTTACACCATGATATGGAAAACATTAAAACGGAATTAAAAAGCATGGCATCAAGCCTAAAGTCAGGGGACAACGAACAAGCCGCTAAAAAGGTTGAGCAAGTCATTGCTTTGTTTAAAGACGCCCGTTCTCAAACACCGTACCTGTTCGTCGAGAAAAAACTCTCTGGGGACGCGCTAGCAAAAGAAACCGCTGAATACCAAAGTGTCATCGATGATACGATTCAAGTCTTCTCTTCTTTAGAAACTGCGTTAGAAAACAATGACTCAGCTAAGATAAAAACGCTAATGGGAGAGATTGGTAAGCAAAAACACATTGGTCATAGTACGTTTAAAGCAGATTGCTAATCGTCTAAATGATGACCTTGCTTGAATTGACTGTTACAATGCGCGCGCGATAAAGAGAGGAAATTATGGCTCGTACTAAAAAATCGCGCAGCATGCGTGGCAAACTTGGAAAAACTGGTTCAAAGGAAATGATGAAAGAGCAAAATAAAGCTCGTAAAGCATCGTCTACTCGCCGTTTTAAAGTCAAAAAATCCAAGGAGCGCAAAGAGCAAGCGCACAAAAAGCTTGATAGACTGGGTTTGCTTCCTGAAAAAGAAGCAGCACAGCCAGCAGCACGTCCACGTCGTTTTGTGTTCGTGAAGCCTAAAGAAGAGAAAGACACCGAATCTACTAAGCCGACATTGATCTCAGGGATAAATCAGGAAACTGAAGATTTATCTGTTGATGAATTATTGTCTGCTTTCTCTGAAGAGAATTAAGCAAATATCTGTAAAACTTAAAAAAAGGCTGCTTTTGCAGTCTTTTTTTATGCTCAAATTATCCATTACAATAAAAATTATCTATGCGGGATGAGTTGTAACATGAATGTAAAAGCCTCTGTTCCTATGTCAAGTGTACGCTATTTATTAAAAGCCGTTGAAAATCAAGGCTTAGACAGTGACGCATTGTTAGAGAGCTTGGATATCGTACGTTCCGATATTGAACAAAACAGTCATTTTCCTGCCTATCAATACGGCATGCTGTATCAAAAAATTATGTGGCTGGTTCAGGATGAATCGTTCGGCATGTTGAGTGGTGGTAAGGTGCCCAATGGTACCTTTAGAATGATGTGTTTGTGTATTATTCATGCGCGAAGCTTGGCGCATGCCATGTACCGTTGCAGCGATTTCTACGACATCTGTCGTGGCCCCACAGTAAAGCCTGTATTGATCAAAAAAGGGCGCTTTGCCATGGTCACCTTTGCTCCGATAGAGTCGGCGGATGCTAGGGTGGCGGACATAGTGACGCCAGAGTCGAAAGAGCAGCTAAGAACCACTTTGTCTATGTGGCATCATTTTATTTGTTGGTTAATTGGTCGCCGTTTGAGCCTGAAGGCCGCTTATTTCACCAGCGAGCGTCCCGATGATGTGGAGTACTATAAGACTTTATTTCAGTCCGAAGTACGCTTTAACCAACACGCCAATGCGCTTGTTTTTCCTGCCAGCTATCTGGATATGCCGATAGTCCAAACCGAAGACAGCTTACGTGGTTTTCTAAAAACAGCACCGTACCAATTACTGGTCATGGTTGAAAACGACAACAGCTTAAAATCTCAAGTAATGGCCATGTTAGGCAAAGACTTCTCTCGAGAGATGCCAAGTGCAGACGAAGTCGCAAGTGGGCTTAATATGAGTGTGTCGACTCTGAGACGCCGCCTCAACGAAGAAAAAACATCCTACCAGCAGATCAAAGATGAGTGTCGCAAAGAAGCGGCCATTACCTATATGAACGCACCACAGTTGAGTATTAATGACATCGCTGCGTTAATGGGGTTTGATGAACCCAGTGCATTTTTCCGATCTTTTAAAAAATGGACGGGGATGACGCCGGGTGAATATCGAAAAAGTGATGAATTTTTGAAGTTTGGTCGCTCTATGAAAAGCTTATAAATCCGTACCTTGTGACGCCTTCTACCTTATTCTGATTGTATTTGTCAGAAATAACGGCCTGATATGTTATTGAGAGATTCGCTCATTTTTATCATTCTATAGTTATACATCCGCTCGGATAAATAACCGGAGAATAAAAAATGAGCGATTACCTGTACCCTCTAAACGATATTCTTTTTAGCCTACAAAAAGTGGCCAATTTTGATCGTCTAACGCCTTATGTCGATGGCGGCCTTGACGACGATTTGCTGGGCGCTATTTTAGCCGAAGCCGGCAAGTTAACCGAACAAGTGATTGCGCCATTAAATTGGTCGGGAGACCAAGAAGGGTCTCGCGTTGAAAATGGCAATGTTATTGAAGCAAAAGGCTTTAAAGACATTTACCGTAGTTATTGTGAAGGCGGCTGGGGTTCTCTCTCTGGTGCCACTGAGTACGGCGGTCAAGGTTTGCCATCCAGCATTGCTACCGCTGTCAACGAAGGCGTCCAAGCGGCCAACTTGGCTTTTTCATTGTGTCCGTTATTGAGTCAAGGGGCGATCGAAGCGATTAGCTCCCATGCCAGCGAGACGCTTAAAGAGACCTACCTACCCAAGATGCTAAGCGGTGAATGGACCGGAACGATGAACTTAACCGAGCCATCGGCAGGTTCTGATCTTGCTGCCATTGCTTGTAAAGCCATTCCTGATGGCGATGTGTATCGTATTAAAGGTCAGAAAATCTTCATTACTTGGGGTGATCATCAAATGAGTGACAACATCATTCATTTGGTTTTGGCGAGGCTTCCCGATGCGCCGGCGGGTGTGAAAGGCATTTCTCTGTTTATTGTGCCTAAATTTATTTTGGATGAGCAAGCCAATCCAGGCCAGCGTAACGATGTCCAAGTGGTGTCTGTTGAGCACAAAATGGGCATTCACGCGTCGCCAACCTGTGTGATGAGTTTTGGTGAGAACGAGGGCGCGATAGGGTATTTAGTTGGCATGGAAAACGAAGGTATCAAAGCCATGTTTACCATGATGAACAATGCGCGTCAGGGTGTCGGTTTGCAAGGCTTAGCGATTGCAGAGCGTGCTTATCAGCAAGCGCTTGAGTATGCTAAAGAGCGTAAGCAAGGCATGAAGGCCGATCGCTCAGGGAAAGCCGCGATTATTGAACACCCAGATGTATTGCGTATGTTGATGACAATGAAATCTCAAATTGACGCGATGCGCTCTCTTATTTACATGGCGGCGGTGGAGAACGATTTATCTCACCTAGCAGAAGGCGACGCAAAACAAAAAGCCAAGACACGCACCGCGCTGTTAACCCCGATTGTGAAAGGCTGGATTACTGAGCAAGCTCAGGAAATCACCTCATTGGCGATTCAAGTTCATGGTGGTGTTGGTTTTATCGAAGAAACTGGGGTTGCACAGCACGCAAGAGATGCGCGCATTTTGCCTATCTATGAGGGCACCAATGGCATTCAAGCGATCGACTTAATTGGTCGTAAGCTGTTAACAGACCAAGGCGCGGCCATGGCGGATTTATTAGCAGAAATGAAAGCCGAGATCGAAACATTGGTGGTTGGCAGTACCCATGATAATGCGCTAAAAGTGCAACAGGCGATTCTCTTGGCTGAGCAGGCCACCGCGTCGTGTTTGCGCAGTATGAATAAAGACGCGCTGTTAGGAACAGGCTCTGCCTATGGCTACATGATGATGATGGGCAGTGTGATAGGCGGCTGGTTGCAGGTTCGAGCACAGATGTTGAGCGAGAAAAGCACGACATTGAGTGAACCGCAAAAACAGTCTTGGAAACAATCCGCAGATTTTTATTGCGATCATATTTTAGCTCGCGCTGGTTATCACGCGCAGACGGTTATTGCCGGACAAGCGTCAATCGATACGCTGAACGAAGACAGTTTTGCTAGATAACAGTTAACTGAATACATACTAAATATTAAGTCAATGGGCATGGCTACAAACCATGCTACGCCTGCTGTAGGAGGCATTATGACAGACAGAGAAGTAATGGAATTTGATGTGGTTATTGTCGGTGGTGGTCCTGCTGGGCTTTCTACGGCGTGCCGTTTGATGCAAAAAGCACAAGAAAACGAACAAGAATTGAGTGTTTGCTTGGTTGAAAAAGGCTCTGAAATTGGCGCTCATATTCTGTCAGGAGCGGTAGTCGACCCTAAAGCATTAGCCGAACTTTTCCCCGATTGGAAAACCATGGGCGCCCCTTTGGTGTCTGAAGTAACAGTGGATGAACTGCATTGGTTAGGCTCGAAGACTGGCAGTCGTAAGCTAAGCCATTGGATGATTCCTAAAACCCTTCATAACGAAGGCAATTATGTGATTAGCTTGGGGAATCTATCTCGCTGGTTAGCAGAGCAAGCCGAAGCGCTTGGTGTGGAAGTCTTTCCGGGGTTTTCAGCCGCTCATATTGCTTACAATGAACAAGGTCAGGTAGAGGGCATTATAACGGGTGACATGGGAGTAGCAGAGGATGGTTCGCACAAAGATGGCTATATGCCAGGCATGCTATTAAAAGCCAAATACACCATTTTCTCAGAAGGTTGCCGTGGCCACCTTGGTAAAGAACTTATCGAACGTTTTGAACTGGATAAAGGCAAAGCCCCGCAGCATTATGGGCTTGGTATTAAAGAGCTTTGGGATGTTCCTGAGGCGCAAAGTAAGCCAGGCACTGTGATTCACACCGCTGGGTGGCCGCTGGGTAAAGAGGCCGGTGGCGGAGGCTTTCTCTACCATTTAGAGAACAATCAAGTCGTGGTTGGCTTGATCGCAGATTTGAACTATAAAAACCCACATTTAAGCCCGTATGATGAATTTCAACGTTACAAGCATCATCCATTGATTGCCGCGCATCTTAAAGACGCCAAACGTGTGTCTTACGGTGCTCGAGCCATTGCAAAAGGCGGTTGGGCGTCGTTACCGAAAATGAGCTTCCCTGGTGGTCTTCTGTTGGGCTGCGATGCTGGTACATTGAACCCTGCTAAAATCAAAGGCACTCACACTGCCATGAAGAGCGGTTTGTTAGCGGCTGAGGTGATTTGTGAGGCATTACAAGCAGAATCATCAGTCAGTGA
This sequence comes from Marinomonas sp. NPDC078689, assembly GCF_044542435.1. NCBI lineage: Bacteria > Pseudomonadati > Pseudomonadota > Gammaproteobacteria > Oceanospirillales > Oceanospirillaceae > Marinomonas > Marinomonas sp. NPDC078689. Next base: position 185,338 of record NZ_JBITUJ010000003.1, on the reverse strand, counting down.
ACTTGCTCATTATGATGCGACAGTTCGAGATTCTTGGTTGGGTAAAGAGCTTGAGCAGGCGCGAAACTTTGTGCCTGTCATGCATTCTCTAGGCACATTTTGGGGTGGTGCTTATAACTGGCTAGATCAAAATATCTTTGCTGGGCGTATGCCTTTTACCTTTAATGATATGACACCAGATTACGCCTGCTTAGAACTGGCAGAAAAGCATCAGGCGCCTGATTACCCCAAACCTGACGGCAAACTAAGCTTTGATAAGCTTTCCTCGGTGTTCTTATCCAATACCAACCATGAGGAAAACCAGCCTTGTCATTTGTTGCTAAAAGACGCCACTGTGCCGATTGCTCAAAATCTGCCTAAGTTTAATGAGCCTGCTCAACGATATTGCCCAGCGGGTGTCTATGAGGTAGTTGAAGGGGCACAAGGCGCAAGCTTCCAGATCAATTCGCAAAACTGCATTCATTGCAAAACCTGTGATATCAAAGACCCTGCACAAAACATTCGCTGGGTAACACCTGAGGGCGCGGGCGGCCCGAATTACCCCAATATGTGATTTTAGAAAAGACACTTTTTTGTGTCTTTCTACTTCTTGGTTTTACTTGCATACAGGTCACTATTTTATTGACCTGTATGTCCACATTCCTTACTGGATTTCACCTCGCGTCTGATTGATAATAGGTTTTTCAAGTAAAGGAATTGTTTATGCGACTCTGGGTAGATGCGGATGCTTGTCCGAATGTGATCAAAACCATTCTATTTCGTGCCGCTGAACGAGTTGAAATACCCTGTATCTTGGTCGCCAATCAGGCCATTTCTATTCCTCCCTCCAAATGGATTGAAAGAAGAGTTGTGAGTTCCGGCTTTGATGTGGCCGATAATTATATTGTCGAGCATGTGGAACCTGCAGATCTTGTTATTACCGCGGACATTCCCTTAGCCGCAGAAGTAATCGATAAAGGCGCGTTGGCGGTGAACCCTCGTGGTGAACTTTATTCTCGAGAAAATATAAAACAGCGCCTTGCGATGCGCGATTTTATGGAGCAAATGCGTTCATCTGGTGTGCAAACCGACGGTCCAGCCACGTTTAACCAGCAAGATCGAATGGCGTTCGCGAATACGCTGGATAAGTTATTGGCCCAGCGCGTGCCTTAGACTCACTCCTCAATGAGAAATCAGGAAAGTGTTTGCTGAATATTTTCCTGATTATTCAGTTATAGGGGAATGAAATGAAAAGAATTATTGTTGTGGGCGGTGGCGCAGGTGGTTTAGAGCTTGTTACCCGACTTGGCCACGGACTAGGACGTAAAGGCAAAGACAAAGCAGAAATCATCTTAGTCGACCGCAGCCGGACACACATCTGGAAACCGCTTCTTCATGAAGTTGCCACCGGTTCTATTGATATCAATAATGACGGTGTGAACTATCGAGCTCATGCTGCCAAGCACCATTATCAATTCCAACTCGGTACGGTAACGAGTGTTGACCCAGCGGCAAAAACCATCACTCTTGATTCTTTAAGTGACGACAAAGGTCATTTAATCTTACCTGAACGCAATCTTTCCTATGACACGCTCATCATGGCCGTAGGCAGTATTAGTAACGACTTTGGTACGCCAGGCGTTGCTGAGCATTGTTATTTCCTAGATTCACACAAGCAAGCTGAGCGTTTCCAGCAAGCCTTACTTAACCACTTTTTACGAGTCCATCAAGAAGGCCCTGAAGCTAAGTTGAAAATCGCCATTGTTGGCGGTGGCGCAACAGGGGTCGAATTGTCTGCTGAATTGTTCCACGTAGCGGATTTGATGAAAGCCTATGGCATGCCGGAAATGTCCGGAAAGCGTGTGCATGTGGAGCTTGTCGAAGCGGGCGATCGAATATTGAAAGCACTACCAGAGCGTATTGCCAACTTAGCGTCGAAAGAACTCACACGGCTTGGTGTTAAAATTAGCGAAAGTACCCGTGTGGTACGTGCGGATGTTGGCGGCTATCAAACCGCTGAAGGCGCACTTATTGAAGCTGACCTAATGATCTGGGCTGCAGGTGTCAAAGCGCCTGACTTTATTAAAGACATTGAAGGCTTTGAAACGAATCGCAGCAACCAAATCGTTGTTAAAGGCACGCTTCAGGCGAAAGACTTTGATGATGTGTATGTGATCGGGGACTGTTGTGCTTGTGAACAACCCGATGGTTCTTTTGTTCCACCGCGGGCACAATCTGCCCATCAGATGGCTTCTTTAGTTTACGCTAACATCAAAGCGTCGCTGAAAAATGAGCCGCTAAAAGATTACTTATACAAAGACCATGGCTCTTTGGTGAACCTAAGTAACTACAGCACAGTCGGTAACTTGATGGGCAACCTCATGGGTGGCTCTATGTTCATCGAAGGGCGCATTGCGCGTTTTGTCTACATTTCTCTGTATCGTTTGCACCTCATTGCGATACACGGCTGGTTTAAAGCCACCATCGTTATGGCGGCACAAAAAATTGGTAAAGTCGTGAAGCCAAAACTTAAGCTTCATTAATGATTAGTGTGCTAGCAAGCCATTCACTTTTAAAAAGTTAATCATGGTGTAAATGCCGCCGTAGCAAAGACCTCAGTATAGGGAGGTTTTCTACGGCGGCTTTTTTTTGCCTGACGTGGCGGATGGCAGCTTCAATGTTTCAGTAAATGTGAAGCAACTAATGAGATCTATTTGATTAAACCTCAACCCTTGACCTATGTGTTACCAATAGGTTTTACAATGACCCTATTAGATTAAGCAAAGAGGTTCTTATGCGCGTTATTGATCTTGCGAAAAAAGCCAATGTAACGAGTGAAACAGTTCGCCATTACACACGCTTAGGGCTGATTCACGCACAACGAGACCCGAATAATGGTTATCAAATTTATGATAATACGGCGTTTACTCGTATGCAGTTTATTCAGCAGTCTCGTACCTTAGGGTTTAGTTTAAAGCAAATAGAAGAGATTCTTGATCAGGCTGATAGTGGCGATTCTCCTTGTCCTATGGTGAGAGACTTATTGGAAAAGAAAGTCCCTGAAACCAAGGCAAAGATTGCACAGCTGCAAGCGCATTTAGCCACCATGGAAGCGGCCTTAGAACATTGGGAAAGCATGCCAAACGGTACCCCAGATGGCCATTCTATTTGTTGCTTGATAGAAGAGTGGGAAGACAGCAAAAAATCATGATAGCGATCATTAAGGAGACAGTATGTCAGATATTAATGAACAAATAGCACCCGCCAATGAGACGCGTGTTCAGACCTTAGATTTGGCCGTAGGCGGCATGTCTTGCCAAGGCTGCGTCTCGAAAGTTAGACAGAAAATTCAACACCACGATGCCAATGCTCAAGTGCTTGGCACGCCAGCAGACAATCGTCTTGAAGTGCAAACTGTATTGGCAAAAGAGCAAGTAGAAGCCAGCATTAGGGACGCAGGTTACCAGACATTAGGGGATTTCGAGACGCCGGCAGACGTTGTCGAGACGCAAAAAGAGCCCTCACAGCCAGCCCATTATCAACTGGCGGTTGAGGGTATGTCGTGTCAGAAATGTGTCGCTAAAATACGCCAAAGCATTCAGTCATTAGACGCAGAGGCCCAAGTAGACGGGCAGCCTAAAGCGAATCGTCTTGAGGTGACTACGGCGCTTTCTCAGCAACGCATTGGCGATGCCATTATCGATGCCGGCTATGAGTATTTTGGGGATTACATCGAGGTGGCTCAATCATTAGAATCTGCCGCGGAGCCAGACAGCAGCCCAATACCGCCCGCAGCGGAAAAAGACCGCCCTACAAAAGATCAAACAGCAGACAGTGAGCGCGCTCATAAATATCAATTTTCTTTGACTGGTATTACCTGTGCAGGCTGTGTGAATACCATTCAAAAAGCATTGGATCGTGTTTCCGGTGTTGAAAAAGCCGAAGTGAATTTTGCCAGTCGTACCGCGCAAGTGTCGTCTTTGACAGACGCAGAGACCTTGATCAAAGCGGTGGAGTCTTCAGGCTATGGCGCGTCTCTGATTGAAGATGCGGATAAAGCGGATGAAGATCGCCAGCAAAATGAACGAAAAGAATTTCATGACAAACGAAATTATGCGGTGCTAGGGCTTCTCGTGGGGGTGCCCTTGATGCTGTACGGTTTGCTGGGTGGCAACATGATGGTCGAAACCGGAGGGCAACGATTAGCCTGGGGCCTCGTTGGCGTGCTGACCTTATTGGTCATGTCGGTGTCAGGTAAACATTACTACCGTAGCGCATGGCGGGCTTTTAAATCTCGTCAATCGAATATGGATACCCTTATCACGATAGGTACCATTAGCGCGTGGTTGTATTCTATGGCGATCATTATTTCCCCCAGTGTGTTTCCTGAAAACGCGCGTCATTTGTATTTTGAAGCCAGTGTGATGATTCTTGGCTTAATCAATTTAGGCCAAGCGCTTGAAGTGCGAGCACGTGGTAAAACCAGCGCTGCGTTACGCCGTTTATTGGACCTTCGCCCAAAATTTGCCATGGTCGTACGCGAAGGGGCAGAAATATCCTTAGCCGTTGAACAGATTCAGATGGACGATGTGGTTCGCGTTCGCTCTGGCGAAAAATTCCCTGTAGATGGGGTAGTGAGTGACGGTCAATCAAGTGTGGATGAATCCATGTTAACTGGCGAACCTGTGCCCATCGAGAAACACCCAGGAGACAAAGTATCGGCAGGAACAATCAATGGTAAAGGCTCGTTAACCTATCGTGCTACAGGCATAGGGTCTGACACCTTGCTGGCGCAAATTATTGACATGGTTGGAACGGCACAAAATTCAAAACCGCCAATTAGTCGTCTGGCCGACCAAGTGTCTTCGGTGTTTGTTCCCAGCGTCATGATATTGGCTACGCTTGCGGCCTTGGCTTGGTTTAATCTGGGTCCTGCTCCGGTCATGGTTCACATGATGGTTGCGGCTGTGTCTGTGCTGATCATTGCGTGCCCTTGTGCATTAGGGTTAGCCACCCCCATTTCTACCATGATTGGCGTTGGTAAAGCCGCTGAATATGGTGGTTTGATTCGCAATGGCGAGTCTTTACAAAGAGCCAGTGAATTGACCACGATAGTGCTGGATAAAACCGGCACCATTACAGAAGGCAAACCTAAGGTAGTGCATCAAGTGCTTGCTTCAGGCGAGGATGAAACACATCTCGCGACGTTAGTGTCTTCGCTGGAAAAAGGGGCTAATCATCCATTGGCCAACGCCTTGATAGACCACGCTGAAGCAACCAGTCAAGACACCTATGAAACGTCTCAGTTTGAGTCCATCGTGGGTCGTGGTTTACAAGCTGAAATTCAAGGAGAGACGTATTTTCTGGGTAACGAAGCGTTAATGAAAGAGCAAAACATTGATCTTTCTACTCTGGCCAAGGTAGACGAAAAATACGCAGCGAGTACACAAGTCTACCTTGCGAATCGTCGTCAAGCGTTGGCGGTTTTCTGTATTGAAGACCCGATAAAAGCCAGCTCAGAAAGCGGCATTAAAACGCTCCAGAAGGCGGGACTAAAAGTCATCATGCTGACTGGAGACAATAAAAACAGTGCCGCATTGGTGGCCAATAAACTGAACATTGATGAGTTCCATGCAGAGCTGATGCCCAATGACAAACTCGATTGGGTGCGCACATTGCAAGCGAAAGGCGAAGTGGTTGGCATGATAGGCGATGGTATTAACGATGCGCCTGCCTTGGCACAAGCGGACGTTGGCTTTGCCATGGGCGCGGGCACAGATGTCGCGATGGAAAGTGCCGACATTACGTTAATTCGCAGTGATCTGACAAGCGTGGCGCAAGTTATCGAGGTGAGTCAGGCGACCTTAGGCAACATTAAACAAAACCTTTGGGGTGCGTTTGCTTATAACAGCTTAGGTATTCCTTTGGCCGCCGGGGTGTTATTCCCATTTACTGGGTGGTTGCTAAGTCCAATCGTAGCTGGCGCGGCGATGTCTTTGTCCTCTATTACTGTGGTGGCGAACGCCAATCGTCTACGCCGTTTTGCGTCTCGACTTACTGACACCAGCAATCAAGATAGATAGGAGAGGCTATGAGTGTATTAGTGAATATTTTAGGTGTGTTATTAATCGCGTTAATCGCTTGGTGGTTTTGGGCACCAAGTAAGAAAAAATAGTGAGGATGATATGGCGTATGCGCGTTCGGCTTGTGTTGCTAAAGTGACTCTGCGGGTGGTCGGCATGACTCAGTCGACTGCTGGCGATTTCTTTCAGCGCTGGCGTCATCGTGAGGGCATTGAGTTTCTCCAGATAGAATGGAAGAAACAGCGTATTTTAGTTCATTATGATGCGCTGTTGATTTCATTAACGGACATAGTGTCGGGGCTTCAAAAGGCAAACATGTCACTTAATCGTGGTATTTTCTATCGTTGGCGATTGCATCTGGCGAAGCAGGTCGAGCAAAATATACGGGACAATCTCAATCATATTCCCCATTGTTGTGGCAAGGCACCACGGCCAATACAAGGGAAAAAATAATGATATACTGTTTTTAACAGTGAAGAGGCTGAACGTTTTCCGATTTTGCTGATACCATATATCGAAATACATCGATATAACGATAAGGAAGCCACACCGTGGTTTCCTTTTTTATTGCCAGTCTTTTAACAGGGAAATTTTACAATCTATGCAAGCTTATCAATGGGGAATCTTTGCCATCGCGCTGGGCGCGTTTGGCATTGGTACAACAGAATTTATGCCTATGGGGTTATTGCCCGTCATTGCCGATGGCGTTCATGTTTCCATCCCAACCGCTGGGTTATTGATCAGTGCTTATGCCATTGGTGTTATGTTTGGCGCGCCAATTGTTACTTTGTACCTAGCGCGTTTTAGCCGAAAGAGCGCTCTTATCGGCTTGATGGGCACTTTTGTGGTTGGCAATACGTTGGCGGCATTGGCAACCAACTATGAAATATTGATGTTTGCTCGAGTGGTGACCAGCTTGGCGCACGGTGCATTTTTTGGTATTGGCGCTATGGTGGCGATGAATTTAGCGCCCAAGAACAAACAAGGTTCCGCCGTTGCTTCTATGTTGTTGGGTTTGACCATTGCGAATATTATCGGCGTGCCTATCACCACTTGGTTGGGTCAGAATATTGAATGGCGAGTTGCGTTTGCCGTGACCGCGGTATTGGGTGTGGTTGCGATGTTAGGGCTAGCACGAAATCTTCCCACGATGGCCGCAACTGAAAAGCCAGATGTACGCAAAGAGCTTCAGTCTATTATGCAGCCAGCGGCGTTGCGCGCATTTGGCACAACGGTGTTGTGCGCGGGCTCTATGTTTACCTTGTACACCTACATTGCGCCTATCTTACATACACTGGCAGACGCATCTGAAAGCGCCATTGCCATTATGCTTTCTCTGGCTGGGGTTGGTTTTACTTGTGGTAATTATATCGGCGGCAAATTGGCGGATAAATCGCCTGATCGCGCTTTGTTTATTACCTTTGCCGCACAAATCATCATGGCGTGTTTGTTTAGCTTGGTCGCCAGCAATATAATCACCGCAGGAATCATGGTCTTTTTCTGGAGTGTGGCTATTTTCGGTAGCGGCTCGGCATTGCAAATGAACGTCATGAAAATTGCTGACCAGGCACCTGGGTTGGCATCGTCTATTAATATTGGCGCCTTTAACCTGGGCAACGCTTTGGGTGCTGTACTTGGTGGTGCTGTGATAACGCTTGGTTTCAGTTACGCTTGGATTCCAAGTACGGCGGCGATTTTGTCCGTATCAGCCATGCTGTTGCTGATGATAAGTCGAAAACTTGCTCAGGGTTCGACCCAGACAGCATAATAAGCGATTACAGCGTGCTAACCGGTTACAAGCGCTATTTACCTTGGCACCGGTTGGCTTGTGGGCAATGCATCTAATGATGTCATTTGGTTGCAATCGTCTATAGAGTTGCATAAAGTGTGATGCAACTGAAATAAGAGCCATTTTTAATGTCGAAATGTGTATTAGATAACGTCAATGCAACTGCGAAGAAGTACAGTTTTGTGTGCTTGTGTCTGTTTGCGCTGTCGCTATTCTTTAGCACCATAACGACGAACAGCATGCTTGGTGCTTCTTCATCAAGCAGCATGGCAATGGACACGACAGACCCTATTTTATCCGATGAGGGTTCTATGCCTCATGATTCACTCCGGTCTCAGGATAGTCGCTTGTCTCATGCTGTCACTATGACTGACATGCATTGTGTTTCTCAGGATTGCAATGGCATGTCGACACATCATGATCATCAAGATTGTATGGACAACCATTGCAGTAGCTTTTCCGGTTTGCTGGCCAGTTATGACGCCCCGTCTGTTGTATTCTCTTCTATTCAGCCCGTTTTAGCCGTGAATTCTTATCGCTCCACTTACCCTAATACCCCTTATTTCCCTCCTATAGCGCTTTCTTAAATTCGATTTTTTGCTCTTTGCCTTATGGGCAATGAGCGTTCATGAATTTATTAAAGAGAATCAAAATCCATGGTTAACAATCTATTTTTGGCATTCTTGCGTCCGTTTCAAGACGCCGAGCGCCCCCATGTATTTACTAAGACATTCAATCGCAGTGTTTGTGTTTTGGCTTTATCAATGACTTCGTTTGTCGTCGATGCCGAAACCTTGAGCCTTCAAACCGTAATCAGTAAGGCGGTCTCACAGGATGAGTGGTTGACGGCAAATCAGGCTAAAGAAGCTTCTATACGCTCCTTAAGTGGTGGTATGACAGCATTGCCTGATCCTAAAATCAGCCTTGGCTTATCAAACTTGCCCACCGACACCGGCGATTTTCACCAAGAAGCCATGACGCAAGTTAATCTCTCTGTGTCTCAAGTATTTCCTGCTGGCGATACCTTGTCGCTCATTGGTGAAAAATACGCAGCACAAGGCGACCAAATGCCCTTACTACGGGAGAACCGTCAAGCCATCATCACCATGACCGTTTCTGATTTGTGGTTAACGGCTTATAAATTTGAACAGAGTATTGCGCTTGTTCAGCACAACAAACGCTTATTTGAGCAGCTTAACGAAGAAGTAGAAGGGCGTTATCGCAGCGCATATGGGCAGGAAAAACAGCAAGATCTGGTGCGTGCGACATTAGCGATACATAACCTGGATTTGCGTTTAACGAAGCTCAATCAGGCCAAACAAAATGCGCTGACCAAGTTGACTCAATATCTCGACCCGTCACTTGTTCCAGAAAGTATACAGCTTGCGACAGACAAGCTTCCTTTAGCCTCTTTGTGGGCAAACTCTCATCTTGTTGTTCAGTCCCTTAATGCGTCTTCATTGGATCAATTGGCCGCTCGCCTGAGCCAGCATCCTTTGGTTCGACTTGTGGATGTGCAATCAAGCACCGCAAAAATAGAAAAATCGATCGCGGAGCAAAAATACAAACCTGAATGGGGGGTGACGCTGGGTTATGGCTATCGAAGCGATGACCTGAATGGCAAGGCGCGCTCTGATCTGGCGTCCGTTGCGGTGAGCGTCAGCATGCCCATCTTTTCAACCCGTCGACAGGACGCTCAAGTAAAAGCGGCGTCGCTTGAGGTTGCCTCATTGGTCTCTGAAAAAGCCTTGGTATTAAACGACTTACTCGCTAAATATCGCTCTTTAACTTCTGACATTAGGTTATTAGATCAACAAATAAGCCTTTATCAGCACCAACTTATTCCTAGCTACCAAGCCAGTGCTCAATCTATGTTGCACGCCTACACCAATAATGACGGGCGTTTTAGCGAGGTTCTACAGGCTCGTATAGACACACTGAATGCCCATGTAGAACGGTTAAATATCGAGGTTGAGCGTGCTAAACGTTTGTCCCAATTAGCGTATGTGTTGACGACGAAAGAAGAGGTAATCGCCAAATGAAAATGCTCAAAACAATCGGTTTTTTTGTTCTTGCTGGGGCCTTTTTTACAACAGGGTACTTTTTTGCCCAGCACACAGACTCGTCTGAATCGACAGCAACAGACAGCGCCTCCAGCACACCAACGTTGCCGGCGAAACCTCTTTATTGGGTAGCTCCTATGGATGCGAACTATCGACGTGACAAGCCAGGAAAATCCCCTATGGGAATGGATTTGGTGCCTTTTTATGGCACACCAAAGCAGGAAGAAGCAGGGGTTGGAACCATTCGTATTTCCCCTGATGTGGTTAATAATCTGGGGGTACGAAGTGCTGCTGCGTTCACCGGATACTTAGAAAATGCTATTCGAACCGTGGGCTACTTGGCTTATAACGATGACAGCCTGGTTCATGTGCATTCACGTGTTGAAGGTTGGGTAGAAAAAAGCTTTGTAAAATCAGACGGCGACTTTGTTGAAAAAGGTCAGCCTTTATTCGATTTGTATTCGCCCGCCTTAGTCAACGCTCAGAAAGAATTTGTCTTTGCATTGAAGCGACAAGACCAATCGATGATCTCAGCTGGCGCAGCGCGCCTAAGCGCATTGAACGTCTCTCAGGTGTTGATTGATGAACTCAGGTCAACACGAAAAGTGTCTCAAACGGTGCGCTTCTATGCGCCACAAAGCGGGGTAATAGAGCGCTTAGGTGTTCAAGAGGGTTTTTATATAAAGCCTGGTACAACCTTGATGTCGATTGTCAATCTGAGTGAGGTTTGGCTCAATGTCGATGTCTTTGAACGCCAAGCTCATCAAGTAGAGATAGGGCAAGAGGTTAACGCGACCCTTGCTGCCTTGCCGGGAAAAACCTTTAACAGCAAGGTGGATTTTATTTACCCAGAGTTAACGGAAAAAGAGCGTACCTTACGGGTTCGCGTGCGTTTGGTAAACCCAGATCGCTTGTTGAAGCCAAATATGTTCGCCCATGTGCAGATTAAAACACGCCGCAAACAACCTGCTTTATTGATTCCAAAAGAGGCATTGATTCGCACCGGAGAACAAAACAGAGTCGTGCTCGCATTAGGGGATGGCCAATATAAGTCATTGGCCGTCACCGTCGGCGCATTGGGTGATGATTACGTAGCAATTCAAGACGGGCTGCTGGCGGGAGATAAAGTGGTCACTTCAGCACAATTTCTGTTGGACTCAGAATCCAGTAAAAGCTCCGACTTCAGACGTATGAGCAGTCAAAATGAGCGCGCTCAAAAAACAAAAAAAACACCTCTTAGCAGCACTAAAGACACCGCACACAATAAGGATACCGTCTGGGTGTCGGCACGCATCAATCGGATCGATGCCACCACTAGAAGCATCAATGTGAATCACGAGGCGATCGTCGAATGGGGCTGGCCAAAAATGACCATGACCTTTACGTTAGCCAAAGACCTGGTGTTGGATGATTTGCCGATCGGCAGAGACATGCAACTTGCCATTACCCGTCAGAGCGACACTCTCTTTGTGGTTACTGATTTCTCAGATACTGACGTTAAGTAGGAGTTGATTATGATTGCAGCGATAATCCGTTGGTCTATTAACAACCGCTTAATGGTGTTATTAGCTAGCCTTATTCTTGTTTTTGTTGGTTTGTATTCGCTCAAGAATACACCGGTTGATGCCATTCCAGACTTGTCAGATGTGCAAGTTATTATTAAAACCAGTTACCCAGGGCAAGCACCTCAGGTGGTCGAGGATCAGGTAACTTACCCATTAACCACGGCTATGCTCTCTGTGCCTGGTGCGAAAACCGTTCGTGGCTACTCCTTTTTTGGCGACTCTTATGTCTATGTCATTTTTGATGAAAATACAGACATGTACTGGGCCAGAAGTCGTGTCTTAGAGTACTTGAGCCAGGTCGCTCCGTCCTTGCCAGATAACGCAAAAGCGCAATTAGGCCCAGATGCCACAGGGGTTGGCTGGGTGTATTTGTATGCCTTGGTAGACAAAACAGGCCAGCATGATTTGAGCCAGTTACGCTCATTGCAAGATTGGTTTTTAAAATTTGAACTGCAAACCGTTCCAGGGGTTTCCGAAGTCGCGCCCATTGGCGGCATGGTTAAGCAGTATCAAGTCAGTGTCGACCCAGATAAATTGCGCGCCTACAAGATGCCACTGAGTCACATTCAAAATGCGATTAAACGCGGTAATCAAGAAGTTGGCGCGTCTGTTATTGAAATGGCAGAAGCCGAGTACATGGTGCGTTCGTCTGGCTATATCAAAGGTGTCAAAGACATTGAAATGATCCCCCTTGGCGTTTCTGATCAAGGCGTACCATTGACGATAAAAGACGTCGCTGAGGTTCGTGTTGGTCCACAGATGCGCCGTGGTGTCGCAGAATTGAATGGCGAAGGAGAAACCGTCGGCGGCGTGGTGGTGATGCGCTACGGTGAAAATGCTCAACAAACCATCAAAGGGGTAAAAGCGAAACTTGACGCTTTAAAAGCCAGTTTACCCAACGGCGTCGAGGTGGTGACCGTGTATGATCGCTCTGGTCTTATTGACCGCGCGGTGGACAATTTGTGGTCCAAGCTACTCGAAGAATTCATTGTGGTGGCCCTAGTTTGCATGCTGTTTTTGTTTCATATTCGCTCCTCTTTGGTGGCCATTATTAGTTTGCCGGTGGGGATTCTAACGGCGTTTATCATCATGCATTGGCAAGGCATCAACGCCAACATCATGTCCCTTGGTGGTATTGCGATTGCCATAGGTGCCATGATTGATGGCGCCATCGTAATGATTGAAAACCTCCATAAGCACATGGAGAAAACGCCGCTGACCAAGGAAAATCGTTGGCAGGTTGTCGCTACGGCGGCGACAGAAGTGGGACCAGCGCTGTTCTTTAGTTTGTTAATCATTACCGTTAGTTTCGTGCCTGTATTTACCTTGGAATCTCAAGAAGGGCGTATGTTTGGTCCTTTGGCGTACACCAAAACCTACGCCATGGCCGCCTCGGCAGCGTTAGCCATCACTTTGGTTCCTGTTTTGATGGGGTATTTTGTACGCGGTAACATTTTATCTGAGCATAAAAACCCGATAAATCGAGCCTTACAGGCAATCTATTTACCCGCATTAAAGGCGGTATTGAACGCACCTAAACGGACCATTGGCATCGCCTTGGTTATTTTATTGATCGGTCTCTGGCCCGTGAATAAATTAGGCAGTGAGTTTATGCCCAGCTTAGATGAAGGGGATTTGATGTACATGCCAACCGCGTTTCCAGGTATTTCCATTGGGCAAGCTCGGCAGATACTGCAACAAACCGACAAATTAATCGCAACGGTCCCTGAGGTGAAAACGGTGTTTGGTAAGGTCGGACGAGCAGAAACGGCCACCGACCCCGCGCCATTAACCATGATAGAAACCTTTATTCAGTTCAAACCTCAGTCGCAATGGCGCGATGGCATGACCAAAGCCAAGTTAAAACAAGAGCTGGATCAGTTGGTCAAGATACCCGGTATGACAAACGCTTGGGTAATGCCCATTAAAACGCGTATTGATATGTTAGCAACGGGTATTAAGACGCCAGTTGGCATTAAAGTAGCTGGACCAGACTTAAGCATTATTCAAGACATTGGTATGCAACTAGAAAAAGCCTTAAAGCCAGTGGCGGGCACAGCGTCTGTGTATTCAGAGCGGGTTGCAGGTGGTCGGTATGTGAAAATTGACATCGATCGAGGTAAGGCGTCTCGCTATGGCATGAACATTCAAGATGTCCAAACCTTTATATCTTCTGCCATTGGTGGCGCCAATGTAACCAATACGGTGGAAGGGTTAGAGCGCTATCCGATTAATGTGCGTTACCCGCAAGATTATCGTAGCTCTCCCGAACAGATAGCCTTACTGCCCATTGTCACGCCGACTGGTTTGAATATTGTGTTAGGCGATCTTGCTCGTGTCTATGTAGAAGAGGGTCCACCGGCGTTAAAAAGTGAAAACGCACGTTTGAATGGCTGGACCTTTGTGGATATTGAGGGCATGGACATAGGTCGCTACGTTGAGCGCGCTCAAAAAGTGGTCGCAGAGCAAGTGACGTTGCCAACAGGTTATTCCTTGGTATGGTCAGGGCAATACGAATACATGCAAAGAGCAAAAGAGAAACTCACCTATGTGATACCGCTTACTTTGCTGATTATTATCGTCCTTTTGTACATTAATTTTCGTACTTTTTCTGAAGTGGCGATCATCATGGGGACCTTACCTTTTGCCATGGTGGGCAGCACTTGGCTGATGTATTTACTTGGTTTTCATTTTTCTGTCGCTGTGGGGGTTGGTTTTATTGCCTTGGCAGGTGTGGCGGTGGAAATCGGCGTAATTATGTTGGTCTATTTAAATCAAGCATGGCGTGATGCAAAGCAAGAGTGCGCTGACAACAATACGCAACCCAATGTGGAGACTCTTTATCATGCGGTTCTGCATGGCGCCGGAATGCGGGTACGCCCGGTGATGATGACGGCGGCGGCCATTATTATTGGCCTGTTGCCTATCTTGTATGGCACAGGTACGGGATCAGAAGTAATGAGTAGAATTGCTGCGCCCATGGTTGGAGGCATGGTCAGTGCGGTCATCTTGACTCTATTGGTCTTGCCTGTGGTGTATTTCTTATGGAAAAAGTCCAGATTAAAATAACCTTTTAAAGCGCAAAGTCAGAGCCAAAAACAAACGATTCATGTCGTTGACTTTTTGGCTCTGATTTCATCTTTATAAGGGCAAAAAAGTATTCTACCTATGCTTATTAAGGTAAAGATAAGAGGTTATTTTTTAATTAATTCCACGCGCCCTAGATCATTTTTTCCAGTATTTGATTAAACTACGCGGGTACCTGACCAATTGGACAGCATCGAAGGCTGGCCACTCATTTTCGTAAAAGGATTCACTCTGTGTCATTGAAATTACGTCTTATCTATGCGTTTGTCATCGTGGTTTTAATCGCCACCATTTCTATGGGGATTTTAAGCTTTTATCAGGCAAGAGCGGTGATGTTAAAGCGCACAACGGAAACAGAACTCCCTGCACAACTTACACAAATTAAAAACTCCGTAGAGAATCAGATTGAGAGTTTATCAATCAATGCTGAATTATTAGCCAATAACCCCATGATTTTAGAGTGGGCCAAAAATGGACATTCTAAATCCGGCGAAGCCGCTGTGGTCGCCTTGTTAAATAATACGAAAGAACGACTTGGCTTAGACACGGCCTCTTGGGCAGACAGATCAAGCGCACAATATTGGAATCAAGACGGTTTTTTACGAACCTTGAGTACCGATAAAGATGGTTGGTTTTTTGATTTCACGCGTTCGGGTAAAGAAAAGAATGTCAGTGTTTATCGCAACGCAGGGACCGGTGAGATAAAGCTGTTTGTTAACTATCAAAACCCAAATGGCATTGGTTTGGCCGGTTTTGGTATGAATTTAAATAAGATGACGGATTACCTAAATAACTTCACCTTTAATGGCGGTGGTTTTGTTTATTTGGTGTCGACAGACGGTACATTAAAAGTACATCGTAATGAAAGTTTGTTAGAGAAAACCAAGGTCACTGACTTATATGGCAATAAAATCGGCAGAGCATTGCTTAAACAAGACGGTTTAAACATCGTCATGGCGAAAGATTCTGTTTTAGCCAGCCAGTATATTCCGGCCATGGGCTGGATATTAGTGGCAGAAATCCCGAATAGTGTTGTCTTTGGTGGCGTCGTTTCTATGGGGAATTCTCTGCTCTTAATGGGGATTTTGCTGAGTATCGTTAGTGTGATCGTGGCTTTCTTAATTGGCTCAAGATTGGTAAAGCAGTTGCAAGTAGTGGCCAATAATTTGAAAGATATTGGTGAAGGCGAGGGCGATTTAAGTCATCGTTTGGACAATACAGGACCAATAGAGCTGGCGAGCATTGGCAATGGCTTTAATAATTTTGTGAGCGTCATACACAATATGGTGAAGCAGGTTACTCAAACCAGTAATGAGCTGAATGATGCTTCGAAAACCATGCTAAATTCCGCTGATTCCATGTTAAATGACGCCAAAATGCAAAGTGACCGAACTTCTATGGTGGCCTCCGCGATACACGAAGTAGAGGCCTCGGTTCGCGAAGTATCTGAAAATGCCGCCGACGCTGCAGACACCGCCAATACCGTAGAAACAGAAGTGAGAAATGGTCTAAGCGTTGTTTCTTCTGCAAAAAGTACGGTAGAAAACTTGGCCGAAGAGAGCGAGAAAACGGCGATCATCGTTACGGAACTTGCGAAGAATTCTGAGCAAATTGGCAGCATATTAGAAGTTATTCGCAACATTTCGGAGCAAACGAACTTATTGGCGTTAAACGCGGCCATTGAATCTGCCCGCGCCGGTGAACAAGGACGAGGCTTTGCCGTGGTTGCGGATGAGGTTCGTAACTTGGCGAAACGCACCGCGCAGTCCACCGATGAAATCCAGGTCATGATAGACAAGTTGCAATCTGAATCTCGAAAGGCTTTGGTTGCTTCAACCTCTGGGCAGAAAATCGCCCATGATGCCGTAGACTCTATGCAAATTGCCACTAAGTCACTGGAAATGATTGATCAACAAGTGAATACGATGAACAAGATCAATCAGCAGGTGGCCCTAGCAACAGAGCAGCAGCTTGCTGCCATCGAAGACGTGGCGCAAAATGTGACCGGCATTCAAGATTCTGTCATGAGCAGCGTTACCAGTGCCAATGAGTTATCGGATAAAAGTAAGGCCTTGAGTACTCTGTCGACTAGACTGGATACCCTGGTAGCGGGCTTTAAAGTGTAGCTTTTAGTCTTGGGTGTTTAAGAATCATCAGGATTAGACAATGCCTCACTCAGGTTTGAGTGAGGCATTTTTTATGGATTAATCAGTGTGTTTTAAACAGGTTTGCTTTTGCTTCGTAGATTTTGGTTACGGCGTTAATGTCTTTACTGCTCTGCTGAAGACGGTCCATCAGGGCAGATAACGAGGCAATCGACTTGGCATTTTCTCCTACTTGCTCATTAATCGATGAGATGACACGCTCTTGCTCAACGGACTCTTGAGCAATCGCTTTACTGGCGTGAACGGCCTGGTTAACCGACTGAGCTCTTTCTAATAAAGCTTTAGAGATTTTATCGGCATGTTCGACGCTGATCGACGTACGTTCTTTACCTGATTCCATTGAGTGAACCGTATTACTCACACTGGTATTTAAGTTACTGAGTACTTTTTCAATTTCATCGGTTGATTGGCTTGATCGCAACGCAAGGGTTCTCACTTCATCTGCTACAACAGCAAAACCTCGGCCAGTTTCTCCCGCTCTTGCCGCTTCGATGGCCGCGTTTAACGCCAACAAGTTCGTCTGTTCTGAAATGCTGCGAATAGAATTGAGCAGGGTGGTGATGGACTCCACATCGGCCGTCAGGGAGGTTAATGATTCTGAAATGGAGGAGGTATTTTGTGACAATAGTTCCATGTCTTTCATGATATCGAGAGTCTGATTACTGTCACTTAAAATTCCTTGCTCTAGCTCTCCAATGAGATTAGCCGATTCGCTACTGCTTTGCGAAATGACCTTCATAGTATGGGAAATGCCCGCCGCGGAGGTGGCTACCATCTGGGCTCTTTCATCACTGGTCATGACATGCCCTGTGACTTGCTCACTGATTTCTTGAATTTTCCCACTGCTACTAACCAGCTCATTGGCAATGTTTTGGTAGTCGTTAAAGAGACCGACGAGCTTATCCAGTAATAAATTAAAGGTGATTTCTGCATTTGAGGTTGGGTTATGCAAACGAACAGATAAGTCATTATTATCGGAAATAACAGATATGGCATTGGCAATATTAAGATTTGAAGTGGATTCTCTTTTCATAAGAAAAGCCATATAAATCAATAAAATAGATTCTGAAATAGCGAAAAGACAATGGACTATCATGATCCACGTGTTGTGCTCTCCAGAGAACACCATAATGGGCATATCACCAATGGAATAGCCGCTCATTTGAATAAACATGAAACTAATATGGTAAATCGCGGTGGTCAGCAAGGCCGCAATAATGGGTTTCCAACTTTGATAGACTAAAAAAATCACCATAGAGGCAAAGATATGAAAATGCATCTCGACCATGCCCAACTGACTTTGAATTAAGCATGACGACACCAGCATCATCAAAATACCAGCGCACACCGCGAATAGTTGCGTACCTTTAAAAAGGCTATAGAGACATTGTGTTATGACAAAAAGAAGCGTTGCACAGATCAGGGTAAATGAAAAAAGCGAAGCACCAACCAGACCGCTAATAAGCAAAACAGGAATTTGAACAAGTAAAAATCGATAGATTAACAGATCATTTTTTAACGTGTTGTTTGTTGTAACTGACATTATTGAGCTCCTCAACGAGCTTGTTGATTTCTTGTTTTCTATACGCAGAGAATTAACTATTGGATTTGTTTCTTGATGATTTTTAAGGTTTTTTCCAAAAATCCATTCTCGGGAAATTCCAAAAGATAAATAAACAGAGCGAATTATAAAAGCTTCGTAAAGCAAGCAATAGTCTATTTACAAAAATTGATCAATTGGTTAGAAATCTACTAGATTGAGCAAAATAAGGAGGGCAATGATGGGGGATTTTTTAGATAAAGGTATAAATAAGCCTATGGCGTTTTTCCATAGGCTATGAGTTTTTAGCTGTTTAGTGCGTTACCCATTCAAGGCTTTTGCTTGATCTGCGGTTAAATCTTTGAGTGTTGGCCAGTTTTGTTCCGCTGTTTTTATGTTTCCAGGAACGTCTCTTAACCAGGCTTTCTGTACGTCTTTATTTAAATTCAGATACAGTTTTCCTTCGACAATTTTCCATGCTGTTGGGTCTACATCAAACTTCAGGCCCATTGCGGTGCCCATTGCACAGAAATTACCGAATTGAGGGGCGTATTTCACTTTATCCTTATTAAAGAGATTTCTATTTTGTTCAGAGGCAAATCGGAAAGTGGCATTTTTGTAATTTGAAGTGAATTCGGTGCTGCCCAATACAGGTTTACCCATTGTAAAGTAGGCAACGGTGTCATAGCCTTGAATGGCCAGATCGTTGGCGTCTGCATTTGAATCAATATCTGCAGCAAAGGTTGCTACGCTGGAAAAAAGTACGCTTGCCACGGCAATGTGTTTGATAAATGTTGAAACTTGCATCTTGTTATCCTTCTGTTAAGTTCAATAAAGTCACTCTAGTGTATTTTTATCGGCTATTGAATAAGCATCGAGACGTCCTAAAGTTGATACAAATCGTCCAAATAAGAGAGTGAAGCAGGTGGCTTTGAATAAACTAGAGAGCATCATTGAGAACTTTTCTATCCGTTCTGAGATTATTTTCAGCGGTGGTTTTTGTGGCGGTAAGACACTCGAAAACCACAACACAAAGAATGGAGGGCACCTGCATTATTTACGCTCCGGCAAATTGACCGTTTTACGTGACGCGGGTCATAAGATGGTATTTGAAAAGCCAGCCGTGATATTTTTACCTTTTTCTTCTGCACACCAAATAATGACAGAGAAAGATCAGCCGGCAGAACTGATTTGTGCCTCGGTGCATTTTACGGCACTTGAGCAGCAGAGCGTGGTGTCAGGATTGCCGAGTATTATTTTTCATGAACTAAATGGCGATGCCTTATCAGATACCGTCACTTGGCTTTTTCAAGAAGTGGATCGTTCAGGTCTAGGTCAGAAAAGCATTGTCAGCAAGTTGTGCGATATTTTAGTCATTCAGATGTTTAAAAAACTCACTGAAGAAGGATTGATTGTACAAGGGATGTTGGCGGGGCTAAGTCATCCAATGTTGGCAACAACATTGATAAAACTGCAAGAATCGCCAGAAACCGCTTGGACACTTGAACGCATGGCAGAACATGCAGCCATGTCTCGCTCTAAATTCACCGAATTGTTTCGTGACACGCTGGGCCAAACGCCAAATGACTTTCTAACGGATTTGCGTATTTCTATGGCGCAGAAATTATTACGGCAAGATAAGACCGTCGGCTTTGTTGCAAACAAAGTGGGATACGAACATGGCTCTGTATTAGCCAGAGTATTCAGAAAGAAAACGGGCATGTCACCAAAAGAGTGGCAGAAGAAATCGAGTGAGCTTGATGCTAGGTAAAGATAAGGATGCGGAGAAAGCGTTATTTTTTGCCCAACAAACAGTCCGTAGCGTGTTAAATGAATCATCATCAAGGGATTTAGCGATAAAACAGCCCAGAAGTACTAATATACACTATTTCCGATAATAACATTTACCGGAAATAGTGGAGTGAAATAGCCGTGCACCCAAACGCTTATTTCTGTTACTTCCTCGTTGGCTTGATTTGCTTGTTATCGCGTTTGTTAATTCGCTAACGTTAACAAGCAATCAGGACTTTTGATTAACGATTACTTGCAGCCTTTAGTTTTTCTGTCAGTTGATCCAGCGAGCTGATTTGATATGTGGGCACAATGTGCTCTGGGTGTACTTTGCCATGATGATTGAGCCAGCAAGTATCAATCTGTGCGTTAATGCCACCCAGAATGTCCGACTCTAATGTGTCACCAACCATCAATACTTTCTTACGATCTGGATTGCCCATTTTCTCAAGTGCATGATCAAAAATGGCAACATTGGGTTTCGCTACGCCTATTTCTTCCGAAATAATCACATGGGAAAAATATTGGTCAAACTTTGTTCGTTCCAATCGCACTTTTTGAAGTTGCGTAAATCCATTGGTGATAATGGCAGATTTAATAGATTGGCCTGCTAAATGCGTCATTAACGCCTGTGCGCCTGGCAACGGCTTACATATCTCTGCCATGGATTCTAGAAATTGTTGATTAAGCTGATGGGCAGGAATATTCAGTCGATCAGCCCATCGTTGAAATCGACGAGTTTGCAGCTCTTTCGCCGTCACTTTTCCATCCTGGTAAGCCACCCATAATGGTTTATTGATACTTTGATATTCTGCAAAGTCATCTGCGCTAAAAGTCACCTTGTGTTTTAGCATCATGTGGCTTAAACCTGAGAAATTATCAAAGTGGAATAAGGTCTCATCGGCGTCAAAGATAATCCAATCGTAATTCATTTATCTATTTTATCCTTATAAATACAAATCAGGGTGCAGTATTGGCGCGAGCGCAAGTATAAGTGCCTGCGTATAGGTACTTTCGCGAGTGGCCCTATGGTTTGTAAGCAAACCGATCGCGCCACCTTTTTGTTTTACGTTGTCTGTTTTAAACAGATCATCCATGACATCGCCAAGCTCTTCGCCATTTTTTAAACGCAGATAAACCGCGTCTGGTATCGGCAAGTTAGCGGATCGACCCGTGTGTATTTTTCCATCACGGCCAGCAATAGCGACATAAGCAAAGGTCGCAGCGCCCTCCTCAAAATCATCAACGCCACCTTCCATCGACACAAAGTAATCTTCTTCCTTGTTCGTGTCATGAGCTCTGCAATAACGAATGCGATTTTGCGCGCCCAGGCGCGTTTCATTTTCTGTCATTGGTTGATCGGCGACCCCAGATTCGGTTTCCATGCCTTCACAGTGAATCGTGTGATTTGGGAATACTTGATTGAAGGCCTGATGCGCGGCCGTTACTTTGACGGGGTTTTTGGATGCAACGCGAATTCGAATAACAGTGTTAGGCATAAGCTGGCTTCCTTTAAAAACAAAAAGCCGCAATCAAGGATTGCGGCTTTGGGTGACTCAATTCAATTTAAGCTTGAGCGTTAATAATGGGAGTGGGACACACCACATCCGCATTTTGCGCTCTATGTCTTAGCAAGTGATCCATGATCGTCAAGGCAACCATGGCTTCGGCAATCGGTGTTGCTCGAATGCCAACGCAAGGGTCATGACGCCCTTTGGTAATCACGTCGATGGCTTCGCCCGCACGGTTGATGCTTTTTCCTGGAATGGTAATGCTCGATGTTGGTTTCAGCGCCATATGGACAATAATATCTTGTCCTGAAGAAATGCCACCAAGCACACCGCCGGCGTGATTGCTTAAGAAGCCTTCTGGTGTCATTTCATCACGATGCTGACTGCCTTTTTGTTCAATGACATCAAAACCATCGCCAATCTCAACGCCTTTCACGGCATTAATACTCATAATCGCTTTGGCTATATCAGCATCCAGTCGATCAAAAACGGGGGCGCCAAGGCCTGGCATTACGTTTTTTGCGATGACGGAAATTTTCGCACCAATAGAGTCGCCTTCACGGCGCAAGGCTGTCATGTATTCTTCTAGTTCAGGAATCGCATCTGGGTCAGGGCTGAAAAAGCTATTATTGTAGACCTGACTTAAATCTTTCACTGCCAGCTTGATGGGACCAAGTTGTGACAAAAAACCTTGAATTTCAATGCCAAATTGCTGTTTTAGGTATTTCTTAGCAATCGCGCCTGCGGCAACGCGCATGGCGGTTTCACGGGCAGAAGAACGACCGCCACCGCGATAATCACGGAAGCCATATTTTTGGTCGTAAGTATAATCAGCGTGCGCCGGGCGGAAGGTGTCTTCAATGTTGCCGTAATCTCGTGAGCGTTGATCGGTATTCTCAATGATCAAGCCGATTGGCGTGCCTGTTGTTTTGCCTTCGAAAACACCGGACATGATTTTTACTTCATCCGCTTCGCGACGCTGAGTCGTGTGTTTTGATGTGCCAGGTTTGCGTAGATCAAGGTCTCTTTGTAAATCGGCTTCGCATATCTCTATGCCTGGAGGACAGCCGTCGACAATGGCCCCCAATGCGAGGCCATGACTTTCACCAAATGTGGTGACTTTAAAAAGTGTTCCAAAAGTATTACCAGACATAATGCTACTGTTGCTCGTGTAATAGTTGGTTTAATTGTTCTTTGGTGAGGACAAAAACGCCGTTTCCGCCCTGCTCTAATTCAACCCACATAAAGGGGATTTCTGGGTAGGCAGCTTGCAATGCCACTTCGGTATTACCCACTTCGTATACTAATATACCGTCATCATGAAGATAATGCGCGGCCTGAGCTAAAAACTTATGGGTAAAGTTCAGCCCATCATCACCAGAGGTTAGCGCTAATTCTGGTTCATTATGGAACTCTGCAGGCGCTTGTTGGAAGTCCTGCTTATCGACATAAGGAGGGTTACAAATAATTAAATCGTATTGTTTGCCGGTCAGTGCGGAGAACATATCAGAATGTATGGCCTGCACACGATCTTCGACTTGATGGCGCACGATATTCTCATTCGCGACTACAAGAGCGGCTTCACTGATGTCACTCAGATTCACTGAGGCTTCATCAAAAACCAACGCGGCGGCAATGCCTAAACAGCCACTGCCTGTACACATATCCAGAATAGTTCTTGGATATTGGTTCAGCCAAGGGGCGAACTCACTTTCTAATAGAGAAATAATAGGCGATCTCGGGATCAAGGTGTCTTTTGTCACCTTGAATGGAAGCCCCATAAACCATGCTTCACCAAGTAAATACGGTAAGGGTTCACGCTTATTAATGCGGCTATCGATTAGCTTCAGTAAACGTTTTTTTTCATTGTATGTCAGCGCACAATCTAACATATCCCGATCAAAATCTAAGGGTAAACTTAATCCCCCCATGACAAGATGAACCGCCTCGTCCCAAGGATTGTCTGTGCCATGCCCATAAAAAAGGTCCGCTTTTTGAAAGCGGCTGTAGGTCCAGCGAATAAAATCTTTAATGGTGTTTAAGTCGCGAACTGCGGATTGTCTACTGCTCATTAGAATTCGGCCATGTATGGGGTAAAACAAAGCGGCATTATAGCCTTTATTATTTATTGTCTCTATCCTTGATCTGGATACGAGCGACGGATTGCGTTAATTCCTCCATCTGCTTATTGAGTTTTTCTAGATGGCCATCTTGTATGGATTGATGTTGATTTTTCAGCGCGTGTAACTGCTCTTTTAGCTGAGCGTTTTCTTCTTCAAGGCCGCTGACTTTGTTGTCTAGCTTGGCGAGATCAACGGCTTTTTGTGACAAGTTTAACTGCAACTCGTCCCGCTCTTTTTGCGTTTGCTTAAGTTGACTGTCGATGACCTTGTTGTGTGAAACTATGTCGTCATGGCGCTCCAGAATCATCTGGTGTTTCTCGATGAGCGCTTGGTGAGCGTTTTCTAACTGCTGCTTTTCTTCTGTTACCTTAGCCAAAGAATCTTGCGTCTCACATAAAACAGAACTCAATGAGAGAAAACCTTGGTGCGTCGCGCTTTCTTTTAAGGCTTGCTGATTTTCAAGGTCGACTTGCTTTTCATCCAGCAAGGTCCCAAGGGTTTGTGTTATTTCTCGTGAGAAATGATTGAAGGCTGGCTGCAAGGCATCATTTAATTCTTTCAGCTGATGCTGTTGGTATTCTTTATAGGACTCTTCCCACTCAGTGATCGCATTCAGCAAGGTGGTATTCGATGCATGGCGGCCGTCTTTCTTAAGAAAATAGTCGGCTATTCTTGGGATGTTCGGGAAATGGTTTTGCTCCAATAGATCCCAACAAGCCTGATGAATCTCTTCTCTTGCAATATTTGCTTTACGAGCCATAACGAAACACCTTCTTATACAATAATCAATTAAGTCATTATATTATCTTTTTTATCATTAAAACAGTTTATCTCAATGCCGTGAATAAAAAAGCCCCTGTTTGACAGAGGCTTTGATGACGATAGCAATCTTGCTTAGTAAATTATTGCAGCGTCACTGTGCTGAGTATCTTAGCCGCGAATTGCACGCCAAATTCTTTCGCGACTTTTTCCCATGGATCGCGCTCAGGGGCATAGACCACTGGAGTTGAATTCGGGAAACGAGTCTTTAACAAGTCATGCGCACTGGATAAACCATCAATCAATCCAATTTTCTGAGCTTGAACGCCGGTAAAGATCATTCCTGAGAAAACATCATCTGTGATTTTTAATCGGTCGCCTCGACCCACTTCTACCGCATGAATGAATTGCTGATGCGTTTCATCTAATACCGCTTGCCATTTCTCTTTCCCCTCTTTACTCATAGGCACAAAAGGATCAAGGAAGTCTTTATTTCGCCCTGCGGTGAACGTGCGGCGCTCAACACCAATTTTCTCCATTAACTTGCTGGCATCCCAGCCTGATGAAATAACCCCAATGGAACCTACTAAACTGGCTTTGTCCGCGTAAATTTCATTTGCCGCCGACGCAATGTAATAACCGCCAGAGGCCGCCATGTCTTCAACCACCACAATGACTGGGACATTAGGGTAAAGCGCTTCTTTTTGGCGAATGGCGTCATAGATAATGCCCGAATGAACAGGACTGCCACCTGGGCTATTCATTTCAATCACAACGCCGGTTAAGTTATGGCTTCGGTACGCCTCATCCAACAAGCCGACATATTCAGATGCGTCAATTTCTGCGCCGCTGCCAATTACGCCTCGCATTGGAATAACCGCAACCGTGTCTTTATTTAATTGGGTTGTATCAAATGACATCTGGCTTAGTGCTGCGCCAATCAAAGCCAGCACAAAGAGTAAACCGGTAAAACGGAAAAAGATTTTCCAGCGGCGTGCTCGACGCTTTTCAACCACAGTATCATTCAGTGTTTTTTCCAACAGCTGCCAGAGTCTCGAATCGCTGTCTTTTTCTTGATTCGCTGGATCTGGTGTTGTCGCGGGATTTTGTTCTGCGTCTTGGGCATTTTGCTTGTCTTGCTCTTCGGTCCAACTCATTGCTTTGTTAATCCTAAAATTGATGTTAGCTGCCTAATATCATTAATGATGGCATGGGGGTTACAGGCCTGCAATCTCTCTTGATGATGGGCGCCATAGGTGACGCCGACACTGCGCATTCCTGCGTTTGTGGCCATGTTCAAATCGTATTCAGTATCGCCGATCATGATGGCGTCATCGGGAGTAAGTTCGAGCTCTTCTAATATCTGTTCCAGCATCAAAGGGTGCGGCTTAGAAAGCGCCTCGTCTGCACAGCGAGAAGTGGTAAAAAAATCGTTGGTTTTGGTTAGCCCCATCACTCGATTTAAACCGCGTCGAGTTTTTCCGGTGGCCACAGCTAGGGCCAAACCTGATTGGCGTAATGTTTCAAGTAACTCAAAAACGCCATCGTAAGCGTTTGGTGGTGTTTGGTCTTGATCGACGTAAATCTGCTTATAATGCTCGGTCAATCTAGTTCGGTGAGCGTCATCCAGTTCTGGCCACACGGTTTGAACGGCCGTATCTAGAGACAAACCTATGATGTTCTTGATGTCATCGAAATGTCTTTTAGGCGCATCAACGCGAGCCCCCGCTTCTAACATACTGTTGCAAATTCCTGCAATGGAATCGAAAAGAGTGCCATCCCAATCAAAAATCACTAACTTAACCATGCAATACCTCTTAAGAATGGTGCGCCAAGAGTGTAACATAGCGAAAAAATGTAAGATAAGGATTAGCAATGACTTCTGGTTTCACTTTAGAGCAATTATTCATCGATCAAAGCATCGAATACCGCAAGATAGTAACAGAGGATGATGTTCATACCTTTGCGGCTGTCACAGGCGACTCCAACCCTGTTCATCTCGATGCACAATACGCAGCAACGACGTCTTTTGGTAAGCAAATAGCCCATGGCATGTTGTCTGCTGGCTTTATTTCTGCCGCGATAGGTACGCAATTACCAGGACCTGGTTGCATATACCTGGAGCAAAACTTGAAATTCCGTGCGCCTGTTTTTCTGGGTCAAGAAGTCGTGACCAGAATCACAGTGACTGAGATTAATGAGCGCCGCCGTCGTGTGACGTTAAAAACCGTATGTGAATGCGAAGGCAAAGCCGTAGTAACAGGCGAAGCCATTGTTATGGTACCTGCGGGCGAATAGTTAAGCGCTTATCGTTCCTTTAATATAAAGCACAGATTTTCTGTGCTTTTTTATTTAAAGACGGCGCAAGCGGTTCTTATATATGTAGCGCCCTCACACATCACTTACTAATGCTTTAAAACTGGTCTGCAAAGGTCCCTGTTTCGTCCTTATAGTGAACGAGATCCCAAAAAAAGATATTGGATAGTGTAAATACGCGACATGTATCAAAAAACGCTGGATTTATTTCCGGAGAAGAATATATTTAATGATATAAATCATGAGTTAAGGCGTTTTATGAACTTCCATCTACTTATCATTCTTGTCGTTATCGCATCGTCTTTGTTGAGCCTGTCTCAACGCGCGAACGCACAAGAAGAAAGTAAACAGCGCTGGGTGCCAGCGACTGGGCAGATATGCTGTGAAGCCGCCATTCCTGATTTAGATGTTGACCCAATAGATGACAGCTATGTCGCATTATACCTTTCATTAGTAGTGCCGACTAAAAAAGACAACAAGCTGTTTTCATTTTACCGTCATCCTATTAGCACATCACCTTCTGATAGAATCAAACCAAGGGCCCCTCCTGTTTTCTTGATATAACTCACCAATTTACTTTTTTATCTATTTTTGGAGAACTATCATGAAAACACTTACTTATGTTTCTACTAAAGACGTTAATGCATTAACTTGGCCTGTAACCATCGAGAATATCAACCTATATTCTCCTGCATTAAGCGTATTCACAGATTTTAAAACCGCGGCGCCTCGTGTTATTGAGTCTAGTACTCGTGCTGACGAATTGGTTCGCTTAATGAGAAAAGAGCACGTTCGCATGAAAGTAGTGGTAGACGCCAACAACGCATTTGTCGGTGTGGTAGGGTTAGAAGACCTGTCTGAAGAAGCTTTCATCAAGCAAGTCGCAAAAGGTTTTACTCGCTCTGAACTTTTGGTTGCTGACCTAATGCGTCCAAAAGAAACGCTATTGGCGCTGTCTTACAACTCATTGAAAAATGCCGACATTGAATCATTGTTGTACAGCCAAAAAACCAATGAGCTACAGCACCTTCTTGTTATTGATGAGAACAACAAAACGATTCGTGGATTGATTTCTTCAAGCGACATTGCGCGCCAATTAAAATTGGACATCGATGTTACCTTTTCAAGTTTCCGCAATATTTATAAAATCGCTTTATTGGGTGAAGTACACGCGCCAAGCAAATTGCAGGTAGCCTAACCCTAATAGACACCCTGAAAACCTAAAAAGCTCATGCCACGATTCAGAGGCATGAGCTTTTTTTGGGGTTAAATCCTTGCTATCAAGACAGACTTTTTAAGCCCTATTGGCTTGCTTTCTTTTGAATCCAATAAAAGTAAGTATCACCCTCTTGCACTTGCTCAAGCAAAGTATGACCTAAAAAGTTACAGAACTTAGGGATATCTCGAGTTGTTGAAGGGTCTGTTGCAATCACTTTTAAAATGTTTTTTTCTGCCAATTTGCGCATCTCGACATGCAGCATCATCACAGGTTCAGGGCATAACAACCCAGTAGCGTCCAATTCAGCTTGGTGTTCCATTATCGACTCACTCTTTGTCGTTGTTTATGGGGCGCATTATAAAACGCACTGGCTAGTAGTCCAATCCATGACGCGCTAACCAGGCCTCAATAGACGCCGAAATATTATCAATAACCTCATCTGTGCTTAGTTTCTGCTTTTTTAATGTTTTGAAATCATGATCGGCTCCCTCAAACCATTGAACTTCAACCTTCTCATTAAGTGTTTGCTCATTGACCCACTCAGGCTTGCCAAAAGGGTCTCTTGTGCCCTGTATGATTAAACAAGGCACACTCACCGCATCCAAAAAGGCCAACCTGTGTTTTTCAGGCTTTCCTGGCGGATGAAAGGGAAACCCCAAACAGACAATCGCTTTAACATTTTCTTGCTCTGAAAGCTGGGTGGCCACTCGCCCCCCCATCGACTTACCCGCCACAATCAGGGCTTTCTCAGTGTCAATTTGCGCGGCAAATTCAGGCACTAAACTGACGAATTTAGAAGGAGGACGCCTTTTTCCGGTCCGTTCTTGCTCTTTCATATAATCAAATGTAACAGGGACCACTGGTCTTGCGTGTTGCTGGGTCAAAGTATCGGCAAAAGCGCGCAAAAAGTCGCTCGATTGATGGCCCGCACCAGCCCCGTGCGCCAAATAGAGAGGAAGTTTTAACATATAAATCAGGCACCAAAATAAAAAAGTCATTAGAGCAGATTCCCAAGCTCCTTTGAAGAGGCGGATAGACAAGCCTTGCATAGGATTTCGTACACTTACTAGAAGCAAGTTTTGATCTATATCATGAAGCCACCCTGAGGCTAAGAGTAAACTTCGCATTAGAAAATTTAATAGGAAGACACCATGCTTTGGGATCAATCGCTTATCACCAAATACAACTTATCTGGGCCCCGCTATACCTCTTACCCAACAGCACCACAATTTGATAATGCCATCAGTAAAATTGCTTTAATTGACAAAATGCTAGTGCCAAATCAAGGCCCTATCAGTTTGTACTTTCACATCCCTTTTTGCGCGCATCTTTGTTATTACTGCGCTTGTAATAAGGTGGTTACCAAGCAGTATGATAAAGGCGCTGAGTACGTAGAATTACTCGAAGAGGAAATGCGTTTACGGAGCCTGATGATTGATCAACATAGACCTGTTACCCAGTTGCACTTTGGCGGCGGGACTCCAACGTTTCTTTCTGAGCAGCATCTAGAGCAATTATTTGCCGCGATAAATCAACAATTCACCCTAGTGCAAGATGGCAGCCAAGATTACAGCATCGAAATTGACCCACGAGAAATCACCTCGTCAAAAATGCAATTACTGGTAAAAAATGGCATTAACCGTATCAGTATTGGCGTGCAAGATTTCGATCAAGAAGTACAGCTTGCTATTCACAGAGTGCAGCCAATTAAAATGGTCAGCGACTTGGTTGAAGACGCCAGAAAGCTGGGCATTTCTTCGATCAACTTTGATCTTATTTATGGCTTGCCAAAGCAAACAATTGCAGGCTTTAAAGAGACATTAGAGAAAGTAATTGAGTTAAACCCAGACCGAATTTCCGTCTTTAACTACGCTCATCTACCGGATCGATTTCGCTCACAGCGCCGAATACTAGACCAAGACTTGCCGTCTCCAGAATTAAAATTAAACTTATTAAAGCTGTCCATTGAGACATTAACTGAGGCGGGTTATGAATACATTGGCATGGATCATTTTGCCAAGCCAAACGACAGTTTGAAAGTGGCGCAAGAAAAAGGCCAATTACAGCGTAATTTCCAAGGCTACACCACCCACGCAGAAACCGATTTGATTGCATTTGGTGTGTCGGCCATTAGCCACTTAAAAGGCGTATACATTCAAAACCACACGGATTTATCGCTTTATCAAAACAGCATTGAAAATGGTCAGTTGGCCATTATGAAAGGCTATATAAGTCATCAAGATGACCGTATTCGTCATCAAGTTATTATGACTTTAATTAGCCAATTTGAATTGCGTAGCGAGTCTATTGAGAAAGCCTTTTCAATTCAATTTGACCAGTATTTTTCCCAAGAATTAGAACAATTAGAACAACTGGAAAAAGATGGAATTGTTGAAATCGATCACCTTAAGGAACATACTCATATTAGGGTAACAGAGCGAGGACGCCTTTTGATTCGTTGCGTGTGCATGGTGTTTGATCAGTATCTAGACAGCGCTATCAAATACTCTAAAGTTATATAATAAATTACAGTCAGGGAAACATTTATGTCAATCTCAACCGCACCATCAAGATTTAACAGTAAACTTACTTCGCAATGTCAGAACTGTAGTCTAAGTGCATTATGTCTGCCTATTGCTTTGGCTGATGAAGATATAAATAGACTGGATCAGATCATTGAAAGGAAGCGCCCTCTTAAAAAAGGTGAGATTCTATTTCATCAAGGACAAGCGTTTGATTCAGTGTTTGCAGTTCGTACTGGGACACTAAAAACATTTAACATCACGGCTTCTGGTGAAGAGCAAATCACAGGGTTCTATTGCCCAAGTGAGCTGGTTGGCTTGAGTGGCATTGATAACAATAGCTACCCGATTACAGCGAAAGCGCTGGAAACCACGACTGTGTGTGAAATTCCGTTTAGCCACCTTGAGAACCTAACATCGCAAATCCCTTCTCTGAAACATCAATTGTTTAGGGTGATGAGCCGAAAAATCAGCGATGACCAACAAATGATGGTCTTACTGGGTAAAAAGAATGCCGACGAAAAAGTCGCCTCTTTCTTATTGAACCTTTCCAACCGCTTTAAAAAGCGCGGTTATTCAGCCACTTCATTTAGATTGGCCATGTCTCGCGGCGAAGTAGGTAACTATTTAGGCTTGGCGGTTGAAACGGTTAGCCGAGTGATGACTCGTTTTCAGAAAAATGAGCTGATCGAGGTAGACGGCAAAGAGATTTCAATCATCAACCTGAGCGAGATGCAAAAGTTGGTAGGGATAGCGGACGATTGTGCTAGAATAGCCGATATTTGATTCACAAATTAAGGCTCTTTCCCTTTATGCTTTACGACGATTTTTACGTTAAGTCATTAATTCGCACTGTTGAAGACTGGCCAAAAGCTGGCATCAGTTTCCGCGATATCACTCCTATCTTTAGCGACCCGAAAGGCATGCGCATGGTGGTGGATGCTTACGTGCATCGCTATATCGCAAGCGATATCACACACATTGCCTGTATTGATGCTCGAGGCTTTTTGATTGCAGCTGTATTAGCTTATGAACTGCAAAAGCCACTTATTTTGATTCGAAAAAAAGGTAAGCTACCGGGCAAAACCATTTCTCAGAGCTATGATTTGGAATACGGTTCAGCAGAGCTTGAGATTCAAGAAAACGCGGTTAAAGAAGGCGATCATGTGTTGCTGTTTGATGATTTGATTGCAACCGGTGGCACCCTATTTGCTGCCATTGAACTGCTTACTAGCCAAGGAGCAGAAATCAAAGAAGTCGCCGCTATTATTGATCTGCCTGATCTTGGGGGCAGCCAAAAGTTACGCGATAATGAGATCCCTATTTTCAGTCTTTGCGCATTTGCAGGCGAGTAATACACACTTCTGCCCCTAATTAGCAGGGGCAGCAGAAACAAAAAAGGTGGTCAATATGACCACCTTTTTTTATGCTTAACCCAGTCTATTCTTAGAATGCGACGGAAGCACCAACGCTAAGACCATCGCTTGTTTCGCGACGCTCATCATTGGTATAAACAGACACTGTGCTGCCGTAGCCAATGTAAACACGTGTGTTTTGAGTGGTCATGTATTCACCACGAACGTCATAAGTGTACATGTGATCCAAACGAGACACAGACAAGACTTCAGGAGAGTAATACGCTGAGCCATAAACGCTTAAGCGATTTGCCATTGGGAAGGTGTAACGGTACCAACCACCCAATGCTGCAGCAACCGCCACATCATCGTTTCTGCCATTCAGGTTGTTATCCAGCGCATACACACGAACCCCAAGACCAATCTGCAATGGGCCGCTGGTGTCTGTGTCTTGAATGTTTAAGCCAACATAAGCTGAAGAAGTGTCATCATCAGAATCGTGCGTGCCGCCAGCCGTCAAGGCGAAAGGCCCCATGTCTAGGCTCACATCAGCTTTAGCTAAATCATTGGTTAAGCTCACGCCTGCGTTAGACGCCAACACCATGGATGAACTTAAAATACCCGCTGTTAGCAGTAAGGCCTTATTCGTTAGATTCATTTCCATTAATCCTATATTGAGATGATGTTTAACTTGTTGAAAGCATCTTCTGATTGCTTTAATTCTTTAAAGTCGAATAACTCAGTATCAGCAAGGTGAGAAGGAACGACATTCTGCATTGCTGTAAACATAATATCCGTACGACCTGGGTACTCTTTATCCCATTGCTGAAGCATATCTTTTACCACTTGTCTTTGCAGGTTCTGCTGGGAACCACACAAATTACAAGGAATAATTGGGTAAGACTTTGCGGTAGCAAAGGCTTCGATGTCCTTCTCTTTGCAATAAGCCAAAGGACGAATAACCACATGCTTGCCATCATCGCTAAGCAACTTTGGTGGCATTGATTTTAACTTACCACCAAAAAACATATTTAAAAAGAGGGTTTCTAAGATGTCATCTCTGTGGTGACCCAGGGCAATCTTAGTGGCGCCAATTTCTTCTGCAAATCCGTACAGGGAACCTCGTCTTAAACGTGAGCATAAGCCGCATGTGGTCTTTCCTTCAGGAACAATTTCTTTAACGATACTGTAGGTATCGCGTTCCAATATATGGAAATCCACCCCTTGCTCTTCTAAATAAGCCGGTAAAATATGCTCAGGAAAGCCGGGTTGCTTTTGGTCTAAATTGACCGCAACGAGTTCGAAATTAATCGGTGCACTGGCTTGTAAATTACGAAGAATTTCAAGCATTGTGTATGAGTCTTTACCGCCAGACAAACACACCATTACCTTATCACCCTCTTCAATCATATTGAAGTCTGCGATGGCCTGACCTGTTTGTCTGCGTAAGCGTTTTTGGAGCTTGTTAAGCTCGGCTTTTTCTTTGGGTTTGCTAGTAAAATCCATGATCCACACGTGTATAAAACGAAATGCGACTATCTTACTATACAGTCCTCCCAGTCGCATTAAAAAACATCTGCTCTTACCCCATGGAGGTCACAAACCTCTCATTAATTATTCTTTCAAGAAATAAAGTGGAGAGCGACACAGCTTGCAAATGTATTCGGTGCCCTTCTTCGCTCGGTTATGACGATGGGCTGTGAAAGTATGGATTTGGCACTGGCATTGATAGCGGAAGGCTTTTTTTGGTAAGGGAACCTCAAAGTTATGGGTTCGGTTTGGCTCAAGATGAAACACCTTTTTCATCACAGCTTGCCACTCTTTACCATGGGGGCGAACTTCATGACCATAAATTTGGTAAACAATGATATGCGCGACTTCATGGGGTACCACTGTCTCCAGAAAAAGCGCGGTATTTTGCTGCAGCATAAAAAGGTTAAAGCGCACCTCATTTTTATGCAGATGCGCGGTACCAGCAGCCCGCCCTCTCTGCTTTAAATTACAGCTTGGCGGGTCAAAATGTTTACCAAAGAAAACATCCGCTTGCTGCATACACAAGGTCACTTTGTGCTGAATTTGTGCCGCCAGTGACGCGCTATCGTCTAGATCAAGAGGGGGTTGCTGTTGCCTACTCGCAAGCATAATCCTGTTCCTTTCTCTCTTCGATGTCATGCAGCAATGGCAGCAATGATGCTGCGAAAGCCGCCACAGACTCTTTTGACAAACCCGTTAGCCGACTTAGTGAAGCAATAGAATTAGGTTTGTGTTGGTAAACCTTTCTCAGCTGATTGTCGCTTAATATGTCACTGCCTTGGGATAGCTTCCAACTCTTTAACTTATGCCAAGTGGCCGTTTCTTTAATGCTCTCTTCGCTGTCTAATGTTGGGTAATACTTCTCTTGTGCCAACAAAATTTGTGCTTGTGATTTCAATACGCTGCGGGCTTTTTCTTTTAGGTGAACACAAAACACCTGAGCTTGATGAACCTCGATATAATTGAAGGCAATTAAATGACGAATCACCGCTTTCCATTGCGCCTCATTAAGTTCCTTACCTTTGCCAAATAATGACAGTCGCTCCCCCTGTATCGCACTCACACCTTTAGTTCTTTTCCCTAATAATACCTGTATCAGCACAGAAAAAGGGCGAATCCCTTTGGTGTGATAAATTAATGACAGCAATTTCTGACTGGCGACCGTGGTGTTTTGTTCTGACGAAGGATGCAAGCAGCGATCACAATGACCACAGTTATCAGACGCCTCGCCAAAATGATTGAGCAAGTTTTTACGGCGACAGCCTCGACCTTCAATGACTTTGAAAAACGCACTCAGTCGTGCCGATTTATCCCCATCTTCGTGATCCTGAAAGGCGCTAAATTGCTGAGCATTAAGCATGTCTTGTAAGCCGTAAAGCAACAAGGCTTTGGCGGGCTTGCCATCGCGCCCTGCGCGGCCTATTTCTTGAAAGTAAGCCTCGGGGCTGTCTGGTAAATCCACATGCACGACAAATCGAATATAAGCAATATCAATGCCCATTCCATAAGCGGTGGTGGCCACCATGATCAATCCCTTTTCCGTCGAGAATCGTTTATGGCTAAGCTGTCTGTCCCTGTCGCTCATAGCCGCATGATACGCCAAGCTTGGCAAACCAAGTTGATTTAACCAGTTTGCGAGTTGTTCTGTTTTCTTGCGGGAACGACAATAAATGATGCCACTTTCACCTGCCATTTCATTGTGCAGAAAATACAGGACTTGTAGCTTGGATTTTCTTTTCTGAGCAATTTGAATTTCGATGTTTTTTCGGTCAAAGCTGCCCTTTAACACTAGGCTATTGGTCATTTCTAACGAGGTTTGAATAACCCGAATGGTTGCCTCATCGACCGTACCGGTTAACGCAATAATAGGCACATCAGGAAAACGCTGTCTAAGCTGTCCAAGTTGCCCATATTCTGGTCTAAAGGAGCCACCCCACTGCGTAATACAATGGGCTTCATCAATGGCAAACAGAGAAATAGACATACTGTCTAGGAAGCTCATAACAGAGGGTTGTACGAGCTTTTCAGGGGATAAGAACAAGAGGTCAATGTGGTTATTACGCAATGCCCAAACCAGATCATCGTGTTCACTAGGCTGCAAATTGGCATTCAGGAAATGGGCATTGATGCCTTTTTCTCTCAGCTCTTCGACTTGTTGTGACATCAAGGCAATTAAAGGACTAATAATAATCCCAACCCCTTCTCTGATAAGTCCAGCAGATTGATACACTAATGACTTGCCGCCGCCAGTCGGTGCAGCAAGCAAAACATCTTGGCCTAAGCACAGCGCATCAATAGCTTCTTCCTGTAACGGACGATACTGAAGGTAGCCTAATTTTGAAAGAATGGTGTTCTTTTGAATCATTCGTGAATTATCTCTTAACCATGGGGATTGTGCATCGATTTTTAGCGCCCTTTTCGCTAAAATCGCAGACTTATTTAGTATTAGGAATTGTAAAATGGCACACCAACCTCTTGATGATCTTGAGTTAGACACACTAGAAGCGTTTTTGGAGTCAGATCGGGTTCATGAAGAATGTCAGAACTTCGTTATGGCGCACGGTTTTTTAACCGCATTAGCAATCTGTCCTTTTACTATTTCTGAAGAACAGTGGCTTCCTGTTATTTTTGAAGACACTCCGGACTTCGAAACAGAAAAGCAACAGAAACAGATACTGCAACTGCTTAGTCGCTTGTCACTAGACATCCAGAAAGAGCTTGAATCAGAAGATGAATTCGTCATTCCTTGCGAAATTGAAATGGGGTCATCCGCCGAAGAGCTAAGTGAGCTGCAAGAATGGGCTACAGGCTTTATGGAAGGCGTTTTCATGACCGAACAACATTGGTTTGAGTCAGAAAAAGAAGAAGTCATTGCTGAGCTTTTATTGCCGATTATGGTCGCTTCAGATCTTTTTGATGACGAAGAAGTTGTGCAGATTCGTCAGAGCGAAAAACTCACACAATCTTGCATCGAACAAATTCCAGACGTAGTAACCGATCTTTTCCTTGTCCTACGAACAGAGCCAGAAAAACAGCGCGCGCCGGCAAAATCAAAACACGCTGGTAACAAACAAAATGGCAATAAAAACAAGAAAAACAAAAAGCGCTAACCCTGTCTAATAAGGTAAGCACCCTCTAAAAGCGGCCACATCTAAGGCCGCTTTTTTATACCTTTCGAATGGCGACCAAGGTAATGTCATCAAGCTGTTCAGATTTCCCTTGAAAGGCTGCCAAATGCGCCTCCATGGTTTCCTGCGCTTTCGCCAAATCTTGATCCGCATAAGACGATACCACCAAAGCCTCCATGGCGTTTGAGCCTAACATCTCATGATCGGCGTTCTTTAACTCAACAATGCCATCAGAAGCGATCACCAAGGTATCCAATTCATCGATATGAGCGATTTCTATGCTCGTTTCAAATTCATTGACACCAAGAATCCCTAAAGGCATGTGAGAAGACGCTATGTAGTCGACAGAATTATCAGCGCGGCGAATATAACCATTAGGCATACCCCCTCCCCAATATTCAATCACTCCAGACGGTCTTATTAAAATAATATAGGCGGCGCAAAACATGTAATCCGGCAAAATATTTAACAGAATTCTGTTCAGCTGAATAGCAAGATCCGCCAGACCAACATGGTGGTCAACACCGTCAAAAAACGCTTGCGCAACCGGCAATGCGCCAATAGAAGCAGACAAACCGTGACCGGTAAAATCCCCAACAAACACAACTCTCGCGCCGTCTGATCGCGTACAGGCTAAGGCTAAATCACCGTTAAAATTGGTGGCGGATAGGCGCGTAATGGCCAATTTTTGACTGGGTCGCTCACTGCGCGTCAAAATGTGATCCAACACCTGATGAGCCATCTTATGCTCGCGCTCAATCATCGCTTGATAAAAAGTAAGCTCGCGATTTTTTCGATACATTTCTTGTATCAAATGGATCTGTCTTTTGTGGGTGCTAATGCGAGTGCTAAAAAGCATTTCATTAAAGGGCTTAGGAATAAAGTCGTCAGCCCCTGCTTTAAAGCACGCGTTCATCACAGCATCAGAAATATGAGAGGTAAGAAAAATAATGGGCACAAAGCGTTCTGGGTCGAGCGCTTTCAATCTCTTGGCAAGCTCTTGTCCGCTTCCCCCCTGAAGAACAACCTCTAGAGTCACAATATCCGGCTTGTGCACTTCATAGGATTTAATCGCTTCATCATACGAGGAGGCCGTGATGACCTCCATGTCCTCTTTTTGAGCACATATAGAAACAATTTCTTGATAAACAGGTTCGCTATCTACGCATAAAAGTTTCATATAATCCGTTATTTACCGTATCTCAAAGCGTTTATCAAAGCGTGAAATCATCAAAATATTTTTAATAAAATCATTCGCACCTTTTAGCTCAATAGTCGCACCTTCTCCTAATGCGTTTTTCATACTCAACAGCATCCCAAGCGCAGCGCTGTCTAAGTACTCTACCTGGCTAAGATCCACAATAAAGTGGTGCTGTTCACCAATGAACCCTGAATAGGCTTCTCGAAAATCGTGAAACAACGAAAAGTCGAAGCTGCCTAGTATTGATAGTTCAATGGCATTACTTGCCTTGTTGACCGTAACTGAAATACTCATATTTTTATCGAGCCGCTATAAAAAAACATCACTCGCGCTCGCCTCCATGGCATTTGGGTGAAAAAGGCGCTGTTTTTTCGCGCTCTAGCCATTCATCTACTGTGTATAAATGAAGCGCTAACGCATGTATTTTTGGCATTTGTTCTGTTAAAACACCATATACCAGCTGATGGCGCTGCACCAGTCTTTTGCCTAAAAAGGCATCACTGGCCAATACCAGCTTGAAGTGAGATTCACTTCCCGCTGGTACGTTGTGCATGTAACTTTCGTTTTCAAGAGAGAGGAATTCGATGCCGAATGCAGCACGAATCGCCTCTTCTATTTCATTTTGAATTTTCATACTTATCTCGTTATACCGGGCTTAGTTCAGGCTCAGCCTCAGAGTTGCCGTTCAATAAGGTCTTGCCTTTCTCTTTAGGGTAAGCAACATCAATTGAAACAGCACCACCTTCACGCCATACACTGATAACCGTGTCCATATTGGCGGCCATAACAGCACGTTTGTCGTCAGGTGCCGCCGCAATAACCTGCAAGCCAATGTCTTTCATAAAGCCCATACAAGTCGACGTTTTGACCATATCGATTTTGTTAAAGGCTTCATCGAACATCGCCAATGAGAAGCCACCGACAATATCGCCTTCTGGGGTTTCTCGCAGGCGATAAGTCGTAGACAGTGCCGCCGCAATAGCAAGGTAGAAAGGAATTTGGTGCTCACCACCAGACCCTGTTTGGATACGCTGACTTAAGGTGGTTTTCTTATTGCCTTCTTCATCCAGAATGTCGACTTCGAAATTATAGAATTTACGGTAATCCGCAAGGTCTTGTTGTTTCTCGTCATCAGTGATCAATTCTTGGATGGCGGTAATGGCGCGAATGTGTTCTGGGTCGCCAGTCGCTTCTGGGTCAAATAACCCACCAACGTTCGCTTGGTCTTGTGCACTAAAGCGCTCAACCAAATCCAAAATGTCCTTCATGTCACCATTTGGGTAATAACGGAACTGATAGGTTTCTTGGTTAAAGGGACGACGTTTAAGGCTGTGATTAAGCTCACGAATAATGTGCGCCACTTGATCGAGGGAATCTTTCAGTTTGGAAACGTAATCTGAACGGAAGGTCTCTTCCGCCTCACGACGCGCCAATTCCGCTCGTTTCGCGTATTTAGCCAACTCTGTTTCACTTAACACATCAATTTGGTAAGACACATAATGCTGGAACTCTTCAAATTTAGACTCTAAATAGTCCAACTGAATATCATTGTCTATATTGGCTTGATGGTATTTAGCATAGTGATCCGCCACTTCCTTACGCACTTTTTGATCGAAGTTACGCACCTTATCTTCGGCTTTTTCGGCTCGGCTAATCGCTTCTTTGTAAATAGCGGCACCATTCACCATGCTGCTTTCC
Organism: Marinomonas sp. NPDC078689; assembly: GCF_044542435.1. Lineage (NCBI taxonomy): Bacteria > Pseudomonadati > Pseudomonadota > Gammaproteobacteria > Oceanospirillales > Oceanospirillaceae > Marinomonas > Marinomonas sp. NPDC078689. The sequence goes on along the minus strand of NZ_JBITUJ010000003.1, from coordinate 145,911 downwards.
AACAAGGCGTAACGCTCACTGGCGAACTCGGCATTGTACAAAGGACTCGACGTTAGACGACTACGTTCTTCGTCAAGGGCGGCCAGCGCGGAACTTAGCTGGTTTTTCTGAGTGTTCAAGGCGCCGTATTGCTCAGCAATTTGCTGACGTTCACGGTCCAATTTTTTCTGATCCAGCTCAACCGTTGAAATGCGCGCTTTTAGACCTTCGATCTTTTCTTGAAGGTCCTTATCATCGTGCTGTTGTAGCTGGGCAATTTCTGCTTCCACATGACTCAACTCTTGAGCAATGCGAGTCACTGTGTGGCTGGCGCTGTTTAATGACTCAACGTCAAATTGATTGTTTGCTATCACTCGGCCTAACAAGTTATCCGCTTGCTCTAAGCGCTGGTCGACTTTTAAGTGGGCCATGAGTTCGCCGCTTAGCGTTGCAAGCTGCTGCTCGCGAGACTCACGCATGCCTTCGGTATTAATACCAACCATCATGTGCGAGGTAAAACGGATCGTCGAAATGGTCCCAGACAATTTCAACATGCCGTCAGCGGTCATTGCACTGTCTTCGCGCAATAGCTCACGCTCTGTTTCGACCGGCAAAATACCGCCCAATCGACGATTCAGATACGCTTGTGCGTGGTCGTTATTGCAGCGAATAAATTTAAGCGCAGATTTATGATTGCCGCGGTTTAACCACAATCGAGTTTGCGTGGTATCAATGACTCGACAACCCATCAATTGGCGACGGTGTGCACGGAAAATTCGAATCGCCTCTTCCGCATCATCTGGTTCAACAATCAAGGCTTCACGCTGAGCGCCTAAATACCCTTCGATCGCGTCTTGCCATTTGCGGTCGGTGACTTCGGCTAAGTGACTTAACGGTGTGGCTGTGATGTTGGCGTCATTTAATAAGCTGATCAAGCGACGAGTGTTTTGAGAAAGTGGGCTAACCCCTCCTTTCAAGGAAGACACGTCAGACTCTAATTGCTTACACTCATCTTTCAAATTCAAGATGGTGCGGTTCAACTCTGAACGTTGTCTAAAGACAAGAGACTTTTCGGTGTCCAACGTCTTATTGAGCGTGCTCAGAATTTGCGTGAGAGGCTTTAGGTTGCCTTCGATCTTACCCTCAGCGCTGATCAAGCCGCTGTGCTTCTCCATTTCTGCGACAATGGCATTGGTTTCAGCAGAAAGAAAATCAGCAAAGCCTTTAAGAGACGACAACAAGAGTGTCATCTGGTGCGCTTGAATGATGGCTTTTTGATCTTGCTGACTCTGCAGCGTTAAGAATTTTTTGTTCTGCTCTAATTGCTGAAGCTTTAAGCCAACATCGGAATGCTCATATTGCTGCTCCAGACGAATAAGTTGACCTTGCAGTTGCTTTAACAAGCTGCTTTGTGTGGTCAATTGTTCGTCTATTTCTTCTTCACGCTCTTTGTGTAACTCGTATTGATCTTGGATATCGTCTTGCTTAGTGCCAAGCTCATCAAAGCGTGCTTCCGTTGCTATCCAATGGTAATTCACCGCAGATTGCTCTTGTTGCAGCTTTTTCTCACAATCTTGCTGAATCAGCTTAAGATCGTCGATTCGCTTTGCCACCTCAAGCGTTTTGCTCTCTAGTTGACGATATTCGTGCAGCGATTTTTGATACGCCCCTACTTGCAATGGCGCTTCGGCAAGAACGAAGTCTTGAACAAAACGAGTCGGTGAGGCAATAGGCACAAATTTCAGCGCATTTTTAAAGTTCTTCAAAAAGCCATCTAAGGTGATCAAATGATCCGCACTTGGGCTTAATTCTTCTAGGTAGCGATTAATATATTGGGTTGCAGACGCACTGCCAGACTTGATGTAAGGGTCGAAACAAATCTTTTTCATCGCCTCGCGAACTTCGATCCAAGGCTTGGCTTTGTAGCTTTTGCCTTCCATTGCATCGATAAAATCGTCACGTCGCACACCATAATTAGGCAATACAAAGCGGCCTAAAATGTCTTCTTCTGGCGATGCTAAAGACGCGCTTAAGCAGAGTCCGACCGTAGATTCCTTGCCGGTTACACTGTCTTCAAAGACGAGACCAAGGTAACTGATTGCGTCTTGTCTTGGTTGTGTGCCACTGGACTTATTATTGACTTGCCCTGCGTCTATCATGCCCAAAATGTATGAGCGGATACTACGACCGCTGGCTTTACCATCGTTGGCACTGGCGTTGTAATTAAGGTGACGCTTACTGGCCCCGGTCAATACCGTTTGAATGGCATCCAACAAGGAGGACTTACCAGACCCAGTAGGTCCGATAATGGCGGTATTACCGCGGATATTGATTTCTTCTGCCCCTAGTAGGTACCAGTTAACCAATACAATTCGATTTAACTTTTTCATGTCTTGGCCCTTTATTCCTGGCTTTCTGCTGGTGAGGTTTGTTCTTCTTCATCAAGGTCATCTTCGTCTGGGTCTGCGCCATTAAAAGACTCTAGCTGCCTCAAATAGGCTTCTGTCACAATCAGGCGAACCACAGGGGTAATGTTAATGATGAAGTTCTTGCTGTCTTCTTCGTAGGATTTACCACGAATAATGACGCCGTGACGACTCAACAACGAAAGAATGTCTTTAAACCGTGTTTCGGTTGGAATTTCTCGTTTTACCAGTTGTACATACCGTTCGAGAATCGTGTGTGTATTGGTCGCCACAAAGCCGTTATCGACTTCAAAGTTTTCAATTTTTTCTTCGTAGATTTGACGCAAGACCAACAAAAACAAGGTTTCATCGGTTTTTAAACGCACGAACGCTTCGCGTTGTACCGGCAGAACGCCCGCTAATCGTTCGTTTTCATTGATGTAAAGCTTCATTCCTAGCGCATCAAACAGTTTGCTAAAATAGTCTTGATAAGCTTCTATCAATAAGTAATGTTTACGCTGGCCATGCTTGTACGCACTGGCAAATTGGTTCGCAAGAACGAAGTTCGCCGTTTGCTGAAACTCTTGAGCGTCTTTCCCTGACTCTTCGACGACTTTCTTTAATTCTCTAAGCATTACGCTTCGCTCCTACGGACCACATTAAATTCTCTACATTCAACAAAATCATGCACATCTAAAAACTGTTCAGTAAATTGGACTTCAAATGCTTTTTCAATTTTCTTCGCGGTAACGCCCAAGGAGCCAACGTAGCGTAAGTGGTCAAAACACACAAAATCTTCAACCGACTCAATGGAAAAGTCCAAAATATGCTTGTTTGGCTGATCTTCCATTTGACGCTCCAAATACGATTGCAGCTTGGCTACTGTCACTTGTCGCATTTCATGGAAACGGCGTTGTTGCTCTCTTACCTGAATGGCATTGGCAGACACTTCTGCTGGGGTCATTACCCTTGGTGGCGGTGGCTCACGGCGACGCATTGGCTGAGCCGCGGATTCCATGCCCACGAACTTTGAACCCACCACATTTTTCATTATGGGCAAATGCTCAAACTTCGCGGCATCGGTAATAATGCCGGCAATTTTATTCGCCATACCTGGGCGTGAGCTGTCCATGTATCTGGCGGTGTCTGCGGCTCGTTTCTCTAATCGATAGCGATATTCATCGATACGATCAAGGCGCTGCTCTATGTTACTAAAGGTCTGGATGATGTCACGACAGTCTTTCTCGACCATCACTTGCGCCGCTTTATGACTGATCAGTTGTTGATCAACATAACACTGGGAAACGTCTTGCAATAAATCTGGATTCGCAAGAAATTCCTGCGCAAGCTCTAGAATCTGGCGACGAAAACGAAATGGATTGTTGCTGGTTTTGATGGTTTTGTAGTCAGCAATCAAAATCCCTTCGACAAACAAGTCAAAAAAGCCTGCCACAATCGCCTTCGGGTCACGACTAGAAAACAACTCACGCTGCAAACTTCTAATACCGAGTAAAATCTGATTCAGATGCGCCGAAAAATCGCGAGACGCTTCAGCGGATTGGCTCAAGGTCACACCGCGCTCTTTAGGGTATTTCGCTACGGATTCAAGGTTGCTTAAAATGCTCAGAACGGTGGCGCCATAATTGCGCTTTCCGTGACGACTGATTTCCACAAGAGAGCGCAGTAACATGGATATTTGCGGTGTCATTAGCACGCTAATCCGGTAAAGCTCTTGTTCTTCAACCAGCCAACCGGTGTTCACCAAACGATGGTAAATCCGAAGGGCATAATCATGGATCGTTTTGGGGGACTCAAAGGGCTCTTTTTGATCATCATGCCAAGCCAGCGTTTCGAGCTTGTGCAAGGTGTCTTCAATCGACTCAATGATGGCCGACTTTTCTTTTATCGGGTCTTCCGCATGATCGTAAAACACATCCGCAAGATCGTATAACACAGCCTCTATCAAGGCGCGATTGGAGCCGGACAGCGCCTGAAATATTTCGTCAGGTAAATGTTTAAACAGCATTCCGTGCTCCAGAGATCAGCAATAAAAATGACATTATTCTTCTCGTCCTAAATGGCGCGCAATGACGGTATACATGGCCTGCTTAACCAGTTCATCGTCGCCGATCGGTGGCAACAGATCAATGCGTAACTGCTCAGTTTGCAGGGCGGCGATCTGCGCGGGAACGTCGTGACGTAAATGACGACCTACAGCAAAAAACAAAGGCAAAACAGCGACTGTCTTAATTTTCTCGTCTAGCTGCCCCACCACGTCTTCTAACGTCGGTGTGGTTAATTCCATAAAAGCTAAGCTGGAATGTTCTGTGCCGTAAAATTCAACAGCTTGTTCATACAAGGCTTCAAACGGCTTCTTCCATAATGGGTCTGGACTGCCGTGAGCAAGAAGTATGATGTGATCGTATTCATTGTGTAGCATTTTGATACCTAATGTTTCAGCTTCCCCATTTTAGCCATCCTACCTTAGAAAAAGAAGGCGTTAAAAGAAAAAGCTTACCAGGCTTTTAAATATTCCGGTTAAATCCTAACATTTGGCTAAAATTCAGAAGTGATTGATCCTATTTCATATTTTTTTCGTATCCAGTTGGTTAACTCTCAAACAATAGGCGCTTAGATGAAAATTCTTATTTCCGGTGCAACGGGTTTTGTTGGCACAGCTCTGACGGCGTTACTGCAATCGTCAGGCCATCAGCTGTTTGCCTTAGTCAGACATGTCGATATCAGATTGGCACCTAATATCACACAATACACGTTAGAGACATTGCACGAGCTTGATCAGCAAATGGACGTGTTTATCAATCTTGCAGGGGAAGGCATCGCTGACAAACCTTGGTCAGAAAAACGCAAGAAAAGCCTCTATGAAAGCCGTGTCACCTTAACGAGAAGCGTCAAAGAGCAACTGGTGAAAACGCCCCATACTGTTATTTCTATGTCGGCCATTGGTTATTACGGCAGCCATTCCAATGCTGAAGTGGATGAATTCAGTGAGCCTGACAAAGGCTTTGCCCATGAACTGTGTGACAAATGGGAAGCGGCGGCCTTCGAGTTTTCCGAGTTAGGAGCAAGAACCGTGGTGTTTCGTCTTGGCGTTATCCTTGGCAAGAATGGCGGCGCTTTAAGCAAAATGAGACCGGCCTATTTATGCGGACTGGGAGGAAAAATAGGTCGAGGTAATCACGGATTTTCCTGGGTACACCTTCAAGATGTATTAAAAGGGATTGTAAGCGCCATGCTAGATCCACGCTTCGATGGCATTTATAACCTCACCGCCCCCGACTGTGTTGCGCAAAAAGAATTTGCTAAGTGCTATGCCCACGTACTCAAGCGCCCTGCTGTTTTCACCACGCCGAACATGCTCTTGCGCCTGTTATTTGGAGAAATGAGCTCGCTGCTGACTCATGGCGTCAAAGCGCACCCTAAGCGTCTGATAGAACAAGGCTTTCTGTTTGATTACAAAAATTTGGAAGCGGCGCTCATGGCCATAGAAAACAAACATTAAAGCGGCTCAGCGTTTACGCCGTAATACTGGCAAGCCTTTATCATCGTTTAATGTGTGTGTGCATTTGGGGTACTCAATGCACCCCCAGAAATAACCATTTTTACTTTTTTTACGAACCAAATAGTGCCCACACTCACGACATGGGTACTTTTTGGTACTAGACGGGACACCATGGTCATCTTCCACGGTGACCTTACATTCTGGGTAGCCACTGCAACCCCAGAACACATTGTCTTTAAAGGTCTTTCGACGTAACGGAGATTGGCAAGCGGGGCAAAGAAATCGCTTTGCCCTGACTGGCTTACCCGCTTCATCATTGGCGGTATAATCACAGCTTGGGTAGGACTCACAGCCCCAAAACAACCCGTTTTTCCCTTCTTTGTGAACCAATAGACTCTCACACTTTGGGCATCTATAACGAACATTAGGCGTAACTAACTGAGCATTATCTTGTGAGATAAACTCTTGCTCCCAGTAATTTGCTGAGATTTTATTGTTGTCATCCTTTTGACTCATTACAACACATGCCTATTTTTCTGAGATTTACATCGGTTGTTGCCACAGGCTATTGGCCTGCCGCTGCTCGTATTTTCTGCACGCCTTCTTTGCTTTTATCGGCCGCTTCAGACCCCAGCTCTTTCATCTTATCCCATACTTCTGCGCTGGTTTCTTTGGTTTTCTCAGCGGCAATACCACCATATTCTTTGCTCTTATCAACAGCAATGCCGCCGTACTCTTTGCTTTTATCGACAGCGATACCACCGTATTCAGAAGCTTTCTCTTTGGTCTTGTCCCACATTTCTGAGGCTTTGGCTTTGGCACTGTCCAGCTTGCTGTCGCTGTCTTGATCTTGTGCTTGAGCCAATGGCGCTGTGAGTAAAAAAACAGACAATAATAATGGCAGAAAACGCATACTTAATACCTTTTATGAATGTTGTGATAACCACTTAGGCAGTAACGCAATAGACTCCAACGTCACTAACTGAGGGTATTCTATTAAAGTTTGCTCAGAGACTTCTTCATGAGCCCATGTGGTGTGATAAGGCACATGAATTGCGGCGGCGCCAATATCGAACAAAGGCAAGACATCGGATTTCAAGGAATTGCCGACCATGAGAAACTCTTTTCTGGAAATCTTGTGTTTGCTGAGTATTTTTTCATAGGCTTCAGGCGTTTTATCGCTAGCAACTTCAATAATATCAAAAAACGGGGCTAAGCCAGAGCGTGCTACTTTGCTCTCCTGATCCAATAAATCCCCTTTCGTAATAATCATCAATTTATGATCCGCTTGCAGCTGTTCAAGCACGGATTTGATGCTTGGGAGTAATTCAATGGGCGCCTCAAGCATACGCCGAGCAAGCTCAATAATACTATGTACTTGATGGCCTGTAACACGGCCTTCTGTCAGCTCTATCGCGGTTTCTATCATAGAAAGCGTAAAACCCTTAATGCCATAGCCAAAATGCTTCAAATTTCTAATTTGCACATCGCCTAGGTGCGAACGAATGTACTGCTCATCATGATATTGAGAGAGCAGTTCAATGAACTCACCTTGTGCAGAAACGAAAATATCTTCATTGCGCCATAAAGTATCATCGGCATCAAAGGCGATAATAGGGAATTTCTGTTGAGAAAGCTTTGTCAATGTTATTGTGTCCACTGTTGCGTATTTTGCTCGATCAAATCAAGGTACAGAGCCAATTGGTCATCGCTATCATTTAGTGCAGGAATGTAATCAAAAGCCTGTCCGCCATGCTGCTTAAACTCATCACCAAGCTCTAGAGTGACTTCTTCTAAGGTTTCAATGCAGTCAATGGAAAAGGCTGGACTGATGACATTGATGCGTTTAATGCCCATCTCAGGCATGGATTTAAGCGTCGCATCTGCATAAGGCTTCAACCATTCTTCGCGACCAAAGCGAGATTGATAAACATGCGTCCACTCGCTGTCACTTAACCCTAATGCTTCTGCCACTAACGTACTGGTGTTTTCGCAGCGTCGTGCGTATGGATCACCGTTTGAAACATAGCGCTTTGGAATGCCGTGATAAGACAGCACGAGATGGCGTTGTTCGCCTTGCTTTGCCCATTGCGTTCGCACTGAATTGGCCAGCGCTTTAATGTATAAGGGGTGATCCGCATAATCTTGAATCAGCTGCAATGCAGGCCAATGAGGGCATTTTTTCAGCGAACTCATTAATCTGTCATACCCCGCCGCAGTTGTGGTGGACGAGAATTGTGGGTACATAGGCACGACTAGAATTTTATCCGCGCCCGCAGCCCGCAATTTATTCGCGGCGCTTTCCATGCTTGGATTACCGTACGTCATCGCCATTTCTACCGGAATTCCGTGATCGAAGCGATTTTCAAGAGCCGCAGCGATACGATTCTTTAATCGATTACCTAGCACCAACAATGGAGAACCTTCCTCCATCCAGACCTGCTGGTAAACCTTGGCCACCTTGGCTGGGCGAATCGTTAAAATAATCAGGTTTAAAATCGGCTTCCAAATAAGAGGATTTAAATCTACCACTCGCTTGTCAGACAAAAACTCTCTTAGAAACGTGCGCACTTCAGGTGCTTTAGGTGCATCTGGCGTGCCTAAATTAATCATTAGTACGCCGTATTTTGGTGAGCTTTTCATGATAAACCTTTTCGTCATATTAGAGGGCTATTATATCGTTAAACGAAGCAATAGAAATCGTCATAGCCTGTGAATTTTCAATCCTGTTAATAGCTTACTGCTATCTGCTGCACGAGCAAGAAAGACACTCTAGAAAGACCCGCTATAAAGAGGGTCAGAATAAAAGTAACTGAACGCGCTCATTAAAACGCCATCAGCCACACTCTGGATGCCGCAATCAACATAAAGAGAACAAAACCTATGGTTAATACCAGGCGATCTAAGCGGTTTCCTTTCTCACGGCACAACAGATAGAACAACATCTGGCTAACCGCCAAGACCAAGCACGACAGCAACTGAATGCCGCCAATAAAACCGTCCGTATTAGGCAGACTCAATGGCATGGCTGGAAATGAAAACCCGACCATGGCCGCAATGGAAACAAACAATGCCACACCTACCGCCGTCGAATGTCTATGTTCGTCATCCACCGACGATTTGGTTAACACAGTCTCTGCCATGATTTTACCCGCGCCACCAGCCATCATGCTGACAACACCAATAAACAAACCAATGGGCATACGCAAAGCGTGGCTGTTTAGATTACCTAAATACGCATTATTTGTGTTTTGCAAACGCTGGCGAGCGCTTAACCAACCACGATACACCAGCAATAAGACAAGTATGCTTAATGCCACTTTGAAATAAATCGGCGACATAAAAGACACCAGTTGCGCGCCAATGACACCGCCCATCGCCGCACCAGGAGACAAGGCTATCAGAACGACAGAGTCGACCTTACGTTCTTTCATATCCCTAACCCACTCAAGCAACAGAATAGGAATAAAAGAAACGACGGCGGTGGCGATGACCGGGAGCAACACCCCGCTCAGCTCTACGCCTAATGCGGGTAAAAATAGCAGCACAGCAGAGACAATAAACAAAGGTGTGGAGACTTGAGTGGTGGCGTACAAGGCCCCAGCGACGCCTCCAATGATGAATAACAAAATAAGCAGTTGCAGTTCCACGGTTGTTACCTAAAAAATAATGTCAAAAACAAATAGCCTAACGAGATACAAGGCATTCTTAAACAGGTTGAAAAGACAAATTAAAAGCACTAATTGGCAAGAGACATTAAGAAGACAAAAAAACAGGCATTAAGCCTGTTTTTTTTAACGCACGAACACACTATTTGCGTGCCATGACATCGCGAATGCGTTCTTGAATCACGCCAGCGAGCTTATCTGGCTGAAACTTAGATAAAAAATCATCACAGCCAACTTTCTGTACCATGGCTTTATTAAAGCTGCCACTTAATGAAGTATGAAGCACAATATAAAGATCTTTTAATCGAGGGTCTTCGCGGATTTCACGGGTTAATCGATAACCATCCATTTCCGGCATTTCGGCGTCTGTAATCAGCATAAGTAACTTCTCGGGGACGATTTCTCCCTGATCTGCCCAGCCTTTGAGTTTTTCCAAGCCTTTTTTACCGTCGGTGGCGGTATGCACCTTAATGCCCATGAAGTCGAGCGTGGACTGACATTGAGACAAACCAACGGAAGAATCGTCGACCACCAGCACCTCAAGATCCGTTGCTTGACTCAGCAGCTTAGTATCAATAACGTCGGCACTGACACTGGTGTCATAAGGTGAAATCACCGCCAGAACTTTTTCCACGTCAATGATTTCTACCAAGCGTTCGTTAACGCGCGTAATCGCCGTTAGATAATGCTGTCTACCGGTACCGTCAGGCGGTGGCAGAATCTCGTTCCAATTCATATTAATAATGCGATCAACTTCGCCAACCATAAAACCTTGCACTGTGTTGTTGTACTCGGTCACAATTAAGTTACAAGGTTGGCTACGGTCTATCGGTCTCATGCCAATGGACTCAGACAAATCGATCACGGGAATGGTTCGATTTCTAAAATGCGTCACACCGGCCACCGAAGGGTGACGATGGGGCATTAAATTTAGCCTAGGAAGCTGAACCACTTCCTGGACTTTAAACACATTGATGGCAAACGTTTGCATTCCACCTAAGCGGAACATGAGAAGTTCCAAACGGTTCTCACCGACCAATTTAGTTCTTTGATCTACGGCGTCCAACATGCCGGCCATATGCTACTCCAATGGTTTTCTTATATGGGATCTATTTAATAGCAACCATGATATTGTATTCGGCTATCCGTTACAGTAAATTTTTATACAAACTGCGCTTACAGAGACAATTTAATGATCAGTAACAATTTTCTTTTTAGCCGCCAAGCTGTCGTCGACAGCAAATTGTCGGTCAAAGCGAATAATTTGTTTCATCTCAACAACATGGAGCAAGAAAAAAAGGATTCTTTCTTAAGTTTATTATTTACGGACTTGAGTATTGTTGATGTCATAAAGCATCAACCGATCTTTATCACTGTTTCAATTCATGAGGTAGAACACCTTCCTACACCACCTTCCGCATTGCGCTTTGTGCTGTTTTTTGACGCCGCAGAGTTGGTCCCAGAAAGAGACAGCGATCGTCTGTCTGGACTGCGCTTAGATGGCTATCAGTTAGGTTTAACCAATTTTTCGCTTAAGTTTTTTGGCACGCCTTTTTTTGACTACTTTTCATTTGTTGAGCTTAGCCTTAACAAATACGATGTGAGTCATGTTTTGCACGTGGACCGTCATCAAGCGCTTGCCCATAAAGAGATATGGATTAGCCATATTAAAACGCAAGAGCAACATCGAGAAATCGACACTCATACTCACGCGAGTTGGTTTAGTGGTGACTTTTTGTCCCAGAGCGTTCCTGTGAGAGGCAGCAATGTCCCCGGTTATCGCTTGATCTTGATTGACTTACTCACTCGCCTGCAAGATGGCCGTTCTTCGATCCGCGATATTTCAGCGGCCATAGAAAAAGACGTCACCTTGTCCTATCGAGTATTAAAGCTGACCAAGAGTGTGATGTATCACCGTCAATTTAACGTGCATAACGTACAACGGGCGATTGAGATAATTGGCATTAAGGACCTAATCAAATGGGTCACGTTAGCCATGTTCAGCAGTATTGATGGTAAGCCGGATTGTCTGTTCTCCATGGCGGTGAACCGGGCTTGTTTGTGTGATGGCATTGCAAAAGCGATTTACCCAAAATTAGAAGGGGCGTTTTTGGTTGGCTTGTTTTCTTACCTGCCTAGCTTCTTTGATTCTCCGATGGAAGAGATTTTAAAAGATCTGCCATTGGATGAAAGTCTAGTCGTGGCGCTAAGCCATCATCAAGGGCATTTAGGCAGCATTCTAGCGGTGGCTAAAAACTATGAGTCAGGTTGTTGGGAGAAGATTCCTTTTGAGCAATTAGCACAGAAAAGCTTATCCAGTAATCAGCTTCGCCAAGTTTACATAGACAGCCTAAAAGCAGCCAAAGAGATTTACCAAATATAATGATCGACATCGGCGTTAATATCCAACACGACTTCTTTTTGCAAGATATAGAAGACACCATAGAGCAAAGTAAACAGGCTGGGGTCGAAGGCATGGTCTGCATTGCGTCAGACTTGGAAGAAAGTCAGTTTTTACAGACCTTGTGCTTAGAACATCCTTCCCTGTGGCCAACCTTTGGCTGTCATCCGCATCAGGCAAAAAGTTGGCATTCGAACAGCGCCAATGAGCTTACGCAGATGATAAAACATAACCGCCCAATCGCACTTGGCGAAACGGGGCTGGACTTTAATCGTAATTATTCAACGCCAGATGAGCAACGCTACGCCTTTCAGGAACAAATTGAATTGTCTTTGCAGCATAATTTACCGCTGTATTTGCATGAACGTGACGCCCATGAAGAGATGGTCGCTCTGTTACGCGCGATCGGAGGAGAACAAATAACAGGCGTTATCCATTGTTTTACTGGCAGCATAGAGCAACTGGAGAACTATTTAGCATTAGGTCTGCATATTGGCGTAACAGGTTGGGTTTGTGATGAGCGACGAGGATTGTCATTGCAACAAGCGGTGCCACACATTCCCCTAGATCGTTTGCTGCTAGAAACCGACGCGCCTTACTTACTGCCAAGAAACATTCGTCCAAGACCGAAAAAGAATCACCCGAAATACTTGCCTTGGGTCGCCGCAGAAGTTGCTAGATTAAAAGATCTGTCTCAGGACGAGCTTGTCGCGCACACAATGGCCAATACAAAGCGCCTCTTTGCCCTGTGATGGCTCGGTTGTTTCTTTAAGCCATCAGCCTAAGAAAGTGACAGAAAAAGCCGTACTGTATATTTATACAGTACGGCTTTATTATTGACCTAAACGCAGTCAATAGACAATTTTAGGGCCATTAGATAAGCGAGATTTGCTTACTCAAAATGGCTTCCATACTGGATTTATAGTGCGTCAATATGCTGTCTGCGATGGGTTCTATCTGCTTACTAATATAATGTTCGTAATCCAAATCCACCAGATCAGCAGCGCTTTCATAAGGCACAACCCCACGACGCTGATAAAGATAACTCACTCGTTTACGCCCTTTATCGTATTCAAGAGGCTGTCCAAGTTCCGCTCTTTTCGCGTCTATCATAGCGGCCGCTCTTACGTGAGGAGGAATGTTTTTCTTATAGGACGCCAGCGGTCTGCTCAACTGCTTACTGTAAATCAGCTGTTCGTCAAACTCCCCTGCCTTGAGTCTATTGACCGTGTCCTGAATATAATCAATGGGGTTTTCATCGTTAAAGATTTTCTTGAAAAGCTCACGCTGAAACTCTCGAGCCAATTGGGTCCAGTCAGTACGAGCGGCTTCTAGCCCTTTAAAGACCAAGTTACCATCAGACAAGCCAGCATAGCGTTTTTTACTGCCCTCTTCTTGGCCACGAATGGTTGGCATAAAGAAGCGGTCGTAAACCCGTTCAAACTCAAGCTCTAAATAAGATTCTAAATGCGCGTACTCTTGGCACCACTGAGTCAGAAAGGCGTTCATATCGTCACAAAGACGCTGCCCCAAGACTCTTTGGTCGGTTTCTTGATCATTTAAGGTAATGAAAATAGAGTCCGTGTCCCCGTAGATGACTTTTGCACCGCGTTCTTCCATCCATTGCTGAGTGCGCCCTAGCAACTCATGGCCGCGCATGGTGATCGAGCTGGCAAGCTCAGCGTGGTAAAAACGACAAACATTAGAGCCTAGTACACCATAGAAAGAGTTCATGATGATTTTGATCGCGTAGCTTAGGATATCATTACCCTCTTGCTTGGCTTTTTCCCTTGCCTGAGCAAGCTCAGTCACCAGTTCTGGCAGAATGGCTTCTTTGCGATTGAAGTGCGCGCCTAAGTAACCAGGCACTAAGGTCTCTGTCGGGTCATCAGGCTCTTGCGGTTCAATAGCATCGCTGTGTTGCAGCGCTTTTTTTTGTTGCCCTGCGGTGATTCTAGCAAGCGGATCAATGTAAAAGGTTCGGATAATGCTGGGGTACAGACTCTTAAAATCGAATACTAATACGTTCTTGTACAAACCAGGGATAGAGGACATCACAAAGCCCCCTGGACTTGGAACAAAGACGTCGTCATGCCAAGCGGGCGCTACCCATCCAGCTTTATGCAGCCTAGGCAGATACAAGTTTTCAAACGCCGCCACCGAACCGCCAGTCTGTTCGAAAGGAATGCCGGTCAAGTCCACGCGCGTTTGCTGTAATTCGATGAGTTTGAGCTTTTCGAAAATCTTCAGCACCAGATCGCAATCTTGCAAGTTGTAATCGACAAAGCCTTGTAAATCTTCTTGGTGTAAGCGTTCGATTTCTTGCCAACGGTCGCCACCCTGTAACAACTTCTGATCTTGTAAAATTTCTTTGCTTACGTTGTTCAGGCTGTAAGATTCAAAATGATACCCCCCCACTTTCAGTAAGGTGATGCCGTCCAGCGCGACCCGCCCAGGAATGCTCGCAAAATATTTGCCTTGGTTATCCGACGAATGAATTCGCCATGTTTCACCATTCACCCCAAAAGCAGGGCGAATACCCAAGCGCTCGCAGCGCTGATTGATAAAGTTCAGATCGAAACCAATCAGGTTCCAACCAATAAAAATATCAGGCGAATACTTTTTGACGTAACGAATGAAGTCCAACAGCAGGTCTTTTTCATTCTGATAGGCTTTAATAACGTCGGTGTTCACCGCTTGATCTGTCACCACAAAAGCAATGCGCTGCTGGTTAGAAGTGATGCCAATGGAGAGCAAGCAGTTTTTGCTCACAGAGGTTTCAATGTCCAGCGACCAGACGGTCCAATCAGGACGCCACTCACCGGGAATCACCTTAGCTTTGGTATAACGCAGACCGCTGCTGTCTGGAATCCCAATAAAGCGAACACTGCCACGAATGTTGCGCTCCATGAGATAGCGGTTATGGGCTTTAATGTCTTCTTCGTACACAGAAAAGCCATTTTTCTTAGCCAGTGCGACCATTTGCTGATGCAGCACCAAGCTCTTACTTTGAATCAAGGTGACATATTGATCATTAAAGGCCCGATAACTGGGCTCACTAACACGAACACCGCGCAGGCTGTCTGGAAAACAGTGACGCGGAGCATCACTGAAAAACGTACTAAATTGGCGGTCAGGTAATACCTGCACTGTGCCTTCCGGTGTTTTCACGAACAAGCTCATCTCGAGCTGTCCGTTTACTTCTTTGGTATGGCGACTAATGATATAGCCATTTTTTTCTACAAACATCGATAAACCAAATTGTCTTATGTAAATTGTCTTGTTAAATTGCCATTAAAAATCACGCAACAGGTGCATAGGCGGCACTTTTAACACAGTTCGACTTGCGAAGACACCAATGCTCGTTATCAAGATCACCCCGATTAATGGGCCAAGTACCCAAAGTAGCGGGTGCCAGCTAACCGCAGACTTAAAGACAAAGGTTTGCACGCCGTACAAGGAAGCCTCCGCACCTAGCGCGGCAATCACGCCAGAAAACAAACCAAGAAAGCCGAATTCAACGATCAAAGCTTGTCTCACCAAGCTGGCTTTTGCCCCCAGCACTCTTAACAAAGCGCCTTCTTCACGGCGCTCTTCTAAGGTGGAACCAATGCTTGCGATTAACACCAAGGCGCCTGCCGCTAAGATACACAGCAGCACCAGCTGAATCGCTTGAGAAAGCTGCGCAATGATGGTCTGAATTTGCTTAAGCAAGTCCCCCACATTCAAAATAGACACAGTAGGATAACGGGACATATTTTGATAAAAAGCCTGCGCCTGATCCGGTTTAATGAAAAAGCTGCTGACAAAATTCGCGGGGGAATTTGCTAAAGTTTGTTTCGGCACAATGACATAAAAGTTAGGTCGCATACTTCCCCAATCGACCGTACGAATGGATGTCACCGGCAACGTATAATGCAGGCCGCCAATACTAATCGTGAGCTTATCGCCCATTTTGATGCCCGCTTCCGCGGCGGTTTTTTGCTCTAATGAAATACCTTGATCATGAAAATCCCCCGCGACAACTTGATTGCCCT
The DNA here is from genome assembly GCF_044542435.1 of Marinomonas sp. NPDC078689. Classification (NCBI taxonomy): domain Bacteria; kingdom Pseudomonadati; phylum Pseudomonadota; class Gammaproteobacteria; order Oceanospirillales; family Oceanospirillaceae; genus Marinomonas; species Marinomonas sp. NPDC078689. The sequence continues at coordinate 129,901 of NZ_JBITUJ010000003.1, read as the reverse complement.
CACCAACATGATCGGCCCAGGTTAAATTCATTTCGCGTTCAAACAACTCAGGTTCAGGCGTGCCTTCGGGGTACAGTGTCTCCACCAAATCATCGTTCACTTTCGTGATTCGGCCTCGCACCATAGGAAACCAGCTTGATGACGAGAGATTTAATCGCTGACTGATGTCGTTAATGCCGGCAACCTGATCCGCTTGCACATTAAATAAATAGTGATTCGGAGCGTCTTCCGGCAGTTGTGCTTGCCAATCGGATACCAAGCTGGTTTTTATGCCAACTAAAATAAGCCCCAGCATAATGATTAAGGTAAACACCAATAATTGGAACAAATTAGGAGTCAGGCGGCGATACAAAGAAGCCAAGCCAATTTGCCAACCACTGGTCGCGCCAGAAGTCGCCCATCGACCTAACTTAAACATCCCCCAGCCAAGAATCGACACCACCAAACCGACGCCGGCAATGGCCAGCGTCATAATACTTGGCAGCATAAAGCCTTGGGTGTACAAACACATCAGACCATAGAGTCCAACAAAGCCCACCACGTAGATAACCAAGGCGTTCTTTTCCACTCGTGCAGAAGGCTGCAGCACTGACAGCGGTGAAATTTGAATCAGCCGAATCATCAGCGGCAAGCAAAAAGCAATTAACGAGATAAAGCCCGTCGTCACCCCAAGCCAAAGTTTGCCAATGGATGGTTCCGGCAAGGTGGTTGTCATTAAGCTTGAAAGCAGTGACGAAATCCCTTCTTGAATAAACCAACCACTGATCAAGCCACCTAATGCGCCCACCACAAATAAGATAAACAGCTGCAACGAAAATAATTTTGCGAGTATGCGAGGGGTTGCCCCCAACGTTTTTAACACAGCAACCTGCATTAAATGGCGTTTTACAAAGCGTGCCGAGGCCAAGGCCATTGCCACACCAGACAGCACCACAGCCAAGGTCCCCGCCAATAATAAGAAGGACTCGGCTTTATTTATGGTTTGGCCGATGCTTTGGCCTTTCTGCTTGGGTGTTTGCCAACGTTGACCCTCTTTCAGTTGCGGCTCAATCCAAGTTTCGTATTGCTGCAAGGCGTCTCGGTCACCCGCGAGCAACAATGAATAGCGCACTCGACTACCAGGAATAATGACATGGGTCGCGGCCAAATCAGTCACATTCATCACCGCCCGTGGCGAGACAGCAAACGCAGAAGTACTAGAGCCTGGGTCCAATACAAGGTATTTAGACACACGCAATTTGGCATCGCCCACTTCGACCATTTGCCCTATTTTTACCGCCAACAAACTGGCCAAACGAGACGAGAGCCAGATCTCCCCACTGGCAGGGGCTATGGTAGAAGGGTTGCCTTGGGCAAATAAGGCATCATCGACTAAAAACTGCCCTTTTAATGGGTAACTCGCACTCACCGCACTGATTTGCGACAGTTGCAGTTTGTCATTCGCGAAAATCATAGTGGCAAACGAGGTGCGCTCGGCTTGTTCAAGCCCCTGTTCCGTGGCGTGAGATTTCCAGCTCTCTTGTATCGGTTGATCTGAGCGCACCACCCGATCAGCGGCCAGTAAATTGGCCGACTCTTGTTCGAAGGAGAGCTGCAAGCGGTCAACAAACAAGCTAATCGAGGTCACAGTCCCCACAGAAATAATCAGCGCTATGATGAGCGTGATCACCTCACTGCTGCGTATTTCTCTAAGAATAAAGCGCAGAGCAAAACTCATAGATTGCCTTCCTTAAGTTGCCCAGCAGACATAATTAACTGGCGGTCACACATGCTCGCCAAAGTATTGTCATGGGTCACCATGATCAGCGTTGTGCCTTGAGAGCGATTCAAATCGAACAACAACTGAATGATGGTTTTGCCATTTTCTTCATCCAGGTTGCCCGTTGGTTCGTCAGCAAATAAGATTTTAGGCTCGGAGGCAAACGCTCGCGCAATGGCCACCCTTTGTTGCTCGCCACCAGAAAGTTGACGAGGGTAATGGGTTAATCGATGCGATAAACCGACTTGCTCAAGGAGGTGTTCCGCTTTTTGACGTGCTTGCTTGTCACCTTTTAATTCTGCAGGAAGCATGACGTTTTCAACGGCTTCTAAGCTGGGCAACAAATGAAAAGATTGAAAAATAAAGCCCACATACTGACCGCGTAGCAACGCGCGTTTTTCTTCGCTTAATGACGTTAGGGAATGATTGTAAAGGGTTATCTCTCCTGCCGTATTACGGTCCAATCCCGCAAGCAAACCAAGCAGCGTAGACTTCCCTGAGCCTGACGCTCCAACAATGGCAACCGACTCTCCCTCCTTGATTTCTATATCGATTCCTTTCAATATGGTCAAATTTCCGGTTTTAGACGTTACCGTGTGTGTTAGATTGTGTGTTTGAAGTGCGGTAATTTTATCCATAAAACAGTATTCTCACTTAAGGTTTCTTATGCCATTCAAAATACGGCTTCTGTTGAGTTCAATTCTCTTGATATTGTCTCTTGGCGTAGCGCACGCTTCTTCATTGCTGGTTATGGGAGACAGTCTCAGTGCCGCTCATAATTTACGACAACAAGAAGGTTGGGTTAGTTTATTAAAAAACTCACTTGCACATTCTTACCCCAATGTGACCATCAATAACGCCAGTGTGAGTGGCGAAACCAGTCAAGGTGGGCTGTCTCGATTCCCTTCATTATTGCAAGAATACACGCCAAATTGGGTGATTTTAGAGCTTGGTGCGAACGATGCCTTACGGGGTTATCCTCTTGACCAGACCCGCGCGAACTTAGGCGTAATGATTGAGCAAGCTCAGCAAGCCGGTGCTCAGGTCTTATTACTTGGTAACCGGATTCCACAAAACTATGGCAAGCGCTACACAGACATGTTTTTTGGTTTGTATAAAACACTTGCAGATCAATATGATGTTACGTATCTGCCGTTTATGCTAGAACATGTTGCACTCAATAAAAAACTGATGCAGCAAGATGGGTTACATCCTACAGCGGAAGGTCAAAAACAAGTATTAAAGAATATTCTACCCTACCTCATTCCATTATTAGACAAAGAGAAAATACAATGAAAGCCGTATTTTTAGATCGTGGCTCTTTCCCTAACAGCGTCAATCTGGTGTACCCAGAATGCATCACTCAGGTGGTTGAATTCGAAAACACTCGCGCCGATCAAGTAATCCAAAGAATTCAAGACGCCGACATAGTACTAACCAACAAGGTGGTGGTCGACCGAGCGGCCATCGAGTCAACAAGCGCCCTTAAATTAGTACAAGTCATGGCCACGGGCACCAACAATGTTGATAAGCTTGCCTGTGAAGAAAAAGCCATCGCAGTGCAAAACGTGGAAGGCTACTCCGGCATCAGTGTTCCTGAGCACACCTTCTCTCTTTTATTGGCGCTGCGCCGCAACCTGGTCTCCTACCTTGATGATGTAAAGAAAGGGCATTGGGCTAAATCCGAGTATTTTTGCTTTTTGGATTACCCTATTCAAGATTTGGCCAATACCACCATGGCCATATTTGGTAAGGGTAATTTGGGGCAAAAAGTCGCGAACATTGCCGCCGCTTTTTCCATGAAGGTTCTCTTTGTTGAGCACAAAAATGCCACCACAGTGCGCCCAGGTTACACAGGGTTTCAACAGGCGTTGAAACTGGCCGATGTGATTACCTTACATTGCCCATTAACCGACAACACCGCCAATATGCTGTCTTATGATGAATTTAAAATGATGAAGCCCAACTGTGTGTTGTTAAACACCGGCCGTGGTGGCTTGGTCAATGAAGACGCCTTGATTGATGCATTAACCACACACAAAATTGCCGCCGCAGGCTTTGACGTTGCCACACAAGAGCCAATGCCAGTTGATCATCCACTGCAAAAGCTGACCGAACTACCGAACTTCTTGCTGACGCCTCACGTTGCTTGGGCAAGCGCCGAAGCCATGCAATCCCTCGTTGATATTGGCATGGATAAAATCAAGCAATTCTCAGAAGTCGCGCAATGAACCTAGAGATCTTATTTGAAGACGAATACTTGGTTGTGGTTAATAAGCCGGCAGGTTTGTTAGTCCACAGAACCGAGCTGGATAAAACCGAAGAAGATGCCGTGGTTCAGCGATTAAGAGATCAAACCGGTCGTTGGGTATTTCCGGTTCACCGATTAGACAGAGGCACATCTGGCGTTTTGGTCATGGCCTTTTCGCCACAAACTGCACGCTATTTATCGGAGCAATTTGCCAATGCGGCCACGGCGAAAACCTACCATTGTTTAGTCCGCGGCTTTTGTCCTGATCAAGGTGTGATTGATTACCCATTGGCGAAGCTGAACGAACAAAAAGGCATGTCTCGGTTCAAAATCGAAGGCACTGAAAAAGAAGCACAAACCGAGTTTGTTTGTGTGCAGCATTATCAGCTTCCTGTACCGGTTAGTCGTTACGATGCCATGCGCTTAAGTTGGGTTGAAGCCTCGCCAAAGCAAGGACGAAAGCACCAAATCAGACGTCACTTCAAGCATCAGTTTCACCCATTAGTGGGCGATACTTGTTATGGCTGTCGCCATATTAATAAGGTGGTCCGAACACTGTGGCCTGATGAACAAAGGCTAATGTTACACGCCTCTTCGCTGACATTTTTTCACCCTCACACGCACAAATCCATGACCTTTAACGCGCCATTCGACGATCAGTTAAACGCCGTGTTAGCAAAACTGGAAGCCTATAAAGTGGCTTAAAAAGAGGCTCTATTAAGAAAAACAGCGTTTAAAGAAGCACCGCGCTGTTTTCCCATTTAAAGCTTAGTTTGTCTTGAATGCCGGTGGGTAATTTTATCGAATGGGTATCGGTGGCGGTATGCGAGAATCCGCAAGAGAGCAATAACCGAATGGAGGCTTCATTGCCGTCGCCCACATAGGCATAAACCGTCTGTACCCCATAACACGAAAAGAGCACCAAGAGTCGGCGCAAAACATACCGGGCAATCCCCTGCTTTGTAAAACTCTGCCCAATGCGATAACTGATTTCTACGGACTTAGCGCGGCGATCCAGCAGCTGCACACAAAATCGACCTATGACATTGTTATGTCGATGATAGATAAGATATTGGAGGGTATTTCTGGTGTCAGAAATCTGCGTTTGAAAATACTGCTTGTTTTGTTTTTCTAGCACCTTTTGAGGCAAAAATTGCGCAAACCATTGCTGGTTGCGGGCCTCAAACGACAGGATATCCTCAATATTGGCTTCGGTAGCCCGTTGTATTCTTAAACGCTCATCGATATCACTTTTCATAATGACACACGCACTGTTACCTTAATCTATTCAGTTTAGGCTATTCGCTTCATTTATGTTGAATTCTAGTGTGATCTATATTTTTATAAATGGTAAAATACAGCAAGATTAAGACCCATTAAGTGAAGCCTAAATGAAAAAAAACAATCTCGTATACTCTACCGATCAAGGCCGACTCTGCCCTGACTGTGAGCAACCTGTTGATCAGTGCCAATGCCAAAATAGCGCGATTATTGGCGATGGCAATGTGAAAATTTCCCTTGAAACAAAAGGCCGAAAAGGCAAAGGCGTTAGCCTAATTTCAGGGCTTGCTATGACGCCAGACGAGCTTAAGACATTGGGCAAAAAACTAAAAGCTCAATGTGGCACAGGCGGAGCGGTCAAAGACGGTCACATTGAAATCCAAGGCGATCATCGACAAAAGTTAAAAGATTTGTTAGAAAAAGACGGCATAAAAAGTAAATTTTCGGGCGGCCAGCCTTGAAGAAAATCAACACGATTAAAGCTTCCACTTTGTACGCCGATAGCTTAGCGTGTTACCTACATTGTTATTGCTTCCCCCTAAGCATATAACATCCAAGCTTTTTAATAGAACCGCGAACAGTGCGTTGTACCGCGCTCATATTCTTACCATTTTAGAATGGATTTTTAGGTAAGTTGTTCTCTGTATAGAGGTAGTAATGCAGAACGAAAGCCCTACAAAAGCCACTGAGCTGATGCAAAAAGCAGTCCCTATGATGTTAAAGCTAGAGGTAGCTCCGACACCATATAACTATGGAATATGGTATGAGTATGTTTCTAATAGAAACCAAAAGCTCAATCAAATCATGGACGGTACCTTACGAAAGCTGGGACACTTACCTAGTTTCTTATCCCGTGAGTTATTCCATGAATTTCTGCTGCCAGATGAATTCCAACAGGGGAATGGCCAGAAAAAAAAGCTAAAATCCATTGTTGATAGCGCCGCCTCTTCCTCTAAAGACATGAGTAAAGGGCTTGATGAGCTAAATACCGTGTTAGCGAAAAGTCGAAAAATCCTAAAGCGCGCCGACAAAGAAGAACACATTGATAGCGTGATCAATTACCTTGAAAAAGGCGCCTTGGTTGCCAGTCAAAAAGCCAATCACTTTAATCAATCCCTTGAACAAGTGCACGCCGAACTCGCCAAACTAAAAGCAGAATTAGACGACATTAAAAAGCAAAACGATGTCGATGAGCTTACTCAATTAGGCAATCAAAAAGGCTTTGAACGCACCTTGTATCAATGGCTTCCAGACGCCGAAGACGACATCAGTATTATCTTGTTGGACATTGATAATTTGGCGTCCATTAATCAGCAGTTTGGAAAGCGTGCCGGCACCGCATTGATCCGTTATATCGCAGATCTGATGAAGACCCTAGCGTTAGAGAAAAGCGTTATGTCCAGGTTTGAAGGTGGCACCTTTGGCATACTCCTTAATGAAGCGACCTTGGATTTTACCCACCGTTTCGCTGAGCTGCTTAGGCAACAAATTTCTGAGCAAAAAATCCGTTATAAACAAAGTAAAATTCACATGCCACAAGTCACTGTATCCGTTGGCATTGCGACTCTACTGGGCCAAGAAGGGCCGGAAGAGTTTTTAGAAAGAGCGCGTAAAAACCTGTTGCGGGCAAAGCAATCAGGTAAAAACTGTACATCTGACCGATAAAATACTTAGGAAAATTTATGTCTACCAACCTCACCGCTCCCCATTCTATTGCTTTTAGCGTGAGAGATTATGAATGTGATTTACAAGGCATTGTGAATAACGCCGTCTATCAGAATTATTTAGAACATGCTCGTCACTCTTTTATCAAATCCAAGGGATTGGATTTTGCACAAATCACAAAAAGCGGCATTCACCTTGTCTTAATGAAGGCGGAGCTCGATTACAAACGCTCTCTAAAAAGCGGTGATGAGTTTGTTGTAGAAACCTTTGTAGAAAGAACTTCTCGCTTCAAATTTGTTTTTCATCAAGTTATTTTGGACTCTGAAGGTAACAAATACTTGTCCGCCAAAATGACCATCGCCTCCATTACTGAAAATGGCAAACCAATCGTCTTTGAAGAAGCCAACGTGCTCCTATAACGCTTCTATCTAATGGTCATTGCCCTTGTCCATTTGAATCTCGCCCATACTTCTTTTATAGAATGGGCGTGATTTCTCCTCTCTCCCTGCCCAACAATACGGCTTCTAACTGGCGGTTTGCGACGGTGGAAAACCAAAAAACCGCTTATATTCCCGACTAAATTGAGAAAAGCTGTTATAGCCAACTTGGTAGCTGGCTTCGTTTGCTTGTATACCTTGAATCAACAACGCCTGTGCTTTCTGTAGCTTAATGGATTTGATGTATTGCATGGGTGAAACATGCATGAGCTTTTTAAACGCGTTAAAAAAAGACGTTTTACTCATATTGGCAATGGACGCCAACTCATCCACCTTGATGATCTTGTTGACATTGTTATGGATGTGATTCACCGCTCGTGACACAGGCTGTATATTGCCATATTGATGCAACAATTGACGCAAGGCGTAACCGTGTTCACCAGTGAGTAATCGGTAGTAGATTTCGTCAATAACAGATTCCCCCAAAATGGCGGATTCCAATGGGTCCGATGCGACCTTCAACAATCGTGAAAACAATTCAACCAGATCGCCATTGGCTTTACCTACAACCACACAGGACGCCGTTTCTGGCACGGCTTTTCGCAAACTCATCTCTTGGCGCTCAATGCGCACAATCATATCGGCCAATTTTATTAAATTGATGCTCATCACCGCCGATTGAAATGGCACCTCGGCGGATGCTTTCGTCACCTCGGCGTACACGGGTATGGGCAAAAAGTTGATGAAAAAATCGCCCCCTTGATACACAAAAGCAGCGTCGCCAATCCGGCAAATTTTTTCACCTTGGCCCATCATGCAAATAATAGGCTCATACAAAAAGGGCGACATTCGTTGCGCACGGTGCCATTGCACCACACCCACACCCTCGATGTGCATTTCGGTGAATCCTTCGTGATGAACATTTTGTTTAATCAACTGATTAAACTCATCCATTTGGTTTGATCGTACGACTTTCATCATTGCTGTTAGATGGCCTATTGAGCGGTTTAAGGAAAAATAAGGTTCTAGTATGCAAACAATCGACAGGATTCAAGGAGCATTTAAGAAAGAACACTCACCCATCCGTGCAAATATCAGGGAGTGTACGATTATGCATGTTTTTAAGCGGTTTGTGGATATGAAAACAATTATATTGATACTATAGTGCATGACAAATTTGGTAACTATATCGCATACGAGGAAACCTATGCTTGATTTTGATTATTACAACCCGACTCGCATCGTCTTTGGACAGAACCGCATCGCTGAACTAAACAGCCTTATTCCAGCGGATGCCAAAGTTATGATTACCTTCGGTGGTCAGAGCGCTAAAAAATACGGCACCATTGATGCCGTTCGTACTGCTTTGGCTTCTCGTGACATCATTGAGTTTGGCGGCATCGAAGCCAACCCTCAATTTGACACACTGATTAAAGCGGCGAACATTGCCAAACAAGAGAAGGTAGATTTTCTTCTTGCTGTCGGCGGCGGTTCGGTAATGGACGGCACAAAATTCATCGGCCTTGCCGCAAAAGCCGCGCCTGAAGATTACGCAGGCCTACTGTCTCACGGCTTTGCACCGGTTCCTGTTACAGACATTTTGCCTCTTGGCTGTGTCGCGACATTGCCAGCAACAGGCTCTGAAATGAACATGGGCGGCGTGATTACATTAGAAGGTCAAAAGCGCCCATTCATGTCACCTTTGGCTTTTCCTAAGTTCTCATTATTGGATCCTGACTTAACAAAAACCTTGCCGAAAGAACAAATCGCCAATGGTGTTGTTGATGCCTTTATTCACGTTTTAGAGCAATACTTAACCGTTCCTGTGGACGCGCGAATTCAAGACCGTACCAGTGAAGGCATTCTAAAAACATTGATTGAAGTGGGCCCTGTAACCTACCGTGACAACGATGATTTAGACGCTCGTAAAAACTTCATCTGGTCTGCTACTAATGCCTTAAATGGCGCGATTGGTGCCGGCGTACCACAAGACTGGTCTACACACATGATCGGCCACGAATTGACGGCCTTGTTCGGTATTGCTCATGGTCGTACCCTGACCATTGTGTTGCCTTCTCTATTGCGCGAACGCAAAGCGAAAAAACACGCTAAATTGCTTCAGTTTGCAGAGCGTGTGTGGGACATCACAGAAGGGACTGATGATGAAAAAATCGAAGCGGCAATTAACAAAACAGAAGCCTTCTTTAACTCATTAGATATCGTAACGAACCTAACCCATTACGGTATTGATGATGCTGGGATTGATAAAGTGATCGCGAACTTAGAAAACGTTGGCATGACAGCATTGTCTGAAAGTGGTGATTTAACGCTTGATATCGTTCGTAAGATCCTTGTTGCCGCGAAATAATCGCTAAACAAACGAGTACAAGCGCACACGAATGCGTCAAACAAAAGGTCAGCCTACGTGCTGGCCTTTTTTCATTTTAAACCCCGCTCATTTGATTATTCATAAAAAGTAAAAACTGATTGCTTTAAAGCGAGTATTATCAAAAACAATCAAGACTATTATTATGGTTTTATTCTCTAGCGTTATTGATGACAACAACCCTATAGGCGTAGATAACACGGCAACGCTTTATCCTGCACTACACTTATGTTTAATCAATGTCACAGGTTGGCTGCGTCCCATCGCTAGATCACTTTTACGTTAGGAGTAACACCATGAAAAAAACCATACTGATTACTGGCTCTACCGATGGCATTGGCTTTGCCACCGCTAACTCTTTGTCATCACTGGGCCATACGGTTCTTTTGCACGGTCGTAGTGCGGGTAAACTGGCCTCAGCAAAAGCCCATTTATCGGATCAAAACATAGAGACTTATCAAGCGGATTTGTCGCGTTTGGATGATGTCTATTCATTGGTGGAACAGATTCGAGCAAAGCACTCCACATTGGACGTCATTATTAACAATGCTGGTGTATATACCGCGCCTGTTGTGGTGTCAGAAGACGGTTTGGATGTACGTTATATGGTCAACACGATCGCGCCTTACTTATTGACTCAGCAACTATTGCCTTTGTTATCCCCTAACGGTCGTGTGGTCAACTTATCATCAGCAGCACAAGCGCCAATTTCAAGCTCTGAGCTGAGCACCCCAAGCGCACTCGCAGATGGTCCAGTGTACGCCAAAAGCAAATTGGCTCTGACTATGTGGTCTCGTCATATGGCGGAGTCTTTAGGCAAACATGGGCCTGTGATTGTTGCCGTTAACCCTAAATCATTGCTGGGCAGCAAAATGGTCAAGGAAGCCTATGGTATCGCTGGTGGCAATCTACAAGATGGGGCTGATATTTTAACCAAAGCCGCTTTGTCAGATGAGTTTGCTAACGCTAGTGGCCTGTACTTTGACAACGACATTGGCCAATTTTCTGCTCCGCACGCCGACGCGCTTGATCCAGAGAAAAACGCCGAAATCTGCCGTACTCTCGATCAAATATTGGCTCAAAGACACACGGATTAAGTAGCGAATAGAGTCATGGTCATCTGAGTCTATAGGCAAGAAAATTAGCCATTGTATGAGATTGCAGCTATGGTAAAAAAGTGACTCAAATTAGCCGTATTGTTAGCGAAAGGAGAATACTATGTTAGGTGAAGATCACGCGATCATCATTGAGTTTCCGGAATACAAAGAAAAAATCTCTGAATTAAATAAGACGGATTCAAATTTTGCTGAGTACGCTCGTCGCTACCACGCTTTAGACCAAGAAATTCGACATCTTGAGCTAGACAATGCCCCTATCGACGACGAGGCCATGCACCAATTAAAGCACGATCGAGCGTCTCTAAAAGACGTCATCTATCAGCGTTTAAAAGCCTAATCAATGCCTGAGACAGACCATTGAATGGTCTAGAGTGAAAAAAGAGCAAACAGGGAGGCATCTCATGTTTGCTCTTTTTTTAGTTTCTTTGCTTATTGTTCAGCTCTTTTTCCCAGTAAGGCACATCGCCGAACCGCTTGGCGAAATAATCGATGAACACACGCACTTTAGGCGCTAACAAACGAGAGCTTGGGTACACCGCCCAAATGTTCGTTTCAGGCAACAATGGATACTCTTCTAGCACTTGCACCAAGCGCCCTTCTTGTAAGGCTTGATAGGCACACCAGGTCGAGCTGATTGTGATCCCCATGCCGGCAATACAAGCGTCGCGAATCGAGTCGCCATTGTCCGCACGTAATGGACCTTGAATACGGATTTTCTTTTCCCCTTCAGGCGTGTCAAACACCCAGTGCTCTAAACCAACAAGATTAATACACTGATGATTCACCAGATCTTGAGGCTTTTTAGGCTCGCCAAATTGTTCAAGGTACTCAGGTGACGCACACACTATTCGCTTGTCTGCCGCCAACTTTCGCGCGACCAAGGTAGAATCATTCAATGACACATTCCGAATGGCCACATCAAAGCCACCTTCCACCATATCGACAATGCTATCACTCATGCGCATGTCAATTTTGAGTTCAGGATAAACCTCAGAAAACGCTTTTAGCGCTGGAATAATATGCATGCGCGCAAACGACGCAGGTGCCGTTAAGCGCAGTGTGCCTTGTGTTTGGTTGCGCAGGTGGAGTGGCAGATTTGCCAGGCACCTTGGCGGAATACATGCTCGCCGATGCGAAATTGGTTGCCAAAAAACCTAAAAGCCTTTCTATGCGTGACGCCGCTGCATTGCCATTAGTCGGCATTACGGCTTACGAAGGCCTGATGCGAGCGGGCATCAAACAAGGTCAAAAAGTACTGGTTCATGGTGGCGCTGGAGGTGTTGGACACGTTGCTGTGCAACTTGCTAATTATTTCGGCGCTCAAGTATTCGCAACCATCAGTGACGATGAACAGGTTTCTGTGATTGAGAAATTGGGTGGCACAGCCATCAATTACAAGCAAGAAAGTGTGGCAGACTATGTTGCCAAACACACCGCTGGTGCAGGTTTTGATCTGGTGTTTGATTCAGTTGGCGGTGAAAACTTGAACGCTTCCTTTGAAGCGGCTGCCTTGAACGCCAACATTGCAACCACAATGTCACTGCTCAATCTTGATTTGACCCAAGTGCACTTCAAAGGCCTATCCTTGCATGTTGTCTTTATGTTGATCCCTATGCTGAATAACCATAAACGTGAGCAACACGGCCACATATTAACCAGCTTGCTAACATAGTAGATGAAGGCAAACTTAAGCCTATTCTTGATACTGAAATCTTTGCTTTAGAAGACGTTAGTAAAGCCCACGACCGCCTTGCTAGCCGAAAAGTGATTGGCAAAGTCGTGATCGACATTTGATAGCTTCCTTCATATTCCCAAAAGCACTCTGTTACTGAAAAAAGAGACCAAAATCATACTGTTGATTTTGGTCTTTTTTGTGTTTTGATGACGCAAAAACTGGAAATAAAGCACTCTCCCCCTCTATCGTTTAGAAAAACCAAACGCCTGTTAATAATTACAAGATATATGAATATAACCATATTGATAATAATTGACTCATTACCTACGACAGGAGTTGATATGAAGTATTTAAGTGGTTTAGTCGTCATGCTGGTTATGAGCCTTGTTTCTTTTCAAATAGCCAACTTGAACGTCATTAAGCATTACCAAATAAGCTCACTGGTGATCTGTATTTTAATGGGCATGGTGTTGGGCAATCTTTTTCAAAAGCGTATCCCTAAAAGCGCGCTACCTGGTATCAAATTTAGCCAACAAAAGCTGCTTAGATTGGGCATTATTTTTTATGGGTTCTTTATAACCTTTCAGCAAATTATTGAAGTGGGCCTACCTGGGCTAGTAACGGATGCCATCATTATTGTGACCACCTTCATCGGCGGTACTTTTATTGGCATGAAAGTATTAGGGCTTGACCGTGAAATCAGTATGTTAACGGCGACAGGGTCTTCTATTTGTGGCGCCGCGGCCATCTTGGCTGCTGAGCCAGTGGTGAAAGCCAAACCTCATCAAACCGCTGTTGCGGTGGCAACTGTGGTTATTTTTGGCACTCTCGCCATGTTTGTTTACCCCGCCATCTTCCATCTTTTCCATATTGACCCAAGGCTAATGGGCATTTATACGGGAGCCACAGTGCATGAAGTCGCTCAAGTGGTTGCTGCGGGAAACGCCATGAACAGCGATATAGCGGTGACTTCTGTCATTGTGAAACTGACTCGCGTGATGATGCTGGCGCCCTTTCTTATTGCATTAAGCGTCTATTTGTCACGAAGTGCTGTGAAAGAAGGGGTTATTAGCGAGAAAACGCAAATCACAATCCCTTGGTTTGCGGTCTTTTTTGTGGTCGCGTCTGGCATTAACTCTCTCGATATTATTCCGCAAGAAATAGTTCATTGGTTAACACAAAGTTCTGTCTTTTTACTCACCATGGCCATGGGAGCATTGGGGATAGACACCAATCTGACAAAGATCCGTGGTGTGGGTATCAAACCGATTATTTTAGCCGTCATTCTGTTTACCTGGTTGATCTTTGGTGGCTATGGCATCACCACCGCGGTCGCGCATTTATTTCATTAAGGAGCTTATTATGTACCAACAAATATTAGTCGCCGTTGATTTGTCTAAAGAATCAAGCTTGATACTCAAAAAGGCCAGTGCGCTGGCTAACTTACACCACGCCAAATTGCATGTGCTGCATGTGGATCAAAGTTTTTTAGGCACCTACGATGGCCTTGTGAATATAAATGAGGCCGACTTTGAAGCGCGTTTAGAAGAGGAATCCATTAATGCGATGCGCGCTCTGTTTGCCGATAATAAGATGTTGGTTGATAATAAGATGTTGGTTGATAATAAGATGTTGGTTGATAAATACTTTATTAGTTCTGGCAACATTGACGACGAAATTCTGCACGCCCTTAAACAACAAGCCATTGATTTAGTGGTTTTTGGGCATCATAAATCATCGGCCTTACGACAATTTTTTCTTTCTATTTCAGAACCGATTATTCGAGAAATGCCCTGCGATGTGGTTTTATTAAAAATATAGTGTGCGTTTTTCTATTATTTTTTAGAGATTTTAACGCGCTCGTTTATTCTTATTATCGCTTGTGTATATACTTAGTTTTCTGTCCACTATTAAGGAATCCAGCCTAATGAAGATTCTTCCTTCACTTCTACCAGCCCTGCTAGTGTCTGCTTTTTCTGTCAATGCCAGCGCCGCAAGCTGTGGTTCTTTTACCATAGCGGACATGAACTGGAATTCCGCGAGTTTGATTGCGCATATTGATCAATTTATTCTTAACAATGGATATCAATGTGATGCCGAACTGATTCCTGGTGACAGCGTGCCTACTGGCATCTCAATGATCGAGAAAGGCCAGCCCGATGTGGCGCCTGAGCTTTGGACCAACAGTGTCAAAGAAGCCTTAGACAAGGGCGTCGCTGATAAGCGTTTGCGCTATGCCGGAAAAGCATTAATAAATGGCGGTGAAGAAGGTTTTTGGGTTCCTGCTTATCTTGTTAAACAGTACCCTGAAATGGCAACCATTGAAGGTGTGATCAAGCACGCAGCGCTATTCAAACACCCAGAAAGTGAAACCAAACACGCGTTTTATAGCTGCCCTGCTGGCTGGACTTGCCAAATTACCGCAGAACACCTTTTTAATGCTCTAAAACTGGCTGATTACGGTTTTGATATGGTCGACCCAGGTTCCGGTGCGGGATTAGCAGGCAGCATTTCTCGAGCTTACGAACGCCACCAACCTTGGTTTGGCTATTACTGGTCACCCACACCGGTATTGGGCAAATACCCTATGGTCAAAGTGGATTTCGGCACCGGTGCGGACGTAGAGGAATACCGCAATTGCACCACGCAGCCAAATTGCCAATCACCAAAAGTGACCATGTACCCACCTTCTCCGGTATACACCATCACCACAGAAGCTTTCGCCCAAAAAGAACCTTTGGCCTACGCTTACTTTGAAAAACGTGGTTTTACTAACCCACAGATGAGCAAGTTATTGGCCTGGATGGAAGACAATCAAGCGGATGAAGAAACCGCCATGTATTACTTTTTAGAAACGTATCCAGAAATTTGGAAAGCGTGGGTGTCGGCTGACACCGCCGAAAAGGTAGAAAACGCGTTATAAAATCCGATTAGACAAACATCATTAAAGCCTGAGTAGCGTAAAAGCCACTCAGGCTTTTTATTATCACTGACTCAGCAAATACGCTAAAATAGCTGAAATATTAAGGTGTTAACTCACCTACTTGAACGAAAATAAGCTCAGCACAGGACGTGCTAATACTCTTTGAGGTAACAATAGATGACCCGCGTTTTGATCTTATTTGGGCTGCTGTTTACACCATTCGTGTATGCCCAATCGATCGTAGTAGATCGCATTATATCTGTATACGACGCCGACACCTTTCGAGTCGACATTGATAGTTGGCCACAGATCATTGGCAAAAACATGTCGATTCGAGTGAATGGCGTCGACGCCGCCGAAATCCGTGGCAAATGCCCAAGCGAGAAGTTGCAAGCCAAAATGGCTCGGGACTTTACAAGAGCGTTTTTAAAGAAGGGGCATTTAATAGAACTAAGAGGCATGAAGCGCGGTAAGTACTTTCGCTTGATTGCCGATGTTTACGTGGATGGAAAGTCACTCTCAAAAGAGTTGATTTCCTTAGGATTGGCTCGCCCTTATGATGGTGGCCATAGAGACGGATGGTGTTCAACCAATACGAAAGATAAACACCTGTAGCCCATCTTGGTCGACAGGTGTTTATGTTAAGCGACGGCATTAAGCTAAAGAAGACAGCGGTTAGTGCTTGTACTCAGCTTTTAGCTTGGAAAAGTAATCTTCCCAGCGAATGTGCTCTCGCCCTGCCGCGGCGGCGAATTGACTAGGGTTATCAGATTTACCTTCTAAAATACCTTGGTAAATGCCCGCTATCACAGTACCAAGAAAATCCCCTAGCTCGGCAATTCGGTTCTCTTTAAACGCTTCAACCGTCATCGCTTGATACACCAAGTTGGCATCAAACGCCTCGTTCATAAAGTCCACCAATTGGGATTGGGTAATCGATTCGCCATTGAGGTTATAGGTGTGACCCTTGTGTTTATCTTCTAGCAGCATTTTTGCGTAAGCGTAGGCCAATTCACCGCGGGTGGTATAACCACACTTGCCTTCCCCAGCACAGTTAAAAATACTGCCCGCTTTTTTGTAGTTTTCGATGTATTCAATGTCTGGCTCAATATAAATGCCATTACGACCAATCACCCATTCTAAACCACTTTCACGCACATCTTGCTCGGTCTGACGATTGCTTTGAATCACGGGTGAAAACGCGGTATTTTCTTCTGCTCCCTGCACACTGGTGTAAACGATTTTTGTTACTCCAGCCTTCTTTGCTGCAGCGATCACATTTCTATGCTGACCTATGCGTTTATCAGGTGCGTCCATACCAGAAACAAGCAACAAGGTGTCAACCGATTGCAGTGATGCTTCGAGTTGTGCCAAGTCATTGTAATCCCCTGGTCGTACTTCCACGCCCAAGTGTTGTGCTTTTTCAGGCGTTCTTGCCAAAGCAATAATATTCTCTTTCGATGTTAAGGATAACAAGGCGTTAACAATGGCTGCGCCTAACTGGCCACTGGCTGCGGTAACGGCAATTTTCATTTTTTTTCCCCTGTTTTGCTGATAATCAGTCTTTGTAAAAGTGTATTTTAGTTTACTCATCTTGCTTGTTCATTTGCTTACGAAGCGCTATTAGCTGCGCAAAAAACGCTCTATTTTTGGTTTTATTGTCATTGTGATGACAGTCGACAAGGTTAACGCCACCGGCAACGCCGCCAATAATCCATTTAACCAGCCATGATAAAATGCAGAAAGGTCATGAAAGCCAATATTGTTAGCCGCTGTGCTGAACGCCATAAAAGATTCCATGACACACGCCATGCCAACGCCAACGATCAAATTGCGTTTG
Source organism: Marinomonas sp. NPDC078689 (assembly GCF_044542435.1). Lineage (NCBI taxonomy): Bacteria > Pseudomonadati > Pseudomonadota > Gammaproteobacteria > Oceanospirillales > Oceanospirillaceae > Marinomonas > Marinomonas sp. NPDC078689. The sequence goes on along the minus strand of NZ_JBITUJ010000003.1, from coordinate 112,566 downwards.
TTCTCCCGCATTTTGGGAGTGAGCTTTTCTACCAGCTTAGTGACCAAGGCCATCAAAATAAACCCTGCTGGCATCACGGTAAACAGCGCGGTTATAAATGAGGTTAACCAGCTTAAGAAAAAAGTGTCGGTAAAGCCAATATTTCGATACGTCATGATGCCGGTTAAAGAACCACCTATAAGGGTCATTACCCCTAAAACAAGGGCGATTTTATGCAATAAAGGGGTTTTCTTTTGTTCTAATGCTGGAGCGGATGCAATCGTTTTAATGGTCATTTTAAAACCCAACCTTGAATTCAATAGATAAGTGATTGATAATATCAACCATAATATACATATGATTGATAAAGTCAACTAATTCCAAGAGAGAGCTTAGATTGCCTACTAACACATCACTAGAAAACCTATTCCACCTGGTGCACGCACTGAAACAACAAATGCATCGACACATTGAAGAGCTTGGCTTAAATATTACCGCGATGCACATACGTACCATCAGCATCATTAATGACAAAGGGTCTTGCACAGCCAGCGAGGTAGCCAGCTTCTTACAGCGCGATAAAGCTCAAATAACCCGTTTGCTGAACGCGCTCATCAAAGACGATTTGATCACTAAAGAAAACAATCCTGACGACAAACGCAGTCAATGTCTGCGCCTTACCGAGAAAGGATTGCATTTGCTAAAGCAAATAAAAGGCATTGAAAAGACCATCTTCAAGATGATGTCGAACGGCATGTCAGAGGAGACATTAGAGGGCTTTCAGCAAGTTACCAAACAACTTACTCGCAATCTTACTGGCTAATCACAAGTGCCTGTTTGATCATTCTCGATCTAGTAACGAGATGACCTAGACAATGGTACCAATCATGTCACGAAAGATAATCAGCAATTGGCACGTCATCAATCTGATCTGGGTTCATGTATTCTTGAGCGTAAGCCAGATAAGCCTTCGATTCTAAAAACAACCGGAAGATATCAGGGTCGATATGCTGGTTGGTTACCATAGAAGACATGATTTTAATGGCTTCGGACAGTTTCTTACCTTTTTTGTAGGGTCTATCTACTGCTGTCAGTGCTTCAAATATGTCGGCTACGGCCATCATTCGAGAAACGGGCGACATGTCATCTCGGGTTAACCGTTTAGGATACCCAGTTCCATCCATTTTTTCGTGATGGCCACCAGCAAGCTCAGGCACAGACTTTAAATGCTTCGGAAACGGCAACTTATCCAGCATTTTTATGGTTTAAACAATGTGCTCATTGATCTTGTAACGGTCTTCTGGTGTCAACGTGCCACGCTGAATTGAGAGATTGTGCAGTTCCCCTCGATTGTAAAGAAATTCAGGCACATCCATTTTGAACCCCCATGGATTACCTTCTGGTAATTTTTCTGAGTCAGGTCGCTCAAAAAGATGTTCTGGCCGGTCAGCAAGTAATGGCTCTTTGATCGGCAATGTAGGGGCTGCTGTTCTATTTTTCTTTTCTAGTTCTTCATGGGAAATGCCAATACGATCGTCGAGGGTTCGAGTCCAGGTTTTTTGCGCAATGCTGTCCATGCGGCCTTGTTTGCTTTCATCCAAATACTCCCCTCCTTGATTCAACTTGGCCACAAATGCAAAGTCATCATCCAGTTGAGCCAACGTTTCATGCAACGCCGCGTCGTCAACCACAATGGCGTTCTTATCCAGTGTACTGCTCAAAAATTGAATCTCTGTCTCACGCTTGATCACTTCTACTCGCATGCGAATCTCATCAATTCGGTCGTAAATGGTTTCCAGTTTCGTGGCCTTACGCTTAGGCAGAAGACTGCAGAGTATTATGGTGAATTACGTATCCGCCAATGAGGCAGCCGCTATGTTAGGAGCAGATCCACACCGAGACAATTAACGTCAGTCAATGGTCACGGCTCTCATCCTTATTCGCTCTAAATGGTATAAATTACTCGTAATGCAAGTAAGATCAAAATAACACCAGATAGACGATCAATGATCAATGCCTTAGCGCGAACCGTGTTTATTACCTTGGCATTAGTCAGAAAAGTAGCAATCAAGCTATACCATAATCCATCAATCAATAATGGTGTGAAGACGATCACAAGCTGATCAAAAACATCATTGGCTATTGCTATAAACGGACTAAAAAGAGCCGTGAAAAAAAGCATGATCTTGGGGCTTAAAATCGAAATCAAAAAGCTCTCACGCATTCCTTCAAAAATGGATGTCTTTTCTCCAGAAGCTAATTTAGCCGCCAAGCCACCCGTTGAGCGCAGAGCACGCGTACCTAGGTAAATTAAGTAAGCGGCGCCAGCTAATGTAATGCCTTTAAATATCAGTGGCGTCTGCTCCATCATGACAGACAACCCCATGATAGCAATGGAAGCGTAGAGACCAATCCCCATTGCGTGTGACCAAGCGACCGCTATACCGTGGACTCGACCGCTTGCTAAAGAGTGCTTTGCGACAATCGCAAGACTAGGACCCGGTGACATAGCGCCTAACAAACAAATACTAAAAAGTGATAACCACACTGTGATTGTCATAATCTATCCTTCTCTTATTTGCTCTCATTAGATAGGAACTAGATCATTAACTGAAATCATAATTAATCATGATCAAGATGATATAAAGTCATGGCGATACCTTCATCAGACTGAATATTTCGAGGTCCTTAATTTTTGAGCGACCTCATTCCTGAAGTATTTATGCGCGGGTTCATTATCAAATTTTGGGTGCCAAAACAGCCAATATTTCTGTTCTTGTGTCTTAAATGGTAGTGAGTGAGTTTTTATATCCCAATGCCTGGCTAGGTTCGTCGCTATGTGCTCAGGGAGTACCATCAAGCGGTCACTGTTTACCAGTAAACTCATAGCGGTACTAAAAAAAGGCACTTTTAATGCAACCCGACGAGAGTAGCCCTTAGCGGACAATTGGCGATCAACTAAGGAGTCTTTATCAGCACCACCTGTCACTTTAACATGGGTATATTGAACGATGTCTTGAACCGTTATACTCGTTTGTTTGGCTAAGGCATGGTCGCTAGCCATCACGCATACAGGTACATCTGAGCCTAAATAAATACTGGATACATTGTCAGGCTTTTGGGCGAGCATCGAGGACGCTAGATGAATGCCAGTTTCGTGTAACTGATTGATTAGATTTGGCTCCCAGAGCTGAAAAGAGAGATCAAGTTTAGGAGACTGCTGAGTGAGATGCTGAGCTATATCCGGAAATAGATACTGAGCCACATAATCACTCGATGCGAAAACCAGCTCCCCTTGATAGTCTTTAGACTCAAATGGAACCTCGGTCAGAAGCGCATCAAACTCTCCAAGAAGGGAATCCAACTTAATTTTAAGGGTCGCCGCTTTCGCCGTTGGGATTAATTGATTGCCATTTCGCACTAACAGTTGGTCTTGGCATAACTCTCTGAGTTGTGCCAATTGGCGGCTTACGGCAGATTGTGAAATATGAAGGCGAGCCGCCGCTTTGGTGACATGACATTCCTCCAATAAAACATGAAGTGATCGTAATAAGTTGAGATTGGTCGTCCTTAACATGCCAGATGCCCTGCCTTTAACAACTTACGATAAAGCTGTGTGGTGTATTTTAGTGGTGTATATAAGCGCTCTGAGATGATCGAGTCAATACAAACTTTAGACCACCCTAAGGCTCTTTTAGAAAGCGAAAATTCCACCATACTCAGCCGCTTAAGGCTAGTCAATTGACTCTCATTTCAATGCGAATTAAAACCTCTTGCTTCAGGCATCTAGATAAAACACAATGAAAATGATTATCAATAGTGTTAAATTCCTATTCTCATCGATATAATAGCGCGCTCATATTGGTCTACAGGGTTTCAGACATGGTTCGCCGCATTACGCATTTCAGACGAGTTTTTACACTGCTCTTGTTCAGCCTCATTCTTGCAAGCTGTGATCAGTCACCTTCTGCACCACCTGCTCAAAAAACCTTAACCATAGATCAAGTTGAGAAAAGTGATTCTGGCTGGCCAAGAAGCATTATGACGCGTGAAGGCCTATTAACTCTGAAACAGGCGCCGACTCGAATTGTGTCCACCAGTGTGACCCTATCTGGCACCTTGTTAGCGATAAACGCGCCACTTGTCGCATCGGGTGGCACCATGGCCAATACCAGTGTTGCATCCGAACAAGGCTTTATGCGCCAATGGTCAGACATCGCAGAAGAGCGCGGCGTGGTGTCTTTGTATCAAACTGAACCGAATGCCGAAGCCATTATCAAGGCCAACCCAGATCTCATCATTATCTCCGCCACTGGCGGGGATTCTGCCATGAAACTGTACGACCAATTAAAAGACATCGCCCCGACGCTTGTCATTGGTTATGACGACAAAAGCTGGATGCAATTAGCGCACATTTTTGGTGATTTACTTGGCCTAGAAACCCAAGCTAATCAGGTCATTCAAGACTTCGAAAAACAGCTAAAGCTCACAAAAGAAGCCATCACGCTCCCTCCTCAACCCACCTCCGCCATGGTCTATTACCAAGACGATACAGGGGCGAACATTTGGACAACAGAATCCGCCCAAGGCCGTCTATTACAAGAGCTTGGATTCACCATCGCTAAGGTGCCAGAATCCGTTAAAGGCAACATCAGTATGGGGCTACGTAACGACATTGTCATCGCCACAGGCGAGCGCTTCCCCGATGCTGTCACCGGCGAATCTGTGTTGTTATTTTCCGCTTCCGAAGACAGAACCGCCGCGTTTAAAAACAACCATTATTTACAAACCACTCACCCAGTGATCAACCATCAAGTGTACGCCGTTGGTGAAGATACCTTTCGCTTGGACTACTACAGCGCCAGCCATTTATTAACACGGCTGCAAACCCTGTTTGGACGCAAAAACCATGTCGAATAACCCCTCCGTTTCTAGTGGAACGCGTTATAGCTGGTTACTGGGGTCAATATTACTATTGTCCATTATCATGGTGGTGAGTTTGTGTATTGGCGCCAAGCCGCTGTCTATCGACGTGCTCTGGAATGTGCTAGTTGGCAAGGAACACGGTCTTGCTGAAACCATCATTCTTGAAGGTCGGCTACCCAGAACGCTAAATGGACTCTTTGTTGGTATGGCTCTTGGCACTTCTGGCGCATTGATTCAAGCCATTACTCGAAACCCGCTGGCGGACCCTGGCATACTTGGCGTGAACCTTGGCGCAAGTTTAGCCATTGCCATCGCGATTGTTTTTTTAGGCGCAACCCAACTAACTGAGTTCTTTTTTTATTCCGCCATTGGCGCCTTGCTGGCCAGCGTTTTAGTGTATTTTGTCGGCAGTACAGGCGCTGGCAAAGTCGACCCTTTAAAGTTGACCTTGGCTGGTGTTGCCATCGGTGCGGCGTTTGCTGGGTTCAGTTCCAGCCTGACGCTTTTCAATCCTAGTGCGTTTGATCAAATTCGATTTTGGTCGGTTGGCAGCTTGGATTCACGAACACTTATGGTGCCCTTGTTTATTGCGCCTGTGGTGATTTTTGGGTGCTTTCTAGCCGTGGCTATTTCCCCTGCGCTCAATGCGTTTAGTCTGGGCGATTCTCTCGCCGCTGCACTGGGAAGCAAGCCTGCTCGTGTTCAAATCATAAGTTTGATCTCCATTACCCTACTTTGTGGCGCTGCCACCGCCGCGGCTGGCCCCATTGGTTTTGTGAGCTTAATGATGCCGCACATTGCCCGCTGGATGGTTGGGCCAGATCAGCGCTGGATCATCCCTTTTAGCTTTATTTTAACGCCAACATTGTTACTGATCGCCGACATTATTGGTCGCGTCTTAATTGCGGGAGAACTTAGAGTGTCGATTGTGACCGCCTTTATTGGCGCGCCTATTTTGATTTATTTGGTGCGCAGAAAAGGAGCCAACGGACTATGAAACCGCCTCAAAGCAATCTAGCCCGCTCATTTTTTGGCATCAAGCCCTCACGAATCCTTGTTCTTTTTCTGACGATACTGCTGATCTTTGCCACGCTTTTTCTTGGTGATCACATTGCCAACAATCTGAGCGATGTCTGGCAGTTAATCGCCGGAAAAGCCAACCATTATCAATCCATTGTGGTTTGGCAATGGCGTGCCTCGCGATTGTTTTCTGCATTGCTGATTGGTGCGGCGTTGGGCGTCAGCGGCGCTGTGTTTCAATCCCTCGTTCGTAACCCGCTTGGTAGCCCAGACATAACCGGTTTTAACGTTGGTGCTTTTACTGGCGTGTTGATCTCCATCGCTTTTTTTGGAAACCTATACTGGTTGAGTGTGTTAGGCGCCATTCTAGGGGGGCTTTTTTCGGCACTACTTGTGTATTTGTTTGCTTATCGTGAGGGGCATTCTGGCTTTCGCCTAATCATCGTGGGCATTGCCATTAGCGCAACGCTGACGGCGTTTAATCAATGGTTATCACTCACCGTATCACTGGAAACCGCGATGACCGCTGCATTATGGAGTGCGGGGTCCTTAAACGGTATGACATGGGCTCGTATCTTGCCCGCCGCGGCACTGATTTCGGCTTTTATGGTGTGCGCATTTTTACTCAATACGCGGATGAAATTACTTGAAATGGGGGACGATACTGCTGCCGCTTTGGGGGTGCCGGTCAATAAAACTCGCCTGATTCTCATGTTTGTCGGGGTATCGCTCACTGCCGTTGCTACCGCGATTACTGGGCCGATCGCGTTTATTTCATTGGCCGCCCCACAAATCGCCCGTCGGTTAGAAAACAGTGCCAGCGTATCGCTGAGTTCGTCTGCGTATGTTGGTGCTTTATTGTTATTGTGTGCCGACTTTATTGCGCAACACGGCTGGGCAGGCTCCACCTTGCCAGTCGGCCTGGTCACTATCAGTTTAGGCGGTATTTACTTGGTCTATTTGATTACTCGTGAAGGAAAATTATGACAGCGCCCTCCGTAAAACCTCACGTAACGGGGTTATCTCTTACAGAACTATCACTCGCAACAGAATCGATAACCTTATGCTATGACCAGAACATCATTGCGCAGGATCTTTCTGTTCGTATTCCTGAGGGAAAATTTAGCGTGATTGTCGGCCCAAACGGCTGCGGTAAGTCTACCTTACTGCGTGCCATGAGCCGATTACTTGAGCCAAAATCAGGCCAAGTGCTGCTGAATGGCCAAGACATTCATACCCTGGCAACACGAGACGTCGCCAAAATATTAGGATTGTTACCGCAGAGCGCCATTGCGCCAGATGGCATAAAAGTCGTCGATTTGATTGCCCGTGGTCGTTTCCCTCACCAAACATGGTTTCAACCTTGGCGTGAAGAAGATCAAAACGCCGTTGACGCCGCCATGAAAGCCACCAGCATCACAGAATTTGCGCAGCACAATGTTGACCAATTGTCCGGCGGACAACGCCAGCGGGTTTGGGTTGCCATGGCATTGGCACAAGAAACCCCATTACTCTTGCTCGATGAACCGACCACGTATTTGGACATTGCTCATCAGATTGAGCTAATGGATTTGTTTCAGGATTTGAATCGACTTCAAGGCCACACTTTAGTCGCTGTGTTACACGATCTTAACCATGCTTGTCGTTATGCAGACAACCTTATTGCAATGAAAGCCGGCAAAATCATTGCCACTGGCGCGCCAAAAGACATTGTCACGGAAACCCTCATAGAAGAAGTGTTTGGCTTACCCTGTATGATCTTGGACGACCCTATCTCTGGCACGCCATTGATCATCCCAAAAGCTCGACAAACTCGCTAACAACTCAAATTCAATGAAATAAAGTTAACCAATCTGACCCAACGAAAAATGGCGATCTTACACAAGATCGCCATTTTAAACCTCGTCAATGCTGCATAGGCTCATCCCCGCGTAAGCGCGCCCCTATCTAGCCCCAAGGCATCTCGCCCATGATAACTTTGGCGCTTAAACCCAATATCGCATCGCCGCCAATATTCGGATAGATGGCTTTCATTTTATCAATCAATTCATTTGAGTTAGTTGAGGATTGAGCAGAAGCTTCAAAATCTTGAATGTATTTACGGGTAAAGTTAACCGACTGAATAGTCATTGGCTTGTCACCTAACATGTGCCCAGGGATAACGGTTGTAGGATGTAGTTGTTCAATCACATCAAGGGTTTTATACCACTTTTGACGTGATTCAGGGGTTTGCGTATCCGCTAAGAAAACGTGCATATTGCTAAACACCACTACGCCACCAAGCATGGTTTTAATAGAAGGGATCCACACAAAGGTATGCTTGGGATCATGGCCGTTAAGACCCACAATATTCACTTTTTCACCATCAACCATTAAGGTATCGCCTTTCAATACGTCTGGCACAACCAACTTTTGTGGTGCATTTTCTTTAAGGATAGGCCCCCAGTACGCTTTTTTAGGCGCCATGGATGCTTTGATATACGCTTGAGTTTTAGCGGATGCCAATACCTTGGCATGAGGGTACGCCTCTGTAATCACGTCTAGTCCAAAATAATAATCGGGGTCACCGTGGCTAATGTATATAGTGGTTAGTTTTTTACCGGATTTTTTAATGAGTTCAACCAATGATTGTGCGTCATTTCGTTGAAATTGTGCGTCAACTAAGATTGCTTCTGTTGGGCCACTAATAAGTACGGAGCTGACAGGAAACACGCTTTTTTCTTGTGGATTAAACACCGTTGTTTCTAGTGTTGCGCTAACAGCATTGGCAGATACAACCACCGTTACGGCAAGCATACTTAGCTGAATGAATTTGGATAAAAGTGTCATAATAGTCTCTAGTCTTTTGTGAATGCAGCGAGTGAATATGCTGTTGATAAATGTATAAAATTAAGGGATATAAAAGCACTTGCTAAAGAATATCGACAACGTCTTCGAATGCCAGACGCGGTCCTCTTGGATAATTCTTTGTTGCATCCCCGTAGCCAATGTTAATAATAAAGTTAGACTTATAACGACCATCAGGGAAGAAGGTGTCATCAACGATTTTATTGTCAAAGCCACTCATTGGACCGCAATCTAAACCCAGACTGCGAGCGGCCATAATGAAATAAGCGCCTTGCAAACTTGAATTTCTAAATGCGGTGGCGTCTCGAAAAGCATCATTGCTAGCAAATAGGTCTTTGGCCGTTGGGTACGCAGGAAACAACTCAGGTAATTTATTATAAAACTGCGTATCCGAAGCAATAATCACCGTAGCAGGTGCCGTTAGGCTCTTTTGTTGATTGCCAGGAGCTAAGGCTTTGTTTAGTTTTTCTTTCGCATCGGAACTTTTTACCACCACATAATAAGCAGGTTGGCAGTTCATGGAGGTTGGCCCCCACTTCATTAACTCATAAAGCTCTTTAATCAACGCATCAGGAACTTCCTTATCTAAGAACGCATTAAATGTGCGTGCTTCGCTAAACAATTGTGCTTGGGCTTTTCTATCTAATTTATTATTCATGTAACGCTCCAGGTTTATTAACTAATTTTCATTCATAAATACATGCTTTATAAAAGTCATTATTCAATCGATCGAGTTCAATGTTTGTTTTATATAGGCTAACCACTTTACAGATTGGCCGTAATAATGATGGTGGTCCAATTTGATAAAGGCGCCATTTGAATGCTCAAATGCAAGTGTAGGAAATCCACCACCACCGACTGTTTCCAACATATGTCGTGCTTTATTTATGTGTTGCTGAGTTTTTTCACCACTAAAAAGGTCAAAAGCATTTAAGAAATCCAAAGTGCTAGCACCGAGTTCATTGGCAATGTTGGCTAGGTTAGGAACATCGGACTGAGAACGCCCTTGTACAAATTGAGCAATTTGCATCTTTTGCAACATCGCCAATGGATTAAGCCCTAAGGATTCGGCTGCTAACAGCGCTGTAATGGGCGTATCAGAATCTAAAATTCGCAGTTTATCTTCCAATATTGTTGTGTAATAAGTATGACTAAATACTTGGCCTGTTAAGGCTGTAATCTTTTTGTCCATAGCAACAATTTGCTGATGAGAAGCAGCGGATAATTGGCGTTTTCTTACGCCTGAAAATAAGCCGCCTGCATATATTTTAATATCTACATTAGTTAATTGAGTGAGTGCATCAATAAGCGGTGCAACGGCGTAACACCAGCCGCACTGCGGATCCATAATGTAGTGTAGGGTCTTCATTTCGTTTTCCTGAGTAGTATTAACGGTATGAAACCAGTATAAGTTGCAAATATGTTGCAACAAACCCCATAGTAGGCAATTGTTAGTTGCATAAATCGAACATATAGGTTGATAAATGGACAGGATTACTGCGGCTCAAGTCTTTGTCAGAATTGTCGAACAAGGTAGTATGGTGGGTGCTGCTCAGTCATTAGATATGTCACGCTCAATGGTGACAAGATACTTAAGCGAAATGGAGGCTTGGGCGAATGCGCAATTATTGCACCGCTCTACGCGTAAACTCTCGCTTACGGCGGCCGGTGAAAAAGTTTTTGAAAACTGTTTGTCGTTATTAGATTTAGCTCAAGAAGTATCTATTCCTTCTCAACAAGATCGTGTTGCTGAACCTGAAGGGTCAATACGTATTTCGTGTTCCCAATTTGCAGCAACCGTTTTATTACCCAAGGTTATCGATGCGTTTTTAGATCAATTTCCCAAAGTACATATTGATATCCATATCAGCAACCAAGTAACCGACTTAGTTGAGGATAGAATCGATCTAGCAATACGTATTACCAACGACTTAGACCCTAATATTATTGCACGCTCCCTAGGTCGGTGCCGATCTGTTTTGTGTGCCACCGACGAATATTTAAAGCGCTTTGGATATCCAGTATATCCGGATGATTTAGCAAAACATAACTGCCTAATTTACTCCAATTTTGGTAAAAGTTTGTGGCACTTTAGCAAACAGAATCAGGAGTTTGTTACTTCCGTCTCAGGTAATTTTAGTGCGAATGAATCCATGCTATTACTACAAGCTACGCTCAAAGGTCGCGGTATTTCCTTACAACCCGAAAGTGCCGTAGAACAGTTGATCGGTAATAAGAAATTAGTTCATGTACTTCCCAACTATGAACCCGCATCTTTAGGTATTTACGCCATATACCGTTCTCGCAAACATCAATCTGTCGCGATTAGAAAGCTACTAGATAGCCTAATATCGCATTTTGATAGAATAGACCAGAGTAATAAATAAGATAGGCGTCTAGTAAAGTCTGGGAGGTCCAGTGTGCCGCAATAACAGACAATTCAACCAGTACATTTGGACGAGCCATATGAAGACAACATTGGTGGATAAATATGAGATTGCTTGGAGGCACTGAAACACAAAAAAACCGCAATCAAGCGGCTCTTACAGAAATTATCTTCTGTCTGTCTATTATGACATTTTCTTAGCTTTTTCGAGCATTTGTTGCTGCTCTTTGATCGCTTCTCTGGCGATCTGATCAAAAAACTGGCGTTTTTCTGCAGATTTCGTATATCGAAAAAAGTCAGAAAAAGGCGTCGATTTCACTTTCTCTTTTTTTAGCCATCAGCATCTTGAATCTCCATAACTATCGTAGGCCTTCAATAGTCTCTAATTAATTAGGAAAAACTAACTAATAATTCGCACTTTATTCTGATCCCACTTTGACAGAACAGCGGTTTGAAACCAGTAAGGTTGAGTGAGATCATACGCTGCTTTTACCTGAACCATTAGGCCCAGCAATCAGCCTTAAGCTTGGCAAACAAAACTCTCAAGAGTGAGGCGAGGCTTTTCATCCATACGCTTAATTTCACTAATAGAATTATCTGGCGCACGCTTAAACCAACACACCATCTTTTATATAAACGGCTGAAACCCCCGCTTGGCCAGCCTGTTTAATGGCGCGACGCGACGCCTGCTTTGCCAGCTTTTTAAGTGTTTCTATGTCGTGTAAAGGATCTAATCTTTTGTGCTTCTTTACTTTTTTAAATTGACTCATCATTCACCCCTTAAAAAGTAAAACATTGGATTTGAGTTTAACAGTTAATGAAAATTCTTGCACAAAAAACAAATCAGGATTTACCAAAACACGAAGCCAGCCAACAAAGCTTGCTCGACTAACGCATCGACAAGTTGCAGTTCCGTGGTTTGCTCGTAAGGAGCTTCCCCTCACCTCCACTCTAGCCTTCCAGCTTCTGAGATAACAACTTAAATTCTTCTTTGATCTTCTGGTTCTGAAACTCTCTCACATCGGGAATTTGCAGACTAATCAGCTTACCGAAGTTATTCGCTCCATCGCTGATCAAGCCAGACACCGCCGAGCTGAGAGACACTGTCTTATAAGTGTTATCTGCCACCGCCATTTCTTTTTTGGTCAGATCATTTGCTTTAAACACCTTGTCTCGTTGCGACATCAAGACTTTTTTATATAAAGCAATTACCTTGAGAGTTAGCTCATTGGATTCAACGTTGTTTTTAAGCGTTTTTACATTCACACGCTTTGATATTAACTTTTGTGATTCTTTGATATTTGATTGTGCCGTTTCTTTAAAACCCTGCAATTTAGGCAAATAGTTGTTATCTATCTCGGCAATGAAGTGCGTCTGCATGCGATCCATCAACTTATAAAGAACCACCACCATGCCATAATATTTTTTAGCGTGCTCTAAACTCTCTCCAGTCTGATTGGTCAGCTCTTCAAGTTTTAGCGTCACGTCTTTAATTGCATTGAACACAACACTCATCTTAAGAATGTCATCGCCCACAACAGAAGACATAAGTACATCAATCTGTTCAGTTGACAGGGAAAGTCCGATTTCTGAGAAATACGTTCTCATCTCCACCAATGTTTGGCTCAACTCTTTATGATACTCTGAAATATTAGTTTCTGAAGTTTCTATAAGCATTTCATAGTCCGCCTTTGACACTGCGACCATGCTTTTCAGTGTTTCCCCTGGTAATAGCTTAGTTCGTAAGCTTCGCTCATCTCTAGAGGCCAGTACTTTTTCAGAACGGTACTCTTGTTGCTTACCTTCCTCTTCGGCTATTTTATCTTCTAGTCTACGATATTGCTCACGCAATGCTTTGAGCTTTTCTGAATCAAAAACATCCATCAAATCATCTAGGCTTTCATTAAGGTCATTATTAGCAGATGCTTGGTCACGCCCTAAAAGCTTCGACTTTTCTAACGTCGGGATCTCATCATGAATAACTAAAGAGTCACTCAGCTTGTCCAATACATCTCGGACATCGTACTGAAAGCCCGTGGTTTGACTGTCTTCTGCGGCATACGCCACAACGGGCGCTATGACACTGCTACTCAATACACAAGCAACCATGAGCGTTTTTAATTTAATCAACTTTTTTCCCTCAACAATAAATTGGCAATACAACACGAAGTAAATACAATGGCTCACATTGAACGTTTATTAAAAAACGCCTGTCGCTAGTGGCTACTCACCACCATACGCATTCTAAATAATGGTTTTTGATATCAGATTTTTAGCTACATACTCAACGTCAAGCATTTCATTTGAAGCGGCAATTCTGCTTGCAAAAAGACGGTAGTGATTCTAAGATACACGCATCTCATCTACCATGTGTAGAAGGAGTTACGACACCGTCCTCGTCAGAGGGCGAGGTCAGCTTTTCTTAGTGGCATTATATCGGATTACTTCTGTTTCTTTCCCAACGTTTATTGTATTTCCTTCTTTCGTGGTCACGCTCAACATAAAATGCGGTCCAAGGTAAGATATAGTCGCCTCTATCATCTAATACCACCAAATAGCCTTCCGCTTCATACCAAATATGAATACGCCTGTTTCTTCCCTTAGGCTCTGACCATATTTTAAGCAATGGGTGAGTATCATTTTCTATGATGGGCCTAGGCCAATGAATACGTTCACACCTAAAGTAATCTAGCTCACGTTCGTCTTCAACGGCTCCAGTGGTGGTCATATGCCAAAAAGTTGCTGATTTTCCATTTCGTTCTGGGTGACGCTTTAATCCTAATCGAGTACCTCGAAACACTGGCTTTGACAACACAAAGTCTTGTTCAAAGTGTGTATACACAGCATCAAGGTATCGTTCTAATTCATTACCATGATCGTTAAACAAAACTAAACCGGGTAACCATGCCGATGACATTAAGACACTCCCTGTCCATTCCAAATAAAGAGATTAAACTTACTTTCTCTTATTAAAGTATTACGAGTTAACTGATATCCACTGCGTTCTTTTATACGTGCGATTAGATCCAGTTTAGCTTGGTTCGTTGTCAAACCTCTATGCAAATACGCGAGCGCACCTATTAACAAGTCAGCCAATTGTAATTGTTCTGCTTCATGGGAATGAATTCGTTGCATTTTTTCAATCATTTGTTGAGAGAAATCATAACGACTATTGCACACTACATCATGTAACTTAGAAATTTTTTCATGTCCCAATGTGTCTTTAATATCAATGTAGACACGGTATTTTGATTCGGGATCGAAAATATTTTTCAACATGACGAAGTACATTTTATAGTACCAATCATCATGAGTTTGCCCAAAGTTCTGGTGGTTAAGAAGCGATTTATCAGGAACAACTAGCCCTCTAAAGTGACAGTCGTCGTCATCAAAAAAGTAATCTATCACATCAAGATAAAAAGCCAATTTACCTTTACTCACTTTTGTCCATTTGATTTCAAAATCGGCTGACAAACCATGTTTTATTTTAATTTCTCGAAGCCGCTTTGATATATCCACTCGTTTAGTAACAGGGCACCACAGTGCCCCTAACGTCATCACTTTAATGCCATCGTTCTCTAAATGACACGACTCGTCACAATACACATTATAAGTTTCGCTCATGAAATCCTCCTTGATTACAGCGCCTGCTCAACAATCCCATCGGCCAGTTGAACTTGTGTGGTTTGGGCGTCGGTTAAACGGGTTTTGAGTTGGTCGCAGAGTGCCATTAGTTCATCGACTTTGGCGACGATGCGGTGCTGTTCTTCGAGGGGTGGTATTGGAATTATCATTTCACCAACATCCCCTAATCTAAAACTATTTTTAATCCCTCGTTGTGGGGCATTAAATTGAAAATTCGCAAGCGGAGAGCGCATCAACTCAGGAAAATATCTATTTTTGCAATCATGCATAAACCTTAATAAGCAAGTATGTTGATTAATATAGGCCTCTCCAAAGCCATCAGGAATTAAACCTAAATTCCCAACATCACCTGTTATTGAAATTAGTAAATCATCTTTTATTAATTTCGTTCTTAACCCTTCGCCACCAATTGGTGGCGACACATACCTTAAAGCCTCAAGTCTCAGTTTGTAATCACCTTTGGCTAAATTTCCCATTGTTACAAAAATAGCACCAGTATCAGCATAATATTTGGCCCAATCCCTTGAGCCTGATGTAATTAACTCAGCAATTTGCCAAACCCGACACCACTCCCACCCTTTCGGTAGTTCAAACGGTTTTTCTTCGTCGGTGATGTCTGGCAGTGGTTTTTGTTTTTTGATTTTTTTGTCTTTAATTAGCTGGGCTTTTTCTGCGGCGATGCGTTCGAGCAGTTTAGCCGCAGGTTCGTCACTAGGGTTTTGGGGGACGAGTTTGCCCATGACGGCGAGTTGTAAGATGGTTTGCTTTAAAGTGTCGATGCTGGCGTTGGTGGTGAAAAGCGTGTCGAAGTGTTCGCTGATTCGCTGCCAGCTTTGTTGGAATGCTTCTTGGTGATTGTCAGGTTTTAATAAAGCATTTAATAGGGTTTCTACCAGCGTTTGGTGTGCCGTGAGGCTGCTTTCCGTTTGTGCTTCTAAGGCATCGCACAAACTCATTAACTCATCGACTTTGGCAACAATGCGGTGTTGTTCTTCAACAGGAGGTAAAGGCAATATACATGGTGCAATATCATCTTTATTGAAACCATCTTGAGCTGATCTAGATATACCTGTGAACATTTTTTGACCTAAAGGGCTTTTTAATAATTGATATACAAAACCATTGTGGTACGCATTTAGCTCATTATGAATACGAATTAGAGCGACGTTATAAGCCCCCTCTTTCCCCCAAAATACTTTGCCAACAGACGCACCATATCGCCCAACCATAACATCATTTATCGTACAAAATTTAGAGACCTTATCTTTTGGAACATAGACAGGCTGGGGGTTTACTCCTAAATCTCTTATTTGAATAAGCTGAACATATCCATCTAATTTCTCTTCAGAAAAAACAGATTTAGGTGGCTGTCCGCCACCACTGAAATCTAGAATGTCGATGAAGCGAGAAAACTCCCAACCATCAGGCAGTTCAAACGGTTTTTCGTCTTCGGTAATCTCTGGCAATATTTTAGGCTTTTTGATTTTACCTTCTTGAAGCAGCTGGGCTTTCTCTGTGGCGATGCGCTCTAGCAACACTGAGGCGGGTTCGTCACTGGCATTTTGTTCTACCAACTTGCCACGCACGGCGAGTTCTAAAATGAGTTCGCGTAATTTCTTGATGCCATGCAGGGAGAATTTTTTGGAACTGCCACGGCCCGCGGAGGATTTTTGCTCTATGGCGCTGGTCCAAATATCCAAATGATCGGTAATAAGACGTTCCGCCTTTAGCGTCTCTTTTTTGTGATTAGTCGTCGCCATTACTTACTCTCACCGTCTGTTGATGATGAAAGTGCAGCCGATAAGATGCCTTTGAGTTGGTCGCGTAATGCCTGAATATCTGCTTGTTGTTGGCTGTATTCGGCCAGTAGCTCTTCTGGGTCGTGGTTGATCACTTCGCCCACGTGGGGGTTTTTAATGTCTAGATTAAAGTTACGAGCAATAATCTCGTCGATGGAGACTTTCCACGCTTGTTCGTTTTCCACTCGGCTGGCAAAACCGTCGGCTTCGTCGCCCCACCAGCTGAGTTCCGTTTCAAACTCTTCAAATTTCATCGGTTTGGATTTGTTGTAGTTTTTCACGCCGTCTGGGTAAGGGTGTTCATAGAACCAAACGTCTTGAGTCGGTTGGCCCTTGGTGAAAAACAAAATGTTGGTTTTAATGCTCGTATAAGGATTAAACACGCCATTGGGCAAGCGCACTATGGTGTGCAGGTTGCATTCTTCGGTGAGCATTTTTTTGATTTTGGTTTTGACGCCTTCACCAAATAAGGTGCCGTCTGGCAATACCACGGCGGCGCGGCCGTTCGTATTAAGCACTTCGATAATCAATTGCAAAAACAAGTCGGCGGTTTCGCGGGTTTGCATGTCACTGGGGAAGTTTTTCTCGATGCCGTCTTCTTCTGTGCCACCAAAAGGCGGATTAGTGATGATTACATCGACTTGATCGTCCCAACTGGAAAGTGGTTTATTAAGTGTGTTGCCATGTTTAATTTGCACTGGGACTTCGATGCCGTGCAACATCATGTTGGTGGTACAAAGTAAATGTGGAAGCTGCTTTTTCTCTACCCCATGAATTTGCTTTTGCAGGGTTTGGTGGTCGTCACCGGATTTCACATAGTTGGCTTTCACATGGTCAAAGGCGCAAGCCAAAAAGCCGCCTGTGCCACAAGCTGGGTCCATGATGGATTCGCCCAGTTTTGGGTCCGTCACCGCGACGATGAATTTAGTAATGGCGCGCGGTGTGTAGAATTCCCCCGCGTTGCCTGCGCTTTGTAGGTCTTTAAGGATTTGCTCGTACAGATCGCCAAATAGATGGCGCTCTTTGGAATCGGTAAAGTCGATTTCGTTGAGTTTGTTTATCACTTGGCGTAATAACGTACCGTTTTTCATGTAGTTAAAGGCGTCACTAAACGCGGCTTTTACCACATAACCTCGTGGGTTTTTATCGATTGGGGCGATGAGGTTTTTTAGTTGTGGGAAGAGCTCATCATTAACAAATTCAAGTAATGCTTCACCTGTTATGCCTTCATTGTCAGCCGCCCAGTTGCGCCATAAAAACTGGCTTGGGATAGGTTCACGGTAGTCGTCTAGCTCCAGTTCTAACTCTTCTTCTTGGGCGTCGAATACTTTTAAAAATAGTAACCAAGACATCTGCCCAAGGCGCTGAGCATCGCCGTCTACACCGGCGTCTTTGCGCATGATGTCTTGAATGGATTTGATTGCTGAACTGATAGACATAGTATTCTCTTTTTCTATTTTCTTTTACGTGCAGTTTGTAGGGTATCGAACGTTTGTAAAACCAAGAAAGCGCATTACGCCGATTTTGGCGGCATGTGATAAATATGAGTTTCTAAGTCTTTAATGGCTTGTTCGTATTGCGGTTTACCACCAAAGCCTTTTTTGATGATGTCACTTAAACTGCCGATTTCATTAAATGGTTGTACTTTTAGCACTTGCATGGATTCAATTTCTTGTACGCCAACATCTGCGTACTTATCGAGCAAGTTGTTTAATACTTGCTGGGCGGTATCACTGTATTGAGTGAAGTAATTTTGCTTTTTAACGTTCTTTGCCCGCTCTTGTCGAGTCAAAGGTGGCATGTCGTAAACAAGATGGCAGATCATATCAAAAGGGTCCATGTCTTTGCCCACTTCCTCTTCTAAAGCTTGCCAAATAATCCCCTGCTCTGCCATTTCATCCAGAATGGTTTGCTTACGTTCTGCGCTTTGCCACTTTTTAATAAATTCATCGAGAGAGGCAAACTGCTTCGCCATGGTTTTACGGGTGTAATCTTTAAAGGATTCCGTCACCAGCTTGCCATCTGTATCGTAGTATTGAATGCGTTCTGCTAGAGCTTTTACGGTAACGCCGTTTATATAAAATTTTCGGACTTTTTCCTCTTCGTTCCAGTCATCGTCATTGTTACTAGCGTTTTGAAAAGCGCTGTCTGTGGATGAGCCCGAATCATCATAAGGGGCTTCTGGTTCTTGAATGGAGTCTTGATTTATATTTTCATCGTCAAAAGAGTTTTCGGTGTCATCTATGATGTCGTCTAAACCTTCCTCAGTTTCAAAGTCTTCTGGTTTAGTGACTTTTACTTGCTCGGGTTCGCCATCAAAGCGTTCATCCGCAAACAGTTCTGTGGCTTTTTTAAAATCTAAAATGGTGAACCAAAGCTTGCCGTATCTATCATCGATACGCGTACCACGACCAATGATTTGCTTAAACTTGGTCATGGATTGAATGCCTTGATCCAACACAACCAGTTTGCAAGTTTTGGCGTCTACACCCGTGGTCATTAACTCTGAGGTGGTGGCGATCACAGGATAAGGTCGTTTGGGATTAATAAAGTTATCTAACTGGCCTTTACCAAGTTCATCGTCGCCTGTGATTTTCATCACGTATTTATCGTTTTTTGCGACTTGTTCTGGATTCAAATTTACTAAGGCTCTGCGCATGCGTTCGGCATGATCAATGTCGTTACAAAAGACGATGGTTTTCGCCATGGGATCTGTGCGTTTCAGATAATTGGTAATCGTATGGGCGACGAGTTGTGTCCGTTCATCAATCACCAAAGTTCGATCCATGTCTTTTTGGTTATAAATGCGGTCTTCGACTTCGTTGCCTTTTTTATCAACTTGGCCTTTTGTTGGTCGCCAACCTTGAACGTCGACATCTATATCAACACGCACCACTTTATAAGGCGCTAGAAAGCCGTCTTCGATGCCTTGTTTTAAGGAATAGGTATAAATCGGGTCACCAAAGTATTCGATATTAGAAACTTCTTCGGTTTCCTTCGGAGTAGCGGTTAAACCAACCTGTGATGCTGAACTGAAATATTCGAGTATTTCACGCCACGCACTGTCTTCTGAGGCGCTGCCACGGTGACACTCGTCAATAACGATAAGATCAAAGAAGTTAGGATCGACTTGTTTGTAGGCTTTTTGCGATTCTTCTGGGCCAGTTAATGCTTGGTAAAGCGCCAAATGAATTTCAAAGGCAGGATCCACTGTGCGCCCCGTTATTTTTGTCATGGCAGGGCCAAACGGCTGAAAATCATTAATACGCGTTTGGTCTACTAAGATATTTCGATCGGCCAAAAACAAAATGCGTTTTTTCGCCCTGGCTTTCCACAATCGCCAAATAATTTGAAAGGCGGTGTAGGTTTTCCCTGTCCCTGTCGCCATCACCAATAAGTTTCTGTCTTGCCCTGCGGCAATGGCTTCAACAGTTTTATTAATAGCTTGCAGTTGGTAGTAACGTGGCGCTTTGCCACTGCCATCATCATGGTAATCTTGTGTGATGGTTGGTAGATGCTCAGTTTTAAAACCTTTCCAAAGACAATATTTTTGCCATAAGGCTTGTGGTGTTGGGAAGTCTTCTAAGCGTATTTCGGTTTCAAGTTGAGTTGGATTGGTTTTGTCATGGAAAATAAAACCATCGCCATTGGTGGCAAAGACAAAAGGCACTTCTAACAGGTTCGCATAATCCAAAGCTTGCTGCATGCCTTTACCAATGTCGTGTTTATTGGCTTTGGCTTCAATCACGGCTAGCGGCATACTAGGTTTATGATACAAGACAATATCGGCCGACTTTACGGTCTGACGCGCCGCCATTTGTCCTCGAACAATCACCTTACCATCTCGCAATTTCACCTCTTGGCGAATTTGCGTCATGTCATCCCAGCCCACATTTTTCACTGCGGGTAGAATGAATTTAGTAATGATGTCTGTTTCGGTTAACCTTGCCTTATTAATCTCAGAAGCCATGCTGTATATCCGTTACAAATCGGTTTAGGTACTCTAAAAGCGTTACTGCGAAAATTTTAGTTGTGGGTTAGGTGTTAACATTTGGCAATCTAGCTACCAGCGTCTTTTTCAAAGGAAATCCTTATCCAATTTGTACCTAAATTAATGAGTTAAATGTCACCTATGACATTACAGTCCGTAACATAGCACTTTTTTTATTAGCGAATAAAGGATAAATCCTGACAATAACCAGACAAATAGACTGAACGGAACACGGGTAAAAATTGATGTTGCTGAAAGCTTACTCGCAGGACAACTGCAAAGAATCATGACGGATTAGCAAATACTGATGATAGAGATGCACTTGGTTTTGCCAAGTCGACAAATGATCTCTCCAGCCGTTCGACTCATCACAGCGCAGCTATTGACAGAAGAAGCTTAATGACTGTACTCATCTAATTACTGGCTAGTGAAGCATTATGACGCGTGAAGGTCTCTTGATACAGGAAAAAGCGCCAACTCGAACTCTATCTACCAGTGTGACCCTATCGGACCCAACGAAAAATGGCGATGTCACACAACATCGCCATTTTAGATCTCGTCAATAAGAGCGTTATTACAGTGATCTCTACATTCTTCGTATTCTAAAAAACGTTTTTTCTATTCTAGTGAGGTCTGATTACCCTCCGATACCTAATACTAAATTCGGTAGCCACAACGAAACTTGTGGAACATACGTTACAATAAGCAGTGTTGGTAACCAGGCAAAAGCAATCATACAGAGAGTGGGTTTCATCATTTGATTTATTTTTGCGCCACCTAGTTGTCCACCTAAATACAGCAATGGTGCCGTTGGCGGTGTAATATTTCCCATTCCTAGATTGACACCAACAATCGCGGCAAACTGTATAGGGCTCACTCCTAATTCGACCGCCAAGGGAAGCAATATTGGCGTAGCCAACAGCACGGCACTCGCATCATCCATCAACATACCAATGATGATCATAAAAACATTAATCATTAATAGAATTAAGATCGGGTTATCACTTACGGACGTGAGAAACGCCATAATTGTGCCTGGAAGATCTTCCATGATATACAGTCGACTTAAAATCATAACGGTATAGAGCATCACCATGATTACACCAGTAGTAATTGCAGCATCAAGAATTGCCTGCAGAAAGCTACGTATAGTCAAGCCTCTGTACACCCAAAAACCCACAGGAATAGCATACAGTACACCTAGTGCAGCGGCTTCCGTTGGCGTGACCACACCACCATAAATGCCTCCAAGGATAAGAAATGGCATCACTAAAGCTGGCATGGCCTTCGCGCTACGCTTGATAAAGAGTTTCTGAAAAGTTTTTAAGTCGATAGGGTCTTCAAGAACGAGATTTTTATTATTCCTAACCAGCATTACATTAACAATACAAAGTAAGATGGCAAGAATAATACCAGGGACAACGGTTGCCAAAAATGCAGCTAATACAGATTGATTACCAATCCATGCATAAAGAATCATAATGGCACTGGGTGGAATCAACAAACCAAGCACTGATGCATTCGCTATTAATGCAGCAGAATGTCCTTGAGGGTACCCTGCTTTCTTCAACTTCGGAAACATGATGGCACCGATACCTGATAATGTCGCCGCGGCACTGCCTGTAATTGAGCCAAATACAGCACAAGAAATAACCGTTACAACCCCTATTCCACCTTTCATTCGACCGACAAATAAATCGACAAAATCGACAAGTTTATCGCCAATATGACCTCGGTTAATGAGTCCTCCAGCAATAATAAAAAGCGGAATGGCGAGTAACACAGAATTACTCATTCGACTAAAGCCGAAAGGCAGTAAGAAACTAGGATCGTAGTCGGCAAAAAACATTAGAAATGTAGTGGATGCAAGGAACGCGAATGGTACAGGAACGCCAATAATAAGCGTGGTGACCAATATACATAATGCAATTACTGACAGCATTTGAATGTATCCTTTGATAAAATTTTATAGAAATTCACTATTAAATGAACGTATTAAGAGGGTGATTTATCGTGTTATTCGGTAGGTTTTCCATAATATGCGGCTTTTAATTTTTTCATTTCCCCCATCAAATCATTAAAAAAATAACAACTCATAAGGAAAAAACCGAAAAAAACGGCACTGTGACCAAATACAAGTGGGATTTGTAATCGGCTCGTTTTTCCATCAGCATCAAAACTCCACATTAGAAACTCCCAACCATAATAGGTATAGAGTACAGACAAGGAAACAGTTATGAAATTTGCTAATACAGAAACAGAATAACGAAGAACAGGGTTTGAACAGTAAACAGAAAACACTTCTGCACTAATATGTTTTCCTTTATGGCTAGCGTATGATGCGCCAATAAAGTACATCCAGAAAGACCCAATAACCAATAACTCTTCTAGTCCGTGAAAACTAACACCTAAAACATAACGAAAGAACGCACCAGAACCGACACCCAGCACAATAAAAACACTGCATAAAACAGCAAGTGTCTCTTGTAAAGTAAGAATTTTATTGCTAATTAATTTTATAGCACCCATATTGAATTCTCTTTATTTAGATTGCTATGGAGTTGGAATAATCTTCCCTAATCAAAAATACACCATAAAAAAATTGGCAGTGATACACATCACTGCCAATTACTCTTTTATATTAGTTTTCTACTGTTTTAGCCTGATAAGCTTTTTGTATACTATCTATCAATTCAGGCGTAAGACGGCTTCGTAGTTTTGGCCAAGTTTCTTCACGTGCTTGTTTTGCCCAAAGCTGAAGCTCTTCATCAGACAATTTTATGACAGTCACACCTTTGTCTTTTAGAAGCTTTTGGTGTTTTAAATCATTTTCTTCTGCCACATCAATGCTTTGACTCGCATATTTAAGCGCAATTTCTTGGATAATATGGCGATCTTTGGCACTTAATTTCTTCCAAAGTTTGTCACTTGCCAACCAACCGTAGGCATCAATAAAGTTATTTGAAACCACAAAGTATTTAATAACATCACGGAACTGTAGATAATTTAAGGTTGAAGAACCACCACTCCATCCATCGGCAACACCAGTTTGCAAAGACGTATATAATTCAGCGAAAGGGACTGATACAGTTTGAAAACCTTGATCTTCTGCTGCGGTTTTAAAAATATCCATTGGTGGGACTCGCAACAGAATATTTTTTGAAGCACCTGCATTACCGACATTTTCAGGCAATTTAGTCAGTCCAAAACCACCAAAACCATCTACTTCGAAACCTAATAATTTAATTTTTTGTTCGCTAATTAAACCTTCCATCGTCGTAAATAGATAAGAACCTGGAGAATAAGTCTCACGCACTTCTTCATAATTCGTTGCTAAATAATGCAGATACATCACTTCGAGGCGAGGATCAAATTGACTGGGAATATTAATCAATCCCATATCCATCGTACCACGTGATAACTCTTCGAATACTTGTGTATAATCCCCTAATTGATTGGCAGGAAAAACCCTAACTTTTACACGTCCTTCGGTTGCTTCTTCCACTTCCTTTTTAAAATTCATTTGAGCATTTGTAACAGGGTGGCCAGGAGCAAACATGCCTGCAAAGTTTATTCTTACACTTTCTGCGGCATGAATAGGCGCTGTTCCTACCAACAACAGCGCTGACGTCACTGTTGTCGTAGATAATATTTTTCTTACATGTTTTATAATTTTCATAATTGCGTTCCTTTTGTATAATAATTTATTTTTTTAGTTAGCTTTCTTTCGTTATTAAATTTTTTCCTCTAATCGCTGCATCTAACGTATTCTGCATTAACATAGAAATAGTCATTGGTCCGACACCGCCAGGAACAGGGGTGATAGCAGATACTTTTGAACGAACATTTTCAAAGTCCACATCCCCTACTAATTTAGTTTTCCCTTCATCCGTCGTTATACGGTTAATGCCAACGTCAATAACAACAGCCCCTTGCTTAATCCAACCTTCTTTAATGAAGTTTGGAATACCCACTGCTGCGACAACAATATCGGCTTGACGACATATTTCACCGGGGTTATTAGTTCGACTGTGAATGACGGTAACGGTACAGTTTTCTTGTAATAGAAGACTCGCCATTGGTTTTCCGACGATATTAGAGCGACCAACGACAACAGCGTGCTTACCACTCAACTCACTGGCCCCCATAACGCTCTTAATGAGCTGAATAGAACCGGCTGGGGTACAGGGAACTAATGCGTCATTTGTATCGCCGGTTGTGAGCTTTCCGGTATTTAAGTAATGGAAACCATCCACATCTTTTTCAGGCGCAATAGACTGAATCACCTGATGAGAATCAATTTGTTTAGGCAAAGGCAGTTGAACCAATATCCCATGAATATTGGTGTCATTATTCAAGCTATTGATCAGCTCAAGTACTTCTTGCTCTGACGTATCAACAGGCAAATCAAATTGTTGAGAAGCAAAGCCACACTCTTCTGCTTTTGCGCTTTTGTTTCTAACGTAAACACTGCTTGCTGCGTCGTTACCCACTAAAATTACCGCTAAGCCTGGGACGATATCCGCCATCGCCCGACGAGATTTGACGGACTCAATGACGTCGGCGGCAACCTGTTTACCATCGATGATGACAGCGTCACAAGACTGTGATTTTGAGTTAGAAGCTGACAATTTACTGGAAGATAACGGTGCGATGGCCATGAAGAAGAATCCTACGTTCAAGTTGAAGTTTTACGGCTTTTGCCAGAACTTGACTTTCGGTATCACGACCGATCGCCACCATGTCACTTGCAGAAACGGCATGATCCACACGTTTTACGTCTTGTTCAATAATTGGCCCTTCATCAAGGTCAGCCGTTACATAATGCGCTGTCGCACCGATGAGCTTAACGCCTTTATCACGAGCTTGATGGTAAGGACGGCCGCCCTTAAAACTGGGTAAGAATGAGTGGTGTATATTAATAATCTTGCCAGACATTTTTTGGCAAAGGTTGTCCGATAGCACCTGCATATAACGAGCAAGAATCACTAAATCAATGCTTTGTTCAGCAATGAGCTTAAGCAACTCTGCTTCTTGTTCAGGTTTTGTCTCTGCCGTAATGGGTAAGTAATGAAAGTCTAATCCTTCATGTTCAACACGAGATTTGTATCTTTCATGGTTTGAGGCAATAGACACTAATTCCATAGGCAATTGATCAATTGAATATCGATACAATAAATCATTTAAACAATGGCCTAATTGAGACACCATAATCATGACACGTGGCTTAACTGAAAGGTCGTATACATCCCACACCATTTCTGGATAAGAAAGTCTGGCTTCAAAGTCCATTTTGAATGTTTCAAGCGTCACAGTCTCATTGATTTCAAAACATAAGCGCATAAAGAAACGCTTATCATCTAAATCAACATGTTGACCACTTTCAATGATGTTGCCTCCGCTTTCTGTCACAAAGCTGGTAACGGCGCTGATAATTCCGGTGTTGTCATTACAAACAAGGTTAAGAACGAATTTTTTCATATTCATAAGTATCTTTTTTGTGGTGTCACTTCCTCATAATAAGAAAGTAATTTAAGGGTTAATGGCGCAACGAAATTTGATTCCGTATATCTTTGACTCTTGTTTTATAGCCCAGCGATGATTACAGGCACAAAGGATTTAATGGCATCTTTGCATTCCAAAATGGAAGGATTGGCTTGCTCATTGATGAAATTACGTTAGAATCCGCTAAAAAATCTGGGAGATTGACATGAGAGCATCACTACCGTTTATGAATTCTTTAGTGTTTTTTGAAGCCTCAGCACGGCTAAGAAGCTTCACAAAAGCAGCAGAAGAGCTCTATATCACGCAGAGCGCAGTCAGTAAGAAAATAAAATTATTGGAAGAAAGCTTAGGGTTTGAGCTGTTTATTCGAGAACCACGACGACTCATTCTGACGCCCGCTGGAAAAGAGTTTTATATAGAAACGAAAAGTGTATTAAGCCAAATGTCGGATAGCATCAATAGAATTAGACGTGATGCCGATCCAGATATGGTAACCATCACCTGTACTCAAGCGGTGTCTCACTTCTGGCTATTTCCACGAATAACACGTTTCAACTTACAACACCCAGATATAGCGATTAATATTTACTCCTCGAATGATCTTGATGAAAACACATGCGCACAGTTCGATTTAGGCATTTTGAATGGCCCTATCAGTAAGAGTGAAAAATGGGATTCCTACCTAAACAACCACTTACTCTTCCGAGAACGCATTTATCCTATCTGTCATCGCGACTACCCTATTGATAGATTATTAATGCCAGAAGAAATTGTTAACGAAAAACTGATTCATTTAGACCCCTCTGCATGGCGTTGGCCAACTTGGGTCAACTGGTTTGCCAGCTTTGGCATTGAATTTAACATTCCAAGAAACGCGCAATTATTCAACCAGGTGACACTAGCGCTAGAAGCCTCTAGACAAGGTATGGGGGTTAGTCTTGGTTGGGACTTTATGACAGAAGAGATGCTCAGAAGGAATGAAATGAAACGTGTCAGTAACATGTTTTACGAACCTGATATGGCTGATTTTCTTGTTTACAGAAAATCTAAAGAACTGTCCCTTGCGGCGAAAATATTCCGTGACTGGCTACTGACTGATATCGCTGAGAACACCTAATTAAAACAGCTCTGCACAACCCAATACCCTGCCACCACTTTGAACTCACTTCCTTATCTAACTCCCTTACCTAAAAAAAACAAAATACTGTATGAGTATTTTGTTTTTTTGACAACAGAATAGAATTCCAAATTGGAATGCATAAATTCTATAAAGTCGTTTGTTTAGCGCAAAAAGGCTATCTAGTATTGGAACAATACTGACCTCTCAAATAGTGATCGTCGCTCTGATTATTTAGTTTCTAATGAAACCATTATGTTCGACTTTATTTTTGACGTTAGACCAATACTCACTAACCAACGGACAATAAAATGCAGCATTTTTCTGGATTTGGATTGCTCAAACACAGCCTAACTCATCATGAAAACTGGCAACGTACTTGGCGTAACCCTACGCCAAAAAAGAAATATGACGTTATTATCATCGGTGGTGGCGGTCACGGTTTAGCAACAGCGTATTACTTAGCAAAAGAACACGGTGTTACCAACGTAGCAGTCATTGAAAAAGGTTACCTTGGTGGTGGTAATACAGCACGTAACACCACGATTGTTCGATCTGGTTATCTGTGGGATGAGTCATCTCATTTGTACGAGCATTCACTGAAAATGTGGGAAGGACTCTCTAAAGAACTTAACTACAATGTTATGTTCTCTCAACGAGGCGTAATAAATCTAGCCCATACTTTGGGAGACATGCGTGATCTTAAGCGTCGAGTCAGTTCAAACACTTTAAATGGTATCGACGCTGAAATGCTCGATATGCAGCAGGTTAAAAAAATACTGCCGCATTTAAACTGCTCTGATGCCGCTCGCTACCCCGTTATGGGCGCTGCATGGCAAGGTCGTGCTGGTGTGGCGCGTCATGATGCCGTCGCGTGGGGATATGCACGAGGCGCTGACGCTTTTGGGGTGGATTTGATCCAAGAAACGGAAGTAACCGATCTTATTATTGAAGACGGTACCATTGTTGGTGTGAAGACAAATCGTTATGGCGATATTCAAGCAGGTCGAGTTGGCTCCGTGGTCGCGGGAAACTCTAGTGTGATTGCCAGCATGGCTGGTTTCGAGCTGCCATTAGAATCACACCCTTTACAAGCGCTCGTCTCAGAACCTATTAAACCCATCCTTGATACTGTTGTAATGTCCAATCATGTGCATGGCTACGTGAGTCAATCTGATAAAGGTGACCTTGTTATCGGCGCTGGTATTGATGGGTATAACGGTTATGGCCAGCGAGGCTCCTATCCAACAATAGAGCATACCATTCAAGCCATTATAGAATTGTTCCCTATTTTCAGCCGAGTCCGCATGAATCGTCAATGGGGAGGCATTGTGGATACTTGCCCTGATGCTTGTCCGATTATCAGTGACACACCGGTTAAAAACTTATTTTTTAATTGTGGTTGGGGAACAGGTGGCTTTAAAGCCACGCCGGCTTCAGGTCATGTTTTTGCCGCCTCTCTGGCTACGGGTGAAATGCATGAATTGGCAAAACCCTTCTCCTTATCTCGCTTCCACAACGGCGCTCTTATTGACGAACACGGTGCAGCAGGCGTTGCTCACTAAACAGCGTTGTACGCTAAAGGAATATTGACCATGTTTCATATTTATTGTCCGCATTGTGCAGAATATCGTGAAGAAGAAGAGTTTCATGCAGCTGGACAGGCTCATATTGCTCGCCCGTTAGACCCAGAAAACTGTTCAGATCAAGAATGGGGAGAATATCTATTCTTTAGAAAAAACCCTCGTGGTATTCATCACGAGCTCTGGGTTCACTCTGCGGGATGCCGAAAATTCTTTAACATCACTCGTGATACTCAAACCTACGAAATTAAAGAAACGTATAAAGTTGGCGAACAGCCTACTTTCCTTAACGATTATACTGCTAACTAACAGGAGCGGAATCATGACTCAACAAAACCGTCTAAAAAACGGAGGTCGCATAGACCGCTCCATACCAATTACGTTTACTTTCAACGGTAAACAGTTGACTGGCTTTCAGGGTGATACACTTGCTTCCGCTTTACTCGCCAACGGTATTAATGTCGTAGGTCGTAGCTTTAAATACAGTCGACCTCGAGGCATCGTTGCTTGCGGTGCTGAAGAGCCAAACGCCATTATGCAGCTAGGAGCAACCGAAGAAACTCAAGTTCCTAACGTTCGAGCAACCCAACAAGAATTATTTGAGGGCTTAGTCGCCTCTTCTACAAATGGTTGGCCAAGTGTTGACACTGATGCCATGAGCTTACTTGGTAAATTCGGTGGGAAAATGATGCCACCTGGATTCTACTATAAAACATTTATGTTCCCACAATCTTTGTGGGGCACTTACGAGTCTGTGATTCGCAAAGCCGCAGGCTTAGGTCGGTCGCCACTTAAAAACGACCCAGATCATTATGATAATATTAACCAACATTGCGACGTGCTTATTGTTGGTGCTGGCCCAGCGGGTTTAACGGCTGCTTTAACCGCTGCTCGTGGCGGCGCTCGCGTCATTATTGCTGATGAGCAAAATGAATTCGGTGGCTGTCTGCTTAATACAAAAGAAACGATGGATGGTGAACCCTCTTCTGAATGGATAACGTCTGTTGTTGAAGAGCTCAACACTTACAAAGATGTTTTATTATTACCTCGTTCAACAGTGAATGGTTACCACGACCACAACTTCCTCACTATTCATCAACGCTGCACAGATCATTTATCGGACATGGCACCAATAAATCAGGTTCGCCAACGTTTACATCGAGTCCGAGCTAAATGGGTTGTCTTAGCAACCGGTGCCCATGAGCGTCCTCTGGTTTATGCCAACAATGATATTCCAGGCTGCATGCTTGCTAACGCAGTATCAACTTACATCAACCGCTACGGCGTTGTGCCGGGTAACGAACTGGTTCTCATGACAACAAACGACTATGGCTACCAAACGGCTCTAGATTGGCATGATACAGGAAGAAAGGTTGTTGCGATTGTTGATACACGGCCTAACACGGCAGACAGTGATTATGCTAAACAAGCTCGCCAACGTGACATTAAAATAATTAATGGCTCTGCAATTATTGAAGCGCATGGCAGCAAGCGTGTTTCCAGCGTGTCTATCGCTCAAATCAATGAGAAAGGAACCAAACTCGCTGGTGTTGCTTCTCAACTTAAAGCAGACACGGTAGCAACGTCTGGGGGCTGGAGTCCTGTTATTCATCTATCTTGCCATACAGGCAGTCGCCCTATTTGGGATGACGCAGTGATAGGCTTTGTTCCTGGCAAAACAATCCAGAAACAGCTAACCGTTGGTGGTATTAACGGCCAATACAATACAAAATTGGTAATGCAACAAGGCATTGAAACAGGTCTGCAAGTATTAAAAGAGCTAGGGCTTGATATAAAAACAGAGCACGCTACTGAACCAGCACACGCAGCCATGAGTCTTCCAAGACTTGAGCAGCGTAAACTTAGTCCACCGATGGCGCTGTTCCATATCCCTCATTCAAAACCAACATCACAAGCGCCAAAGCAATTTGTTGATTATCAGAATGATGTTACCGCAGCGGGCATAGAAGTCGCTTGTCGTGAAGGCTATGAATCGATTGAGCACGTCAAACGATACACCGCCATGGGGTTCGGTACGGACCAAGGTAAATTAGGCAATATCAATGGGATGGCCATTACGGCAGCGGCGTTAAATAAAACGATACCTGAAACAGGCACCACGATTTACCGACCTAATTATACGCCAGTTACTTTCGCTGCTATAGCTGGCCGTAATTGTGGGCAACTTTTCGACCCTGCCCGCTTCACGGCAATGCATAAATGGCACTTACAACGGGGCGCTGTCTTTGAGGATGTAGGTCAATGGAAGCGCCCTTGGTACTACCCGAAAGCAAATGAAACAATGGAGGAAGCCGTTAACCGAGAGTGTCTGGCTGTGCGGGAAAGCATTGGTATTCTTGATGCGACGACCCTGGGTAAAATCGACATTCAAGGCAAGGATGCACGCGAATTCCTTAACCGTGTCTACTCTAATAGCTGGACAAAGCTTCCTGTTGGCCGCTGCCGCTATGGGTTGATGTGTCGTGAAACTGGCATGATTTTCGATGATGGTGTAACAGCTTGTTTAGGTGACAATCACTTCCACATGACAACAACTACTGGTGGTGCTGCAGGTGTGATGGAATGGTTAGAGCTATGGCACCAGACAGAATGGCCAGAGCTCGACGTTTACTTCAATACCATTACAGATCATTGGGCTACCATTACTATTTCGGGGCCGAATAGCCGTAAACTGTTATCTGAATTGGTCAATGCAGAGACAGACATTTCAAACGAAAGCTTTGCCTTTATGGATTGGAAAGAAATGGAGGTAGCAGACATTCCGGCTCGTGTCTTCCGTGTGTCTTTCACAGGTGAACTAACGTATGAAATCAATGTGCAAGCCAATTATGGTATGCACATCTGGGAAAAATTAATTGCACATGGTGAAAAATACGACATAACACCATACGGCACTGAAGCCATTCACGTATTACGTGCTGAAAAAGGTTTCATCATTATTGGTCAGGACACCGATGGTTCTGTTCACCCACATGATCTGGGTATGAGTTGGTGCGTTGCACAACAAAAGCCTTTTAGTTTTCTGGGTAAACGGGGGATGACACGTGAAGATTGCGTACGTAAAGGGCGCAAACAACTGGTCGGCCTAAAAACAAAAGACCCGAAACAATTATTACCAGAAGGTTCACAAGGTGTATTGAATCCGACGGGATCTATTCCTATACAAATGGTCGGACACGTAACCTCTAGCTACTGGAGCCCAACGTTAAATCGCAGCATCGCAATGGGCTTGGTAAAAGATGGCCTGAACAAAATGGGAGAGTCTGTTTACTATCCACAACAAGATGGCAGCGTGATAGAAGCTGAAATTTGCAGCTATACCTTCCTAGATCCAAAAGGAGAACGCCAAAATGTCTAATACAAAAACGACGGCACAGGAACAATCAACAGTAGAAATTCAACAAAACACCTTGATTGCCATGATGGATCCGCTACCAAATCCAGATAACAAGACAATACAAGCTCAGTCTCCTTTATATCATGTTGACCTTGATATATTAGCTAAGAAAATACAAAAAGAAGGCGGCGTCCATTTACGTGAGCGTGCGTTTCTTGGGTATTTAAACTTACGCTGCAATCAGGCGTTAAACGAGCATAGAGACGCGATTGAAAAAGTGCTCGGTATCCCTCTTCCTAGAGAGCCGCTTAGTTCGTCAGAGTTAGAAAATTACTCTATTCGATGGGTATCACCTGATGAGTGGTTGATTGTTGTTCCTGGCATTGAGGCATTTGCCATTGAGTCAAAACTTCGCAGCGAATTGACTGGTCACTATTCGATCATTAACAGCAGCGGCGGCTCAACCATGCTAGAACTATCTGGCCATAATGTTGTGGAACTACTAAAGAAATCTACGCCGGTTGATCTTCACCTGAGCCAATTTCCTATTGGTAAAGTCGTCTCAACTTTATTCGCTAAAAGCAGCGCTGTGATTCGTCGTACTGGTGAAACACAATTCGAATTAATTATTCGTCGAAGCTTTGCTGATTACATCTGGCTTTGGATACAAGACGCCAGTGCAGAATTTGACTTGGTAATAGATAAATAAGCTATAAATCACTTGTTAGTATAGACAGCTTCTATTGATGTACTAGTTGATGTACAAGGAAATTCGATGCCAAAAATTGCTAAAGAGCTTACTGCTATAGCAGCCTCTAAGATTAAAAAAGACGGGCGCCATGCCGTTGGTGGCTTATACCGCCGTTCTCAAGCGCATGGATCGTAAAGACTTAACTCAACATGGCTTTCGCTCAACATTTAGGGACTGGGCTGGTGAAACCACCAGTTTTCCCAGAGAAGTGATTGATCATGCTCTAGCTCATAAGCTCAAAGATAAGGCAGAGGCGGCCTACCAGCGTAGTGATTTATTACAGAAAAGGAGACAGTTAATGGAGGAATGGTCAAAAGCATCATATCCCAGGTAAATAACGAAACTGGTAGAGTAATTACTCTGCCTTTTCATTCTTTAGCTCTTCAGCCTTAGCGATAACTTGTCGTTGATCTTCAACGGCGAGACCTCTTACTTTCTCAAAAAAATTTGCTTTTTTGATATTGATGCATAGCGGATGAAATCTGAAAAAGGTGTGGACTTAACTTTTTTACGTTTTAGGGTTGGCATTACCTTCTCTCTTTCTTAGTTTATTTAGAATTACACGCTGCTGCTTTAAATTTCTCTAACCACCCAAATACCATTTTTCTTAGGGCCTTGGTACTCTAATCGTCCTTCCTACTTTAACTTTGAAACCGCACGCTCTACAAACGATATATAAATTTGCATGTCCTAGAGCTCTCATCAAATCGGATACTTCATGAGGACTTAATGATTTCATATGCTCAACAACCGGCTTCTTAAATACATCCCTGATGCCTGAAAGAGGATTATGATCAATGAAGCCACTATTAACAGCAAAGTTCATGATCTCATTGAGGAGCTGTGCTGTTCGCTTAACAGTTTCTAACTTTCCGATACTCTCCGGCTCACGAAGAACTTCTATAACGACTGGAGCACTTAGTGACTTAAAGGGAATATGGCCAAGTTTGTGAAACGCGTATTTTTCAAGCTTACGCCAGTTATCAAGCATTGTTTTCCTTTTAACTTGGCTAACCTTTAATTCATACCACTGATCAGCAACATACTTCAAAGTATACGTTTGCAACAACTTCAGTTTAGCTTTTCGCTCTACTCGCTCGATTTGTGGATCAATGCCTTCATGTAATAGCTTTCTCATTTCATAAGCTTTGTCTCTAGCTTCTGAAAGCGACACATCAGAAAATGGTCCAATACCTATGAAAGTCTTTTTACCAGTAACAGGCCTTGTGTATCGAAACTCCCAGAACTTTGAGTTGCTAGGCTTAACATAAATGTAAAGACCACCACCGTCGGATTTTCGAATAGATTTCCCATTAACTGCCTTTAGGCTTTGAATTTGTTTTACGGTAAGTTTATTTAGACTAGCCATAATGCCTCCTGAATCAGCTAATGTATGACCGATTCGACGAAGAAAATCACGAAATAAACCGTCATACAAAAAGCATAATTATCTTATTAATTTCAATAACTTATATGTTATTTATGGTTAAAAAATAATGATTTTGAGTTCTGAGATAGGCATTTTAAGTTCAATCAAAAAGTGTATGACTCTGATTAAATGCAAAATTAGTCCTACTATTTGCACTACACTTTTTTCTTGGACGTAATCGTCCAATTTAGACTAAATTGAACATAACTAATTGATTTGCATAAATTTTAGACGAAAAAAAAGACGTCCTTGGACGTCTTTTCTGAAATAATGGCGGTGAGCAAGAGATTCGAACTCTTGATGCCTTTCGACATACACGCTTTCCAGGCGTGCTCCTTCGGCCACTCGGACAGCTCACCATATACCGGCCAATCACGCTCTGCGTAATTTGTGCGCGTATATTAATTATGAAGTCATTGTATTGCAAGCCTTTTTTATAAAAAAGAATGCCTTTTCTAACAATCTATCCATTCAATACGATCTTCAATGCCGGTGTCCGCTGGCGCGTTCGCTTTTTTACCTGTTGGTGTGCCCACATAGATTAAGCCGACAATTTGATCGTTCATTTCAAGATTCAATAAATCTTTGGTTTTCTGCGTGAAACATGCAGGCCCACTGCGCCACATGGTGCCATAGCCCAGTGAATTCAGCCCTAACATAGCCTGTTGCGCAGCGGCTGAGGCCGCCATAATTTGCTCTACTGCAGGCACTTTTGGGTGTGCTTGAGTGCTGGCATAAACCAATAGAATAGCTGGCGCTCTAAAAGCCTTTTTCACAAACGATGCTTCTTTTGCGGCTTCTAAGTTTGGCAGTTCGCTCAGAGCCTGCTGCCAGTAAATTTGCCCAATTGCGTTGCGCCCTTCCCCTTCATAGACTCGAAAACGCCAAGGCTTCAGGTTGCCGTGATCTGCCGCTCGACTTGCGGCATCAAGCACTTCAAGCCATTCATTTTTCGTCGGGGCTGGCAGCTCAAGAGCAGGCTGAGACACTCGATTTCGCATAAACTTGATAATATCGTTACTCATAAAGAAGAAGTTTCCTGTCGATCTATATCGGGGTGCTTATTAAAAGATGATTTAATGATAATGAATATCATATAACGCTTTTTAAGGTCTACTCTTTTAAAGAAATAAAGAGGATTCAAAAACAAAATGATGGGGAAACAACGGGAGGGAGTGAAGATTTGAGGCGGTTATCGCACCGCCTCAAATTAGGAATCAGCTAACTTGAAAGTCCAGCATGCGCTGCAATGGAATCAAGGCTTTTGCTCGAGTTTCTTCTGCAACGAAGATCTCGTCAGTGCCATCTCTCAAAGCATTGCGAAGCAGTTCCAACGAGTTTAACGCCATCCAAGGGCAATGCGCACAACTGCGGCAATTTGCACCAGAACCAGCCGTAGGCGCTTCTACAAAACGCTTACCTGGAGACGCTTGCTTCATCTTGTAAAAAATACCTCTATCTGTTGCCACAATAAAGGTTTCATTACTCATTTCTTTTGATGCTTTAAGCAGCTGTGAAGTAGAACCAACAACGTCCGCCACTTCAACAACCGGCTCAGGTGATTCAGGGTGAACCAACACAGCTGCATCAGGATAAATGCTCTTTAGATCAAGAATGCCTTTTGCTTTGAACTCTTCATGGACAATACAAGCACCGTCCCAAAGAATCATATCCGCGCCTGTTTCACGCTGAATATAACCACCAAGATGTTGATCTGGCGCCCAAATAATCTTTTCACCCATGTCATTCAGATGGTTCACAACATCCAAGGCAATGCTGGACGTAACAACCCAGTCAGCACGCGCTTTTACGGCGGCAGAAGTGTTTGCGTAAACCACAACCTTACGATCAGGATATTGATCACAGAAAGCGGAAAAATCATCGATAGGACAACCAATATCTAGGGAGCAAGTGGCTTCCAAGGTTGGCATTAAAATGGTTTTTTCAGGACTGAGGATTTTAGCTGTCTCACCCATGAACTTAACGCCTGCAACCACTAAGGTCTCGGCCTCATGATTGGCACCAAAGCGCGCCATTTCTAGGGAGTCGGCAATCACACCGCCCGTCTCTTCTGCAAGCTCTTGAATCGCATCATCGGTATAGTAATGAGCAACCAGCACGGCGTTTTTTTGCTTCAATAGCGTTTTGATTTCTTCGCGAAGAGCGTCGTTGTCCAAGGCAGGGCTTTCAAGGGATTTTTCAGCGGCAGACAGGTGTTGTTGAACAGTAGCTCGTAATGCAACTTTATCAAAAAGTTCGGACATACAATTACCCCTTCAGGCACTTGGAGCGAGGTGATATTTGGTGGGTCGTACTGGATTCGAACCAGTGACCAATTGATTAAAAGTCAACTGCTCTACCAACTGAGCTAACGACCCAAAAATCACAGAAAGATAGTAAATAGGAAAAAGTTGGTGGGTCGTACTGGATTCGAACCAGTGACCAATTGATTAAAAGTCAACTGCTCTACCAACTGAGCTAACGACCCAACGGGTTGCGTATATTACAGAGCCCGTTGAGAATTGCAAGCTATTTCATGCTACTTAAATAACTTGTTGCTAGCTTAGCGGTTTTGCTTTCAGGAAAACGACTAATTACGTCCTGAAGATAAGACTTAGATGCACTCGCATTGCCCAACTGATCATTGACAATTCCAAGTTTATATAGCGCATCAGGCTCTTTGCTATGACCTGGAAACTTTTTAATGACGGTAGTAAAGGCTTGAGCGGCTTCTTTAGGCTTGCCAAGAACAAGTTTTAATTCCCCAAGCCAATAGTAGCCATTACCAGTAAGCGTGTTATCTGGGTAATCTTTTACGAATTCTGTAAAAGCCACTTCGGCCGTCTCAAATTGCTTACTGCGAATCAAACTATAAGCATCATCATAAGCCGAGCGGGCTTGTGGTGACACAGGAGTGAGTGCAATCGGCGCTAATTGAACCGAAGAAATACTATCTAATGACTCTTTTTTCGCATCAAGTGTCGCTGGAATAGCGGCAGGAGCCACACTTGTATTTGCCTGGGAAACTTGACTATTTTGCCTAGCGGCAGAAGCTGACATTAGCAGAGAAATACGCTTATCAAGATCAATATAACGATCTCGCTGTTGCGCTTTCATTTGAGACAATTCATGTCCCTGCTGTTCTAGTTGCCCTCTAAGATCTCGCACTTCCGATTGAAGCGAATCCAATTGTGAAAGCAGTTCGGCTGCAGCATGAGCGGGCAAGGTTCCTGCCTGCTGATTAGCAGCCATTGCTAGTGGGGCTGTTAAAAACAGCCCCACTGCAAAGGAGCGAGAAATAAGCTTATTTACGATCATTTTTCGTAACGTACTTCTACTCGACGATTTAGCTGCCAAGAAGAGGCATCATGACCAAAGGCAACAGGCACTTCTTCACCGAAACTAACGGTTTCGATTTGAGATGCTGCAACGCCTTGAATAGTCAAGTAACGGCTAACCGCTTTAGCACGACGCTCACCCAATGCCATGTTGTACTCACGAGTACCACGCTCATCCGCATGACCTTCTAGAACAACGCGAGCTTCTGGATGCGAAATAAGGTATTGAGCGTGTTTAGCAAGCGCTTCACGAGCCGCTGGGCGAACAACAGATTTGTCAAAATCGAAGTAGAATACAGTTTGAACACCATCAAGCATGCTCATGCTGTTTGCTTCGTCTGCTTTAGCTTGACCATCATCAACAATCACACTGCTTACTGCGCCATCTTGGTTTGCACCATAAGATTGATCCGCTGCATCCGCTGCTTGTTCAGTCGTTGCTGCTGCTTCGTCTGTCGCTGTTGTCGCAGAATCCGTGTCAGTTGAGGTTGTGCTACAACCCGCAATCCAAGCCGCAGATAAACCGATTACAGCAAACTTACCTAGTTTATTTACACTCATTATTCACTCCTTAATGTCTTTATTTGAAGTACGGAGACCATGCTGGTTCACGTACATCTCCATCTGCTGACGGCAGCTTGTATTTCACAAGCCCATCAACGGATACAACTGCCAATATGCCTTTTCCGTTTTCACTGGTGGCATACATAACCATGCTACCATTCGGCGCAATAGTTGGCGATTCGTCTAAATAGGTGCGAGTTAATATTTTTACTCGACCTGTTTTCATGTCTTGTAGCGCGATGTGGTAATTACCATCGTCTTTTTGAACCGTAACAAGGTAGCGCCCATCAGGCGTAAGCTCACCCTTACTGTTTGAGTCACCTTCAAACGTAACACGCTCTACACGCTTTGTCTTAACATCAAGACGATATATTTGCGGGTTGCCACCACGGTCAGAGGTAAAAATAATACCTTTGCCATCTGGCTCCCAGCTTGGTTCTGTATCAATAGCATAATGATTGGTCATACGCTCTAGTTTTTGTGTAGCAATATTTAACGTATAGATTTCAGGGTTACCATCTTTCGACAACACCAAGGCCAATTTCTTACCATCTGGAGACCAAGCAGGTGCACCATTTAGGCCTCTAAAGCGAGCCACTTGCTGTCTTTTCCCCGTCGCTAATTCTTGAATAAAGATATTAGGACGACGGTTTCTGAACATCACATAAGCAATGTACTTACCATTACCACTCCAAGATGGCGACAAGATAGGCTCTTTTGACTCTACGATAACTTGAGGTCTATGGCCGTCTGCGTCCGCCACTTGCAATTTGAAAGTAGGCGCAAGGCGATTGCCTTCTGTTGTTACATAAAGAATACGCGTACTGAAAGCGCCAGGAAGCCCAGTCAACAGCTGATACACCTTATCACTGATGTAATGAGCCGCATCGCGAAGGTTTGAAGCGTTCACATCGATGGAGGCATGCTTCTCAACCGGCTTCTGGCTCAACACATTGAGCAATTCAAAACCAACACGATAGCGATTGGCGGCGATTTTTTTCACCGAGCCAATCACCACATAATCACTTTTTAATAAGCGCCAATCACGATAAAACACATCCGCTTCTTTTGAAGGTTGGCTTAGCATGCTAGAGCGCGGAATCGCCTGAAATAAACCACTGCGCGTCAAATCGTCTTGAACAATTTGAGCAATATCTTCAGGTAGTGCATCCGTACCGTTGTAACCAAATGGAACAACAGCGATAGGCAACAATTGATCTGCCCCACTGGTGACCTCAATAACAAGCTGCGCCCTTGCGGTACTAACAAAGACAAAGCAGGTGAAAAATACTAAGAACCATTTACGTAATATCATTAGTTTCTTAAGTCCTGTGGATTAAAAATAATTACAACTCTTCGAAAGTTTCTGTCAAACACATAAGGGTCCACTTCCGATAACTCCTTAACAACAATGCTCCTTGCGGCGTCTTCTGCACGCTGATCAAACAAGGCGTCGCCACTTCCCTTAATAATGTTCACGGCCAACACTTCACCCGACGGCAAGAAAGAAATGGCCAACTCTGTTTTCATGCCATTTCGAGCGCTCGGTGGGCGATTCCACGCAGCGGTGATTCGATCATTGATTAAACCACTGATCGATTGCACCATTTGGGCCTCTTCTGCGGCTTTCTTCTCTTCTTCCGCTTTTTTCGCTGCGGCCGCTTCAGCGGCTTCTTTCGCTAAGCGCTCTTTTTCCGCTTCTCGAGCGGCAGCCTGCTTACGCTGTCTCTCTTTTTCCGCTAATTGTTTTGCTTCTTCCGCCTGACGCTTTTTCTCTTGCGCGGCCTTTTCTTGCTCAATGCGTTTTTTCTTTTCCGCCTCTTGTTTCGCGATTAAGGCTTCTTGCTGTTTTTTCTTAGCCGCGTCAGCGGCCTTCTCTTTCTCAGCAGCGGCTTTTTTCTTTGCAGCAGCCTGTTCAACGGCTTTTTTCTTCGCTTCTTTAGCTTGAGCTAGGCGTTTCTTTTGGGCCTCTAGCGCTTTTCTCTGCTCTAGCTTTTTGGCTTTTTGCTGAGCTTCTTTCTCTTTTTCTTTTTTCGCTATCGCCTGCTGCTGAATAATTTTTTTCTTTTCTTCCTCACGCTTGCCAATAATGGTCTGTGAAATATCCACCACAGTCGCATTCACAATAGGAGGTCGCTTAGGCAGAGGCTTTTCATTATCGCTAAAGTCCACCGCCACAAAACACGCAGCAACAATAACTAGATGAAGGCCAACCGCCAATAAGGCGGGAACGCCGTAACTGTCTTTACTCAGCAAATTCATTAATTATTGTCCGGCTCCGTTACCAATCCCACATTGGGCACGCCAGCTCCTTGCAAAGCCACCATTAGACCAACAACCGCACCATAAGAGACATTTTTATCACCTCTGACCAGTACGGGGATTCTAGGGTTTTGGTTTAATACCTTTTTTACCCTCGCCTGCAAAGCATCCAACTCGATCGGCTCTTGCTTGCCGCCAAAGTCCAAATAAAACTGCCCATTACTGTCGACAGAAGCAATCATCACATCGGTTTCTGTTTGCTGAATAGGCGATGCATTGGCGTTAGGTAACTTAACATCCACCCCTTGGGTAAGCATCGGCGCTGTGATCATAAAGATCACCAACAACACCAGCATAACATCAATGTAAGGAACCACATTGATCTCAGCCATAGGGCGACGTTTTTGTCTTCTTCTAGAGCGAGGCACTATGCTACGCCTCCCTCTCTCACGTGTACCTTACGATGAAGAATACTGGTGAATTCATCGGAGAAATTTTCATAGCCTGACGCCAGTGATTCTGCCACCGTTGAGAAACGGTTGTACGCAATAACCGCCGGAATCGCAGCCACCAAACCAATGGCCGTCGCAATGAGCGCTTCCGCGATACCCGGTGCGACCGTCGCCAGTGTGGCTTGCTGAACGTCTGCCAATCCAATAAAGGAATGCATGATGCCCCAAACCGTACCAAACAAGCCGATATAAGGGCTTGTTGAACCCACTGTTGCCAAAAAGGAAAGGTGTTTTTCTAGCTTCTCTTCTTCTCGATACAAGGCCACACGCATAGTACGCTGAACCCCTTCCATAACCGCATCAGGCTCGACATTATGACTTTGACGTAAGCGCGTAAACTCTTTAATACCCGCTGTAAAAATGCCTTCGATCCCTTCTACTTTTCGACCTTCTTGTGTGAGCTTTTTATAAAGCTTGCTCAAATCGATGCCGGACCAAAACTCATCTTCAAATTCTGTTCTTACTTTCTTAGCTTGCTTTAGCACACGCATTCTTTGAAAGATAATTACCCAAGAAAAGATGGATGCTGCCAACAGTATCAACATAACCATTTGCACAACAAAACTAGCGCTGGCAATTAAACCCAAAATTGACATTTTTAACCTCTATTTAAAATCTGAAGGTAGCTGGTAATTAAAATGCTCGTAGGCGCGCTTCGTAACTTGGCGACCTCGAGGCGTTCGTATAACAAAGCCTTGTTGTATTAAAAAAGGCTCAATAACATCTTCGATGGTGTCTTTGTCTTCGCCCACCGCCGCGGCAACACTGTCTAACCCAACCGGTCTGCCGTCAAACTTCTCTATCATAGTCAATAACATACGACGATCTAAATGATCAAAGCCTTGACTATCTACACTTAACATATCCAGTGCACGCTGAGCAACTTTTTGCCCCACTAACACATCGCCATTAACCTGCGCCACGTCTCTAACACGACGCAACAGTCGGTTGGCAATTCGCGGCGTACCACGGGAGCGACGCGCCACTTCAAAGCTTCCGGATTGGTCAAGCTCCATGCCCATTTTGCTGGCTGAGCGCGCCACTATGGTGGTCAGCGACTCAACATCATAAAACTCTAAACGCTGTACGATACCAAAGCGGTCTCGCAACGGCGATGTCAGCAAACCCGCTCGTGTGGTTGCTCCGACCAGCGTAAAGGGTGGGAGTTCAATTTTAATCGAACGCGCCGCAGGCCCTTCCCCGATCATGATATCCAACTGATAATCTTCCATCGCAGGATACAAGACCTCTTCAATAGCAGGACTCAAGCGATGTATTTCATCAATAAAGAGCACATCACCTTCATTAAGATTGGTTAATAATGCCGCCAAATCTCCCGCCCTTTCGAGCACAGGTCCTGAAGTGGTTTTGATTTCTGCGCCCATTTCATTGGCAATGATATTCGCCAATGTGGTTTTACCCAGCCCTGGTGGCCCAAAGATCAATGAATGATCCAGTGGTTCTCCACGCTGGCGAGCGGCTTGAATAAAAATATCCATTTGCTCTTTGACCACTGGCTGGCCGATGTACTCAGCAAGGGACTGCGGTCGAATGGCACGATCGACTTGTCGATCTGTGCCTTTTAATTCTGCCGAGATAATACGATCACTTTCTATCATCTTCTATTACCTTAGCATGGCTTTTAATGCCGCTTTAATAACCTCTTCACTGCTCGCTGCATCTACAGGCACAGTGGCGATCGCTTTGGCCGCTTCTTGAGGTTTGTAACCCAATGAAATAAGAGCCGCTTCGGCTTCTTGTCTTGGGTCGGCTTGGACTTGTTTCAATACCGCTGGGGTGGAAAAAAGATCCGTTTTCGCGGCTTGCCCCAATTTGTCTCTTAATTCAATGATCAAGCGTTCCGCGGTTTTCTTACCTACCCCCGGAATCCTGGTTAATGCAGTGACGTCAGACTCCTGCACATTGGCAATCAACTCTTCCGACGACATGCTAGACAAGACTGCTAAGGCCATTTTAGGGCCTATGCCATTTACCTTGATCAGCACTTTAAACAGCGCGCGCTCACTTTTATCAATGAAGCCGTAAAGCGTATGCGAGTCTTCTTTTACTTGAAAATGCGTATACAGAACCACGCTACCACCAATCGGCGGCAACTCATAAATCGTTGTCATCGAGGCGCTAAGTTCATAGCCGATGCCATTTACATCCACCAACAATTCCGGCGGCGATTTCTCGATCAATGTTCCAGCAATCCTACCTATCACACACTTTTCCTTATATCCATTTCAGACCAACGCTTTGACGTTCGCCCTGCTCTTTTCCCGACGCCATATTCCAGGCCGCCTGATGTTCTTGTATTAGCATGACACAATGCAATCGCGAGCGCATCGGCTGCGTCGGCTTGCGGAGGAGAAGACAAGCCTAATAACAACTGAACCATGGCTTGCACTTGGGTTTTGTCTGCGTTGCCATTGCCAACCACAGATTGTTTGACGCGTCGCGCAGCGTACTCGTTAACAAACAGCTCTTTGAGCGCTGCCGCCACAATGGCCGCCCCCCTTGCTTGCCCCAGTTTTAAGGCTGAGTTGGCATTTTTCGCAAGAAACACTTCTTCAATGGCAAATTCGTCTGGCGCGTATTCATCCAACAAGGTGGTGACAGAATTAAAAATCACCTTAAGGCGAACAGATAAGGCCTCATCGGGTAAGCGAACACAGCCGCTATTCACATAGACAGACTTACCATTAGTCACATCAATAATGCCAAAGCCCGTTATTCTTGAGCCTGGGTCTATTGCTAAAATTCTGGTCGTCGCCATCATTAACCTATTAAAGAGTCAATATTACTGTATATTTCAACAGCCTTTAACTTACAGAGTATACAATCCTGACATAAAAAAAGGCCGTTTAATAACGGCCTTTTACATTTTTTTTTCGCTCTCTTAACAAACATCACCGTCAGTAGAGCGAAGGT
This sequence comes from Marinomonas sp. NPDC078689, assembly GCF_044542435.1. Classification (NCBI taxonomy): domain Bacteria; kingdom Pseudomonadati; phylum Pseudomonadota; class Gammaproteobacteria; order Oceanospirillales; family Oceanospirillaceae; genus Marinomonas; species Marinomonas sp. NPDC078689. The sequence goes on along the minus strand of NZ_JBITUJ010000003.1, from coordinate 68,620 downwards.
GGCGCTAAGCTTACTCTGTCACTGGCTTTCTAACGCGAATATTCAGCTCTTTCAACTGTTTATCGCTTACTTCACCTGGTGCTTGAGTTAACAAACAAGTCGCACTTTGTGTTTTCGGGAAGGCAATGACGTCACGAATAGAAGCCGAACCTGTCATCAACATAACGAGGCGATCTAGACCGAATGCCAAACCACCATGCGGTGGCGCACCAAATTTCAATGCGTCTAGTAAGAAGCCAAATTTCTCTTCTTGCTCTTCTTCACTGATATTAAGCAACTCAAACACAGTTTCTTGCATAGAAGACTGGTGAATACGGATCGAACCACCGCCCAACTCAGTACCATTCAAGACCATGTCGTATGCTTGAGACAAGGCATTAAGCGGATCTGCTTTTAGCGCTTCTGGAGAGCAAGAAGGCGCAGTGAAAGGATGGTGAATAGCCGTGATGCCACCATCGGATGTTTCTTCAAACATTGGGAAGTCAACTACCCATAAAGGCGCCCACTCACAAGTGTACAAGTTAAGATCTTCACCCAACTTGCAACGTAATGCACCCAAAGCTTCGTTTACGACTTTTGCAGAATCCGAGCCGAAGAAGATCAAGTCGCCATCTTGTGCATCAAGACGAGTCATCAATTCTTGGCGTACTTCCATCGGTAAGAACTTAACGATTGGAGACTGTAGGCCTTCTTCAAGGTTAGACTTGTCGTTCACCTTGATGTAAGCCAACCCTTTGGCGCCGTAAATACCAACAAATTTAGTGTACTCGTCAATTTGCTTACGAGTCAGCGAGTTACCGCCAGGCACTTTCAATGCGGCAACACGACCTTTAGGGTCTTTTGCTGGGCCAGAGAAGACTTTAAAGTCCACGTCTGCCATCAGGTCAGACACGGTCACAATCGTCAATGGAATACGTAGATCAGGCTTGTCGCTGCCGTAGGTTTCCATTGCTTCAGAGTAAGGCATGCGTGGGAAGGTGCCCAAATCAATGTTCATTAGCTCTTTAAACAAGCTCGTGATCATTTCTTCTGTCATGCCCATGATCTGCTCTTCGCTCATGAAAGACGTTTCGATGTCTACTTGAGTGAATTCAGGTTGGCGATCGGCACGCAAATCTTCATCACGGAAACATTTAGCAATTTGGTAGTAACGATCAAAACCAGACACCATCAACAGCTGCTTGAACAACTGAGGAGACTGAGGAAGCGCAAAGAAGCTACCTTGTTGAGTACGGCTTGGTACCAAATAATCACGCGCACCTTCTGGTGTTGCGCGCGTTAGAATCGGCGTTTCGATGTCTAAGAAGCCATTGTCATCCAAGTAGCGACGCAATACAGACGTTACTTTTGAGCGAAAACGCATTTTTTGCTGAATTTCTGGACGACGTAAATCGATAAAACGGTTTTTCAAACGAACGTCTTCACCAACAGATTGATGCTCATCAAGCTGGAATGGTGGTGTTTTTGCGGAGTTTAGAATCTCAAGCTCTAAGCCCAAGACTTCGATCTCACCTGTGTTCATGTTTGGGTTAACTGTCCCTTCTGGACGAGCACGAACCAAGCCTTTTAGCTTAACAACAAATTCGTTACGAACACTGTCCGCAATGGCAAAACTGTCTGCACGATCTGGGTCAAATACCACCTGAGTGATGCCTTCGCGATCACGCACGTCTAAGAAAATAACCCCGCCGTGGTCACGGCGACGATGAACCCAACCACATAAAGTGATTTCTTGTGAAATGTTAGAAGCATTTAATTCGCCGCAATAATGGCTGCGCATAATTTCTATCCTATTACTGTCTCAGTAAGAGAGTGAAGTGTTCTTTGTTCGCTTTTTGTTAGACCAGAAAACAAAATGTGTTTCCCATATAAGGAGGAAAACAAAAAGCCAAAATATTTTAAGGCAAAGCATTATATGCGAACCAAGTCATACTCTCTAGAGTAAGAAGGAAATTTGTCTATAACAGTCCATTTCTTCATAAGACACTGGCTATTTCATAAACAATTTCGATTCCAGATTGCTTCAAAAGCACTTCGTCGCCTTCCATTTTACCAACCAGTGTCAGCCCTACTGGGCTAGATGGGGTAACCAAAAAGACACTTTTACCATCGCCTAGCTCAACACTTAAGCCTCCCGCACAAGCAGAAAGATAAAACCATTTGCTATTTTTCTGTTGCGCATTGACCTCGATCAGGCCCACTAGCGCCCCTGTTTTTATCTCATCGTCTTCACCGAAGAACACCGCCTTGTGATTCGAAAAGCTTAAAAAATCCTTTTCACACTCCAACACTCTTTGTGACTGCCCATGGGCAAGATAGGACGCCTCCAATCCGAAGGTATCGTATTTATTTTCCGCCACACTCTCTTCACTGGTCGCCGCGTCGTAAGCTTGGTTCGCGGCCCATTTCGCGGTCTCAAAGCGTTTTTCAAGAGCGCTTATTATGGCTTCATACACGGTTACTTTGTTCATTTCGTCTCACAACAACTAGGGGTACGACACATTATTAATCACGCTCTTTTATCAAGAAATTGGTGCAATGAATAAGCAAGATACAAGGAAGCCTCACGGCAAGGCATTTTCTCAATTGACAAAGTCAACCAATAAAACTATAGTGATAATCGTTCTCATATAAGAAGCGAGTCACTTTTATGCCAAGCAACCTTGATGAATCACTGCACAGACTTATCCATTGCTATAAGTCCCAGGTCAAACGCACCATCAGTGACTCTCATTTGGATCTTCATATTGGTCACATAAGAGCATTGAAATGCATACGCAACATTCCCAAATGCAGTGCTCAGGTGATCTCACAAAGAATGAATTTAGATAAATCGCAAGTGGCGCGAATTATAAAAGAACTGCTTAGCAAAGGTCACATAGAAAAACACCCTAACCCCGATAACCATAGAAGCCAATTATTGCTTCTCACACAGTCAGGGCAAAGCGTCATAGACACCATGATCACGCTCGATAGCACCACATCGGCAAAAATGACCCATGGGTTGAGCGAACAAGAGATCAAAGACTTCAAACACTACGCAGAAATCATGATTAGAAATTTATGCGAATAATACATTATATTCAGGAGAAACTTATGAGCAGACCACAACCAAGAGAGCTCGTTGTTATCAACACCACTCTAGTAACACCGCACATGCTAAGAGTTACCTTAGGTGGCGAAAACATGAACACCATGCCGGAAAATCAAGAAAGCGGATACGTAAAACTTATTTTCCCTAGCGAAAGCGGCCGCCTAATGCGCACTTACACCATACGCAAACAACGCGCGGACGAGATCGACATCGACTTCATGCTTCATGAGGATTCAGGTCCAGCGTCTTCATGGGCAAAAAACGCCAAAGCGGGTGACCGCATTCTTATTGGCGGACCTGGCCCTAAAAAAATGATCGAAGAGTCAGCCCAATGGCAGCTTTTGATCGGCGATATGACCGCCCTACCGGCCATCAGCGTCAATCTTGAAACGCTACCGGCCGACGCAAAAGGCTATGCGGTAATCGAAGTGGTGTCTGAAGCCGACATTCAAACGCTTAAACACCCAGCAGGCATTGAGATTAAATGGGTTATCAATGCTCAGCCAGGCAGTAACGAACAAGCCTTGCTAGAAGAAGTGAAAGCATTGGAATGGCTATCCGACGACGTGTCCATATGGGCCGCGTGCGAATTTGGCAGCATTAAAGCACTGCGTCGCTTCTTTAAAGAAGAGAAAAAGGTCGAAAAGAGCAACCTTTATATCTCAAGCTACTGGAAACAAGGCAGCAACGAAGATCAGCACAAAGCCGTTAAACGCGCTGAGGCCGAAGTGGCATAAGCTCTAAAAAAAACAAAATAAAAAGCCAGCGATGAAGCTGGCTTTTTTTGACTCTGCAACAATGATAAGAAATTACAAGCGCACTTGCTCAATAATCAAATCAATTACATTGTCTACTTTTGTTTCAACGATTTCTGTATCGGCAATGCTGGTATCAGCAACCAATAAAGTCACACCCGTTTCGCGAATCAAGGCCGCTTCAGCAGCCGTGGCATTGGCTTTTGCTAATGCTACAACACCTTGACGCAACAATAATCGCTCTACGGATTCAGCTTGCGCCAATACTTCAGCAGACAAGGCGATAACCGCAGGCTTTTGACCAAGACGAGCGGCGCGGTCTTCTGCACTAACAATCGTGTCTTCATCTAAATCGGCAACCGCTTGCTCAACCATACCAGCACCAACGGTCACGTTGGTTAGACGGTCAATCACAATAAGAGCACCAGTAAAACGGCTGTTTGTGTATTCATCAAACGCGACTGGCGCATCAAATTGAATCACACAATCACCAATGCCATTGAGCTCAAGCGCTGAAATGTCACTGGTTTCCAAAGTATTCACATCAACACGGTGATTAAAGTGATGCACTTTACCCGGTACTGTTTGCGTACCCAGTTTAAAGTCATACAACTTACCAGGCACCAATGGCTGATCGGCCATCCACACAACAGATGCGCGTAGCGCCGAAGCGATTAACGGCTCTTGGTCTAGGTGAGACAGCATGTCGCCACGACTGATATCAATTTCGTCTTCTAGGGTAATGGTCACCGCCTGCCCGGCTTTCGCAGACTCAAGGTTGCCATCGTAAGTCACAATCTCGGCGACTTTCGATTTTTTACCAGAAGGCAAAGCAACGACTTCATCACCTGGCTTAACCACACCAGCCGCTATGGTTCCTGAGAAACCACGGAAATCTAGGTTTGGACGGTTCACATACTGCACTGGCAAACGGAAAGAATCACGCTTCACGTCACGGTTAATTTGCACGGTTTCCAAAATCGCCATCAATGGCTTACCTTGGTACCAAGGCGTGCTTTCAGAGGCGTTAACCACGTTATCGCCTTGCAATGCAGACATTGGGACGAAATGAATGTCCGCAGGCTTACGATCGCCTAGTTGCTCAACAAACGCTAAGTAGTCAGCTTGGATTTCTTTGTATTTCTCTTCCGAGAAATCCACCAAATCCATTTTGTTTATTGCCACAACAACGTGCTTAATACCCAATAACGCAGCAATATAAGAATGACGGCGAGTTTGTGTTTGCACACCGTAACGAGCATCGATCAAAATAATGGCTAAGTCACAAGTGGACGCGCCGGTTGCCATATTACGCGTGTATTGCTCGTGTCCTGGTGTGTCCGCAATGATGAACTTACGTTTTTCAGTAGAGAAATAACGGTACGCCACATCAATGGTAATACCCTGCTCGCGCTCCGCTTGCAGACCATCCACCAAAAGCGCCAAATCTACGCCTTCGCCTTGGGTACCCGATTTTTTACTGTCACGTTTTACCGCCTCTAAATGATCTTCATAAATCAATTTAGAATCATGCAGCAAACGGCCGATAAGTGTACTTTTACCATCGTCTACGTTGCCACAAGTAAGCAAACGCAGTAGGTCTTTTTCTTCATGTTGTTTCAAATAGCCAAGTATGTCTTGGCTGATCAATTCTGACTGGTGAGACATTCGTTACTCCAAACTTTCTTTACTTCAAACTTAGAAGTAGCCCTGTTTCTTTTTCTCTTCCATAGACCCAGCGGAGTCATGGTCGATCATTCTGCCTTGGCGCTCTGAACTCGTGGTGAGCAACATTTCCTGGATGATTTCAGGCAATGTGTCGGCTTCAGACTCCACCGCACCGGTAAGCGGGTAACAGCCAAGCGTACGGAAACGAACAGACTTCATTTCAGGCGTTTCGCCATTTAACGGCATACGATCATCATCAACCATGATCAAGGTGCCATCACGCTCAACAACAGGACGTTTAGCAGAGAAGTAAAGAGGAACAATAGGAATACTTTCTAAATAGATGTATTGCCAGATGTCCAGTTCCGTCCAGTTAGACAATGGGAAAACACGGATGCTTTCGCCTTTATTGACTTTGCCGTTATAGATATTCCATAACTCTGGACGTTGGTTTTTAGGGTCCCAACGGTGTTGCTTGTCACGGAAAGAGTACACGCGCTCTTTGGCACGAGACTTCTCTTCGTCACGACGTGCACCACCGAAGGCCGCATCGAAACCGTATTTGTCTAACGCTTGTTTTAGACCTTGGGTTTTCATCACATCGGTGTGCGTCGCACTACCATGGGTGAATGGCCCAATGCCTTGATCAATCCCTTCTTGATTTTGATGAACAATCAGTTCCAAACCTAGCTTGGCAACCAATTCATCACGGAAGGTGATCATTTCTTTGAATTTCCAACCTGTGTCCACATGCATCAGTGGAAACGGTGGTTTACCAGGATAGAATGCTTTCATGGCAAGGTGCAGCATCACGGCTGAGTCTTTACCAATGGAATAAAGCATTACTGGATTGTCAAATTCAGCAGCGACTTCACGAATAATGTGAATGCTTTCAGCTTCTAGCTGTTTTAGGTGAGTCAGTCTTGCCTCTGTCATAATTTCCCATCTCTGTTATAAGGCTTGAGCATTTTTTTCACTATAACATGCCTTTCTGTTATAAAAACCCTCATAACTAGACCATGTTGATATATAGATATTAAAAAAGGCTCATAAGCTGAGCCTTTATAGAAATCCAACACGACCTCTTTAAAAACAGAGCTTGAGGCTATGCGTTTGGTAGGTTTCTCATTATCAAACCATATTCAAGACCTTCAGGTCTGACAGAGAGCGGGATACGGACCACATGCCCCGAACCTGGCGCCACCTCTGTCCGCTCCCCTTGCTTATTTTCCATTGCTTGAAGCTCGATCAGCTGACTGCCCGACGGCGTCATCAACTCTAAGGTGTCACCACTTTTAAAACGATTTTTTACATCGACTGTTAACCATCCATCATGCCAATCCAGCATTTCTCCAACAAACTGCTGCTGCGTTGAGATCGATTTTCCATGCTGATAATTCTGATATTGGTCGTGCACATGACGACGGTAAAACCCTTCCGTATAACCTCGATGCGCCAGACCTTCCAACTTGTCCATTAAGCCCATGTCGAAGGCTTTGCCGTAGTGTACGTCGTCAATTGCTTGGCGGTATAACTGAGCCGTACGAGCGGCGTAGAAATGCGATTTAGTCCGACCTTCAATCTTTAGGGAATGCACCCCCATTTCGATCAATTTCTCAACGTGCTGGATCGCCCGCAGATCTCGACTGTTCATAATGTAAGTGCCATGCTCGTCTTCAAAGGCTGGCATAAACTCCCCTTCTCGACCTTGTTCGCGCAATAACACCACGTCATCAAACGGCTTACCAACCCCCAATGTGGTTTGCTCTTTAGGGTCAAAAACGTGCGCCCCTAAATGACTGCCATCGGCTGGCACTATGTCGCCGCTTACGTCTTCTTTGGCGGCCTTAACATCGTACTGCCAGCGACAAGAGTTGGTGCAGGAGCCTTGGTTCGGGTCCCGTCGATTAAAATACCCTGACAACAAACAACGCCCAGAATAAGCAATGCATAAGGAGCCATGCACAAAGGTTTCTATCTCCATGTCTGGCACCATGGTGCGGATGTCGCCGATTTCCTCTAGTGACAATTCTCGAGAAAGAATCACGCGACTCAAGCCATAGTTGTGCCAGAATTTGACCGTCGCCCAATTCACTGCGTTAGCTTGCACCGACAAATGTATCGGCATGTCAGGAAACTTTTCTTTAACCAGCATCATCATGCCAGGATCCGACATGATCAGCGCATCTGGCCCCATCTCAATCACGGGCTCAATGTCTTTAAGGTAGGTTTTTATTTTGGCGTTATGCGGCGCGATATTACTCGCCACATAGAGTTTTTTGCCCTGCTGATGCGCTTCTTCAATACCGATGGCCAAGTTCGCCATATCAAAATCGTTATTGCGCACACGCAAGCTATAGCGTGGCTGGCCGGCGTAAACCGCATCGGAACCATAGGCAAAGGCGTAGCGCATATTTTTAAGCGTGCCCGCAGGGGAAAGTAATTCGGTCATAAGGTCATTAGTCTTGATTGGAATGAATGCGCGCATTCTACCCAAACTCTTCTATGACGCTATTTGGAGACACAAAAAAGGCCGAACGAGTCGGCCTTTCCATGATTTACATCAAATTAATTCGCTTCTGAACTCAACTGCTGCTGCAGTAAAAGCTGATTGATTTGTTTATTCAAGCGCAACACCTGAGTGTTCATCTGAGAGCGGAAAGCATCAATGGCGTTAATCGCATCTTGCTGATTACTTAACGTGCGTTTCATGTCAGCCAGCTCTTCATTGCTCGCGCCATTAGGCTTGTTGGCCAATGCCGTCAGTTTCTTCTCTAGGGAATCTATGTCTTGTGACGCTTGATCAAGGCTCAACGCTTGCGCCTCATCCTTGCCTTTTTGCGACGCCACCTCTTTCTCTAAGCCAGTCAACTTAGTCGACACAGACGGCCAGTCTTTGGTGATCGGTTTTACGGCCTTATCAAGGTCTGCAACCGAGCGAATGAGCTTATTGTAATTTGCTTCTAGTTCATTAAACGCATCGCTTTGGATTGCCACTCTTTGGGTTTGAGTCGACACCGCGTCGTTCATGATAGACAGCTTTTTCTGCATGGCTTCAATGGCATCCGTATGAGCAGACAAGGTTTTACGATTGGTATCGTAAGCCACTGCCCACAGCTTGCGGATCTCACTGTCATGATTTTTTAAGGTTTGCTCAACCGTCTCACCTTGCTTATTCGCAGACACATCGGCCGCTAAAAACTGATGATCCAGGTTTTCAATTTGACCTTTCGCATTCGACAGTTCATTGCGCAGCTGCATGTTTTGCTGCCACAACCAATAACCGGCACCCGCCGCGGCGGCAAGGATCAAAATAAGCAGAATATACACACCCACTAAACTCGGTTTTTTATAGCTCGTTGCCCCAGCCGATGCGCTAACGGCTCTGGCTGGCGGTGGGTTCAAGCGACGCTTAGGTGTGCTGGATGTTGCCCTTCTATCGCTGACCTCATCTTGGTCTAGCTTCAGGCTTGGGATGTCAACGTTCTCGTCTCTAGGCATGGAAATCTTATTTCTTCGCTATCAATAAAAATTATGGAATTAATAACCATACAAACTTAATGAATATTATATTCGAAAGTTCAATGATACTATATAAGCACCATTAACTGCTTGATAACAAGCATTTTTCGTTAATATAAAGCAAGGAGAATTGAAATGGCTTTTGAATTACCCGCTCTTCCTTATGCTAAAGATGCACTAGAGCCGCACATGTCTGTAGAGACACTTGAGTATCACTACGGAAAGCACCACAACACGTACGTAGTTAAGCTTAATGGCTTGGTTCCTGGTACTGAATACGAAAACAAATCTCTAGAAGAGATCATCACTTCCGCGCCAGCGGGCGGTGTTTTCAATAACGCAGCGCAAATCTGGAACCACACTTTCTTCTGGAACAGCCTTAGCCCAAATGGTGGCGGTGAGCCAACTGGCGCACTTGCTGATGCCATCAACGCAAAATGGGGCTCTTTCGCTCAGTTCCAAGAAGCGTTCAATGACAAAGCAGTCAACAACTTCGGCTCTAGCTGGACTTGGTTAGTAAAAACAGCTGACGGTTCTCTAGACATAGTTAACACTAGCAACGCAGGCACTCCAATGACTGACGGCCTAACCGCTATCATCACTGTAGACTTGTGGGAACACGCTTACTACATCGACTACCGCAACGTTCGTCCTGATTACCTTAAAGGATTCTGGGCATTGGCTAACTGGGAATTTGCAGCAGCAAACTTCGCAGCCTAAGCCACACTAAGCAATGCAGTCAAAAAACGCGGCCTTGGCCGCGTTTTTATTGTCTACAGGAAATCGATTCGCAGCCTCTTAAGAGCCGAGCTCGGCTTTTACCGCCAATTTGGCCTGAATAAACTCGGAATGTGGCATAAAAAGCAGCTCACTGATTCGACGGATACGATGATCTTCATAGGCATCCACAACACCATCGGCAAACGCCACTCGCCATAAACCTTTTACCAGTTCGATTTTCTGCTCAACGCTCGCCGTCTCATTAATGACCTTAGTGAATTGGTAAAAATCATTCGCCTCGGCAATGCCCGCTTTCGCCTCTTCATAGACCTCTTCAACGCTGTCGCCGAGATCGGTCGCCTCACGTAAAAATCGCTTTACCTGCTGCACTTCATTTTCATCAATCGTGTCATCTGCCATCACAACCTCCATCATCAAAGCCGCTACGGCTCTTTGATAACTGATTTGCTCTTCAGGCTCTGCCGATACTTGAAAAAGACTTTTTAACACGTGAAACATGCACTCTCCAAACGATGGTTTTGTATAGACTGACGGAGCTCATCGACTAATACATTGGGAAATTGACGGTAATCCAAATAGGGACACCAAATACGATTATTGGTTACAAAGGCAATATGACGTTCTCCACAAACGAGCGCCTCATCAGGCACAGGCACTTGCCCACGAACCTCATTACCGACAAAAAACACCTTGCCGGTTAGCTTATCGGTATGCCCTGTCGAAAACACGATGGCGACATTGTTCGTCAGCATCTCGTCTCGCCATTGGCGCCACAGATCAAGCTCAGGGGCGGTCAGTTTGGCGATAATAGTAACAATTTTTCGCCAGTGATTGCCATTTAGCGCAATCAGTGCAGGCACACAGCCAAGCTGTTGCTCATCCTTTGATGCCGGCATGATAGGCGGATTTGGCAAAACAAAGACGTACTCTGCTTGCCGAGGGCATACCCCCATCATCGGCTGTGACGACACATTTTTTTCCATTAAGGTAGACACTCTCTCAAACCTTTTGTGCTTATTAGTGTATATAGATGCATTCTAGCAGACTTAGGATATCCAAGTAATTTTGGTCAAGAGTGTGCAGCAACAAGGCATTCTCATGCCCACGAGTCATTGATTAACACCAAATAACACACAAACATTAGAAAATGCTAATGTTTGTGTTACTCTATATTAGACAATACTGATGTTACTGGAGCCAGTTATGACCTCTTTCTATAATCCCTTATTCGGCGGCCTTCTCATTGGCCTCGCTGCGGCGATTTACCTAATCACAACGGGTAAGGTGCTGGGCATTAGCGGTATGCTTGCGCAATCCTTATTTAAGGCCAACAAAACGCTGCCTTTGATTTTTTTGCTGGGTTTAATCATCGGCGGCAGCGCCTATGGTGTATTCACCCAGCAAACCGTCCCATTCCCAGACATACGAAGCCCATGGCTGATGATTGTTTCTGGATTGCTTGTGGGTTATGGCACCCGCCTAGGAAATGGCTGCACCAGTGGTCATGGTGTATGTGGCCTCGCCAGACTCTCGCCTCGCTCTATGGTGGCGACCGCCATTTTCATTTCCACTGCCATCATAACCGTGGCACTTACTCACTAAGGAGATCATCATGATATTTTTCATCACACTGCTTTGCGGTTTACTTTTTGGTTTTGGTCTCGCACTGTCGGAAATGACCAACCCTGCCGTGGTGATTGGCTTCTTGGATATTTTTGGCAACTGGAACCCTTCTTTGATCATTGTAATGGCCGCTGCGGTCGCCGTGAGCATGATTGGCTATCTGATCAGCAAAAAACAAATCAAACCTCTGCTCACCGATCTCTGGTCGCTTCCCACAGCCAAAATAATTGACAGCAAATTGATCCTCGGTAGCGCCCTTTTTGGTATCGGTTGGGGACTCAGCGGCTATTGCCCAGGGCCTGGCTTAACCGCACTCATCAACAACCCAGCAGAAGGTCTGTATTTTGTTATCGCATTGATTGCAGGCAGCGCCTTGTATCAATTTCAACCAACCAAATAAAGCCCTATCAGGACAAGACGATTCGCTTCTTTTTAAAAGGGAATTTTTCATTGTAAAAAACATAAAAAATACTTGACGCTAACCCTTTAGGGTTTTAAATTGCGCCCGCGTCATTTGCTGAACATAATCCGCACCGCTTCAACTGCTGCGCTAGTCGCTTAAGGCCCTCGAGCCGGATAAGTAACAGCCATAAGTAGGATGGGGGGAGGTAAAGACGTTTCATCACTTTAATCCGGTTTATGTTTAGCCAAAAAGGAACCTAATTCCATGACGATCGACGTCCATTCTTTCTACTCTCCAGAACGTTTCGCCCGCTTCAAAGCTTTTGCTGAAACAAAAGAAACCCCTTTTGTTGTGATCGACACAGCCATGATTGATGAAGCCTACACTGAAATTACAACAGGCTTCCCTGTGGCCGATATTTTTTACGCCATTAAAGCCAACCCAGCGCCAGAAATTCTGACTTTATTGCGTGACCGCGGCTCAAATTTTGATGTGGCGTCTCGTTACGAGCTAGACAAACTGCTTGCCATTGGCGGCGTGTCGCCTGAGCGTGTTAGCTACGGCAACACCATTAAAAAAGCACAGGACGTTCGCTACTTTTACGAAAAAGGCGTACGTATGTTTGCTACAGATTCAGAAGCTGACCTACGTAATATTGCTAAAGCCGCACCTGGCTCTCGGGTCTATGTGCGCATTTTAACAGAAGGCACTGTTACTGCTGACTGGCCACTATCGCGTAAATTCGGCTGTCGACCAGATATGGCAATGGACTTGTTGGTATTGGCGAAAGAACTTGGCCTGATTCCATACGGCATATCTTTCCATGTAGGCTCTCAGCAGCGTGACATTGGTGCTTGGGATGCGGCGATTGCCAGTGTGAAGGTGATTTTTGAACGCCTAAAAGAAGAAGATGGTATTGAGCTTGAAATGATCAATATGGGCGGTGGTTTTCCTGCCAATTACATCACTCGCACCAACGAATTGTCGACTTACGCGGAAGAGATCTCGCGCTTTTTAGAAGAAGACTTTGGCGACGATTTGCCACGCATCATTCTTGAACCAGGCCGCTCTTTGATTTCGAACGCGGGTATTTTGGTCAGCGAAGTTGTGTTGATTGCACGCAAGTCCAACACAGCACTAAACCGCTGGGTATACACGGATGTGGGTAAATTCTCAGGCCTTATTGAAACACTGGATGAGTCCATTAAATACCCTATCCATGTTGATAAGAAAGGCGAGTTGGAAGAAGTGATCATTGCCGGTCCTACGTGCGACAGTGCCGACATCATGTATGAGAACTACAAATACGGCTTGCCATTGAATCTGGCCATTGGCGACCGCATGTACTGGCTATCAACAGGCGCCTACACCACCACTTACAGTGCTGTGGAATTCAACGGCTTTCCGCCGCTGGCGTCTTACTACTTATAATCTTCGTTCGCTTACTTTCCAGTAAGCCATCGTTAAAACACAGCGCCTCGCTGGGACCATCCAGCGAGGCTTTTTATTGCGCCTCACCATTAAATAACCATAAGCCGGTTGCAGCCATCGAGAAGTTAAGGATAATTGCCTTATCTATATAAGGAGAACACCTTGTCTTATTTTGTTAGCGACCTCTGCATTTACCCAATAAAGTCCATTAAAGGCATCTCCCTAACCACCAGCCAAGTAAATCTAGATGGCTTATTAGGCGACCGACGCTACATGATCACCAAGCCAAACGGTGATTTTTTGACGGGCAGAGAGTACCCTACGCTCACGTTATTAACGGCATTGCCATTGGGCGAAGATCGCTGGCAGTTAACCCATCCTAATGCAGAATCCCCTTTAGATCTTGATCCCAGCACCTTTAAAGAAGATTACCAAGAGGTGATCATTTGGGAGAACCCAGTAGCCGGACAATCTTGCTCCGAACAAGCAAACCAGTGGTTCAGCAAAATCCTCAACGACGAGGTAGCCCTGGTGTACTTTGGTGACCAATCCTCCCGCGTCACCAGTCGTCGACCTGACAAACCGGTTGCTTTTGCCGATGGCTACCCATTTTTGCTGACCACCAAAGCCTCACTCGACGAACTCAATAAAAGCTGTCCAGAAGACATCCAAATGGCGCAATTTCGCCCTAACATTGTGGTCGATGGCGACCTTCCTTTTGCCGAAGACAGCTGGAAACGCATTAAGATTGGCGACGTCATATTTGAGAACGTCAAACCTTGTGAGCGCTGCATTTTCACCACCATCAACCCAGATACGGGCGAACGCAGCAGAAAAGGCGAACCGATGAAAACCCTTGGGAAATTCCGTCTTGTGAAAAAAGAAGGCGTGCTGTTTGGGATCAACCTGATTGCTGAAAATAGCGGCACTATTCAGCAAGGAGACCGCGTAGAAATTTTAGAATATCAAGACGCGCCAGTGCTGGATGACAGGCGCATCAAGTCCTCTAAGCAGTAAGTCTCGATCAATAGACATAAAAAAAGGGAAGCCAACACTGGCTTCCCTTTTTATTTGCAATCAAAAAGCGATGATTAAGCTTCTTGTTTTGCCAAGTATTCGTCGTAAGTACCGTGGAAGTCAACGATGCCTTCACTGGTTACTTCCATAATACGGGTTGCCAAAGAAGAGACAAACTCGCGGTCATGACTGACAAAAATCAAGGTGCCTGGGTAGTTTTCAAGCGCCAAGTTCAAAGACTCGATGGATTCCATGTCCATGTGGTTAGTCGGCTCATCCATTACCAATACGTTGGGCTTTTGCAGCATCAACTTACCGAATAACATACGACCTTGCTCACCACCAGATAAGACCTTAATAGACTTTTTGATGTCATTTTGCGAGAACAACAAACGCCCTAAAGTGCCACGAATAACTTGCTCATCGTCGCCTTCTTGACCCCACTGCCCCATCCACTCGATCAAATCAACGTCTTTCTCAAATTCATGAGCGTGATCTTGAGCGTAGTAACCAATATTGGCATTTTCAGACCATTTCACAGTACCGCTCGTTAGCTCTGTATCGCCAACCAAACATTTCAACAAGGTGGTTTTACCGATACCGTTTGGCCCGATCACCGCAATGCGCTCGCCCACTTCCACCATCATGTTCAAGCCGCTGAACAATTGCTCATCGTAAGACTTGGACAATTTTTCCACTTGAACCGCCATACGGTGCAATTTCTTTTCTTGCTCAAAGCGAATAAATGGGTTTTGTCGGCTAGATGGCTTAACGTCTTCCAGCTGGATTTTATCAATTTGCTTCGCACGAGAGGTTGCTTGTTTGGATTTTGACGCGTTCGCAGAAAAGCGACTTACGAACGATTTCAGCTCGTTAATTTGTGCTTTTTTCTTCGCATTGTCAGACAACAGACGCTCACGAGCTTGTGTCGCCGCGGTCATGTACTCATCGTAGTTACCAGAGAAAAGGCGCAACTCACCGTAGTCCAAGTCAGCCATGTTAGTACACACGGAGTTCAAGAAGTGACGGTCATGGGAAATAATGATCATGGTGCAATTACGCTCAACCAAAACCCCTTCCAACCAACGAATGGTGTTGATGTCCAAGTTGTTGGTAGGCTCGTCCAATAACAATATTTCAGGATCAGAGAACAAGGCTTGCGCCAACAATACACGCAGTTTTAAACCTGGAGCCACTTCACTCATTAGGCCGTAATGCTGTTCCGTTGGGATACCAACGCCTAACAACAATTCTCCGGCACGAGCGTCAGCCGTGTAACCGTCCATTTCTGCAAATTCTGCTTCAAGGTCGCCAGCACGAAGGCCGTCTTCCTCAGTCATCTCAGGGTTCGCGTAGATCGCGTCTTTTTCTGCCTTAACAGCCCACAATTCAGTGTGCCCCATGATCACAGTATCGATCACAGAATATTCTTCGTAAGCAAATTGGTCCTGTTTCAACTTACCAAGACGCTCATTTGGATCTTTGGATACGTTGCCGGAACTTGGCTCTAGATCACCGCCAAGGATTTTCATGAAAGTGGATTTACCACATCCATTTGCACCGATTAAACCGTAGCGTTTGCCTTCTGCAAATTTTACGGAGACATTTTCAAACAAAGGTTTGGCACCAAATTGCATGGTGATATTGGCCGTTATTAACAAGGTAATCTTCCACTTTTCATGACGTAAATTTAGGCGCTTATTATCAGCTGCCCTTGATGGCGCGTATTATCGCACAAATACCTCTCACTCTTTAAGCCACAAAATCATTATTGCGCGTAATAAAGCAAAGTAAAGTGACAGCGCCTCTGTTTGGCACAGAGAATAGATTGTATTTTTGAACGCTTGGTTACATATTCGCTCTAATGGTTACCAGAGAAAACAAAACACCCCTTTTCTTGAAAGAGGCGTCTACTTCACACTGTACCGTAAGCAAAACAGCTTAAGAATATCGCACAACAACCGATAATAAAGATAACCAACATCGGCGGGAGAACATAATGCGTACCGTCCAAGCATATGAAACAGAATTTGACATTTCACCCAAACGGCTTAAAGAAGGCTCTATTTTCGGCGCACTGTCAGAAGACGCCATACAATACCTTCTAGATAACGGCCTTATTCACGCTGCCCAAAAAGGCGATGAAATTTTCCACTACAACGACAAAGGAGAGAGTTTTTACGCTGTCCTTCACGGCAGCCTAGACTTCTTCAAACAACACCAACACAAAGTATTACACACGCGTGACGTGGAATTTGGCGAAGCGATTGGTTTCGTCTCTATGGTGGCTCTTCATGGACGAGTGGGCACCGCCTACGCCAAAGAAGACAGCTTATTACTTGAAGTAACCAGCACCCTCTTCAGTGATTTCCATGACACTTACCCTTTCGATTTTGGAATACTATTGATGAATTTGGCCAGAGACATGGCGCGAAATATTAGAGAGCTCAGTAACGCACTGGTAGAGCATGAAGTTGGCGCGCACCTATGACATCTGCATCATTAAGACAGTCACCAGGGCGGATCATAAGGCAATGAAAGAAGCGTGATTTAAGCTTGCATTGAAAGGGAATGGCATTAAAAACGAATGGCACTGAAAGAAGTTCATCAGCCTTCAGCAACGGCTGAAGCAAAAAGGTAAAAAAACTGAATCTACATTAAGCGAGCCACAGATTGATCTTTTCAACCTGTGGCCAAACAACACTATTTCTCAGCGGCAACCACGGAAATCTCCACTAACAACTCCGCTCTGGCCATACGCGCTTCAACACAGGCGCGTGCTGGAGCATGACCTTCTGGCACCCAAGCATCCCAAACAGCGTTCATGGCAGCAAAGTCTTTCATATCACGAATGTAGATAGTCGCAGACAAGATATGCTCTTTATCAGACCCTGCTTGCGCCAACAGATTTTCCACTTTATCGAGCATGGTCGCCGTTTGCTCAGTAATATCAGTATTGGCATCCGCCCCAACTTGACCACAAAGGTAAATGGTTCCTTGATGCTTAACAATGCGACTCATGCGCTGGGCAGTTTCCATACGTGTAATAGACATAAACAAATTCCTCTAATGATTGCTTAACGGGTGAATGGGGACAATCTTAACAAATAAAAAATAGAGAATCCCACTTAAAAACAACCAAGATACAAAATATGATATGGCTGTTTTTTAGAATTCCAGTCCTTTCTGTGCCTTTATGCCGCGCTTAAAAGCATGTTTCACTTCTTTTATCTCGCTCACCGTGTCGGCTAACTCAACCAGTGATTCCGACGCTCCTCTGCCAGTTACCACAAGATGCTGAGTGTCTGGTCGATTCATCAACGCCTCCAACACCACACCCTCTTCAAGGTATTCGTAGTGCAACAAATAGGTCAATTCATCCAACACAACCAAATCAAAAGCAGGGTCTGCCAACATGGCTGCCGCTTGCTGCCATGCTTCATTAGACGATGCGATATCCGCCTCACGGTTTTGCGTTTCCCAAGTAAAACCCGACGGCATAATCTCCCACTGAACGTTCGGCTGCGCTTTAAAAAAGTCTATCTCGCCCGTGTTCCATTCGCCTTTTAAAAACTGCACCACCCCCACTTTCATACCGTGACCCAAGGCGCGCGCCACCATACCAAGCGCCGAGCTGGATTTGCCCTTGCCATTGCCGGTCAGCAACACAAAAGTCCCCTTGTCTTCTTGCGCTTTAGCAATGCGTTTATCAACGTGCTTTTTGATTGCTTGCATGCGCAATTGATGCTGTTCTGGATCTTTAATGGTTTTTGCCATCGTGTTCTCCATTCACTGTTAGAAAGTCATTATTGACACGGATTTTCTAGACACTGGCTGCTAAAAAACACCTTCTAGAAAGTAAAAAAACCTTACCTACGACCAAGCATAGATAAGGTTTAACCGATTCACTCGATGTTTTTTTAGATACGATCGTCTTCTGGATCGTAACCAAGGTTTGGTGATAACCAGCGCTCGGCATCGTCTTTTGACATGCCTTTACGAGCCGCGTAATCATCCACCTGATCTGGACCTATTTTGCCCACACCAAAATAGGTGCTGTCTGGATGCGCAAAATACCAGCCACTTACCGCAGCGGTCGGTAACATAGCGAAGCTTTCTGTAATTTCCATATCAATTTTATCTTTGACATCCAACAACGACCAAAGCTTAGCTTTCTCAGTATGATCCGGGCACGCAGGATACCCTGGCGCAGGACGCATCCCTTGATATTTCTCTTTGATCAACTCTTGATTGGTTAACGTCTCTTCTGCGGCATACCCCCAGAACTCTTTACGCACTCTTTCATGGAGGTATTCGGCCGTCGCTTCTGCAAGACGATCCGCCACCGCTTTAATCATAATAGAGTTGTAATCGTCATGGTCTGCCTCGTAGGCTGCAACCAAAGGATCAATACCAAAGCCTGCGGCACAAGCAAATGCGCCCATATAATCCGCGACACCACTGTCTTTAGGCGCCACAAAATCCGCCAAGCTGTGATTGTATTTACCCGGCGCAGTCAGCTCATTTTGAATGCGTAAGAAAGACAGGCGTTCAATGACTTCGGTGCGAGTTTCATCCGCGTAAATTTCAATGTCATCATGATTCACTTGGTTTGCCGGGAACAAGCCCACCACAGCTCGCGCTTTTAAGCTCTTTGTGGCGATCACTTCTTCGAGCATTTCCAGCGCATCGTGATAGACACGAGTCGCTTCTACACCAACCACCTCATCCGTTAGGATGCGCGGATAAGCGCCCGCCAATTCCCATGTTTGAAAAAATGGCGTCCAATCGATGTAATCCTTAACCACATTCAAATCAATGTCATTTTCCGTTAACACAGTAATGCCAAGCTTACTTGGTTTAACGATATTATTTTCAAACACCAGCGGCGCTTTATTAAGACGCGCCTTGTCCAAGGACACACGACGACCCGCTTTAGCGCGATCTTTATAGCGGATACGTGTTTTCTCATAATCCAGCTTGATCTCATCAACAAATTTCTGACGACGCTCCGTATCTTTACTCAGTAAAGCACTGGCCACACCGACACTACGAGACGCATTGGTTACGTGTACAACTTGGTTGTTCTTGTAGTTTTGCTCAATTTTTACCGCGGTATGGGCTTTAGAAGTGGTCGCCCCACCAATCATCACAGGCAAAGTAAAACCTTGGCGCTGCATTTCTTTTGCCACGTGCACCATTTCATCCAAAGATGGGGTAATCAAACCGGACAGACCGATCATGTCAGCCCCTTCTTCTTTGGCGGTACGCAGGATTTTCTCAGCCGGTACCATAACGCCCAAGTCGATCACTTCAAAGTTATTACATTGCAACACCACACCCACGATGTTTTTACCGATATCGTGCACATCGCCTTTCACTGTGGCCATCACAATTTTGCCATTACTAGAAGACGCCGTGTCCATGTTGCGGGCTTTTTCTTCTTCGATATAAGGCATCAAATACGCCACCGCTTTTTTCATTACGCGAGCGGATTTCACCACTTGCGGCAAGAACATTTTGCCGGAGCCAAACAAGTCACCAACAATGCCCATACCGTCCATTAATGGGCCTTCAATCACCTCTAATGGTCGATCAAACGCCAAGCGAGCTTCTTCTGTGTCTTCGTCTATAAACTCTGTGATGCCTTTTACCAAAGCATGACTTAAGCGCGCAGAAACGGGCAAACCGCGCCATTCTTGGGTTTCTTTTTCAGCCACTTCACCGGTGCCGGCAAACTCTCCCGCCATCGCCAACAAATTGTCGGTCGCATCCGGTGTTCTGTTTAGTACCGCATCTTCAACCGCATCGCGCAGTTTTAGAGGAATGTCTTCATACAAGGCCAATTGACCGGCATTGACAATCCCCATGGTCATGCCTTGCTTAATCGCATGGTACAAAAAGACCGCGTGAATCGCTTCACGAACAGGGTTATTACCACGAAACGAAAAAGACACATTCGACACACCGCCAGAGACTTTCGCATAAGGCAATTCACGAGTAATGTCGCCAGTCGCTTCAATAAAGTCCAACGCATAACGGTTGTGTTCTTCAATCCCGGTCGCAATGGCAAAGATATTAGGGTCAAAAATAATGTCTTCTGGTGGGAAGCCAACTTCGTCCACCAAAATCTTGTAAGAACGACGACAAATATCAATCTTACGCTGGCGAGTGTCCGCTTGGCCGGTCTCATCGAACGCCATCACAATCACAGCCGCGCCGTATTTCATTAGCTTGCGCGCCTGCTCTCTAAAGTTGTCTTCCCCTTCTTTCATGCTGATGGAGTTAACCACCCCTTTGCCTTGAACCCACTTAAGGCCGGCTTCAAGAATCTCCCATTTAGAAGAGTCCAGCATGATTGGTACACGAGAGATATCCGGCTCTGAGGCGATGAGCTTCAAGAAACGCTCCATCGCTGCCTGAGAATCCAACATGCCTTCATCCATGTTGATGTCGATGATCTGCGCGCCGTTTTCCACTTGCTGACGCGCCACATCCAGGGCGGTGTCGAAATCCCCTTCTTTGATCAGGCGCTTAAACATTGCCGAACCTGTGACATTGGTTCGCTCGCCCACGTTCACAAACAAACTGTCGCCATCGATATTAAATGGCTCCAAGCCAGATAAGCGACACGCTTTTTCAATCGTCGGAATCACCCGTGGTGTAGACTGCTCGAACGCCTTCGCAAACGCTTCAATATGGCTCGGTCCGGTGCCACAGCAACCACCAATAATGTTAATAAAACCGGAGTCGACCCAACCTTTGATCTCATCAAGCATTTCTTCTGGTGTTTCATCGTACTCACCAAAGGCATTAGGCAAGCCCGCGTTTGGATGCGCAGAAACATGGGTGTCAGCAATTCTAGACAGTTCGTCTATGTATTGGCGTAAATCTTTTGGCCCCAACGCACAGTTCAGCCCCACAGAAATCGGCTTGGCGTGAGAAATAGAGTTCCAGAAAGCCTCTGTTGTTTGACCTGACAAGGTACGACCCGATGCATCGGTAATGGTGCCCGAAATCATAATCGGGTAGCGCACTCCGGTTTTTTCGAAATAATCCAACACCGCGTAAATGGCGGCCTTGGCGTTCAAAGTATCGAAAATGGTTTCGATCAGAATGATGTCCACGCCACCCTTGATCAGACCATCTACCGCCACCGTGTAAGCGTCGACAAGTTCATCAAAATGGATATTACGAAAGCCTGGATCATTCACATCTGGCGAAATTGTACAGGTACGACTGGTTGGTCCAACCGCCCCCGCCACAAAACGTGGCTTATCAGGGTTTTGCTGAGTGAATTCATCCGCGGCTTCGCGTGCTAGGCGTGCGGATTCAAAATTAAGCTCATAACTCAGCGCCTCCATGTGGTAATCCAGCATGGAGATATAATTGGCATTGAAGGTATTGGTTTCTATGATGTCCGCGCCCGCAGTAAGATAGGCACAGTAGATGTCTTTAATGATCTTTGGTTGCGTTAATGACAGTAAATCATTATTCCCTTTGACATCGCTTTCCCAATCCTCAAAGCGCGCACCACGATAATCTTTTTCTTCCAATTGATACGATTGGATCATGGTTCCCATGGCACCATCGAGAATAAGCACATTTTCTGCTAAACGCTTCTCTATAATGGAATACGATTTGGACTTTACCACTGTCATTACCTCAATAAAAATATGCACAGTCACTATACTCAAATACCAGCACACTGGTGTTGAAAAATAGTAATGAGAAGTTGAATGATCTAAGGATGAAGCAAGCCGCCAGATTTGGCGGCCACTTACTAAAAAGAAAGGGGGTTAGCTGTTTTTGTCTTTGCGGTTAACACGACCGACTAAAAAGCCCCCCAACAAGCCAACTAAAATAGCCATTCCCCAATAACCGTATTTATCCAACAAGTTGTTATTGGTTAACGCCAAGGTGTCACTGTCTCGATAGATTTGTCTCATAATTCGCTGACCTTGATAATTCATCTGCTGAGAAATAAACAGATTCAAGGTGGCTTTTGGTCGTTCATTTAAGCCATTTACCCGCCAGCGCCATTGCAGCTGGCCATTTTGTATCACGGCTTCGGCTTCGCTCGCACTCACCATTTGTATTGCACTGTCCGTCACCAATTCGGCCACATAGGTCTGCCCTGCTACAGGCTTGTCTACCGTGGCCGTCACCAAAATCTCAAACGTATTATGCAATGACATCTCGTTAGGGATTTGCCATCTTACATTGCTTAAACCGGAATCAATCTGTGCTTGTAAGGCGTTCACTTCTGCTTGAAAAGGAATCAAACCATTCACTTGAGATTCCAGCGCTACCCGTTGGCTTTCACTGTTCTTGGCTCGTAGTTCAATCGCATCCAAGCGTTGTTGCAGTGTCGCTTGCTGCGCTTTTGACTGAGCCAAAGAGTCCGCCAGCCTAGCCTGTTCTTGCTGCTGATTGACCAGCATTGATCGGCTTTTTGCCAGTTGCCTGTCGGCGGCCAAATTTAATTTACTCAGTGTCGATAAACGCGCTTCTAACGCCTTTAGTTTGGCTTTATCAGCAGCGCCCTTCTGCAATGAAGCTTCAAGTCCCGCCATCTCGTCTTGATAATCGGCAATCAAGGTTTTCTGAGCCTCGATAACACCGCTTAACTTAATAATATCACTGTGCAACTGCCCCGTATCTCGGCTATCCAGGGACGCTTGATCAACGGACGATGTGGTGCCTTTTTGCAAGCCATCTATCGTCTCTCTTTGTGAATGCACTTTCGTCCATAAGATTTGGTTTTGCGATCTTGCCGCAGCGATCTGCTCCGCCAGACGACGATTTTCTTGTTGCAAAAACGCCAATGATTGCTGATTGGTTTGATTTTCGTTGCTCAGCGCGGCGTATTTTTCTTGCAAGACAGCTTGTTTTTTAATCAACGACTGGTAGGCCTGATTCAGCGCATAATGCTCTGAATCCAGAGTTTGAAAGCTGTTATTCAAATCCAGAAAATGTTGACTAGAGGAAGCAAAAACGGACTCAGAGGACGAATCCATTTGCTGTGCTTTGCGCTTGCTTTCCAAGGCTTTTATTTGGTCAACAAGGTGATCATTTTCTACTTTTAATTCAGCGTACTGAGATTCTAGACTGTTACGTAAACGCCTTTCTTTTGCCAATGCCAACAAAGATTCGGCGTCTGCCTCACCCGACTCCAGCAAAGCAATGGCGCTGTCTTTTTTATCAAGCGCGGTATGAAGGTCCACTAACTGGGCATCATTATTTGCCAACGCTTTTTTTAGCGCCGCAATTGCTTGTTGGTTGTCCCTGTTTGTCTCAGCAAGCTTGCTACGATATTCAGCGAGGTCAGCGGTGGTCGCCTCTCCTTCGATCTGTTTGGCGCCTTGATCTTGGGATGTAGAAGTCGTTGTCGTAGTGCATGCTGACGCCATTAACCCTAAAGCAACAGGAATTAAAATAGTCATGCGCGTTGTCATTATCCGCTCCTTAATAAACCCAAGGTCAACAATAAGTTAGATCACTTATGCCAGATTTCAAGGTGGAATGCAAAAAAGGCGTCAAGTTCGTGTTTTTATTTTGTACACACTAACTCAGTCACGTCGCGACTAGGCACTCTCAAGGCGACAAAAAAATACCCCACGCCAGACATGACGTGAGGTATTTGAAACAGTGCTAAAATGTTACATTTAGACGTTAAACAAGGCTTTTAGAAACCACCTCATAAACATCTTTAGACAAGTCTTCTGCCAGAATACGCTCAAGCTCTGCTTTCATTTTAACGCTGAGTTCTGGTTTCAGTTTTTTCCATCTTGTCAGTGGTGTACACAAGCGAGACGCCAGCTGAGGGTTACGCTTATTCAGCACAATGATCTGATCCGCTAGAAAACGATAGCCGGAGCCGTCTTCTTTATGGAAGCCTGCCACGTTTTGACCAAACCCACCCAATACAGAACGCACTTTATTTGGGTTTTTCAAATCAAACGATGGGTGAGCCATCAAACCTTCTACCACAGCCAGCGCATCGTCAGCATCTTGAGAAGCGCTCAACATCAACCATTTGTTCACGACCAAGGGCTCATTTTTCCATTGCTCATAAAACGCATTGAGCATGCTCGCCGCGTCTGGATGAGCAGAGTGCACAGCAATCGATAAGGCGCCAAATTGGTCCGTCATGTTGTCTGCGTTAGCGAATTGCTCAGCAATGGCGGCTTTTGCCTTGTCATCTGAAGTCTCAGACCAATAAGACAGCGCCATGCTCTTGAGCGAGCGACGCGCGATGTCTTGTGCGCTAGGCTGGTAATCAGAGGTAATGATGTTGTTTTGGTAAGTTTGCGCAAATTGCTCAGATAACGCATTGGCAATTGTTTCTTTTAAGAACTGACGGGCCTTTTTGATGGCCAACGGATCAATCGTTTCAGCCAACTCAGACAAGTAAGCCTGACTTGGCAAGGCAAGAATCAACGCCACCATAGCAGGGTCCAGAGATTCATCCGCCAATAAGGATCGTAATCCTGCCACCAGCTGAGACTCGATTGCTAACGGTTGACCTGATGACGCCTGCTCAATCAACTGAGTCAGCTCATTGACCGCCAATTGTTGCGCCGCACTCCAACGATTAAAACCATCGCTGTCTGCCGACATAAGCAACAACAATTGATCGGCCGTGTAGTTATAACGCAGTTTCACTGGCGCAGAAAAAGAACGCAACAAGGATGGCACCGGCTTGCTGCTCACTTGAGTAAACTCAAACGTTTGTTCACTTTCGCTCAACAACAAGGTTACATCAGTGGATTGCTCGCCTTGGTATTGCGCTTGAATTTCTTGCCCTTGCTCATTCAACAGACCAACACGAATTGGAATATGAAGCGGCAGTTTCGTAGGTTGCCCAGGGGTCGCTGGCGTTTCTTGTTTTATCGTGAGTAGATAACGCTGCTCTTCTGGAAGATAGGTATCTTCAACCGTTACAATCGGAGTACCCGCTTGAGAATACCAACGCTTGAACAAGGTCAAATCAATGCCAGAAGCATCTTGCATGGCCGCGACAAAATCATCACAGGTCACGGCTTGCCCGTCATGGCGCTCGAAGTAAAGGTCCGACCCTTTACGGAACAACTCCTCACCCAACAAGGTATGTATCATACGGACAATTTCAGAGCCTTTCTCGTACACAGTAAGGGTGTAAAAGTTAGAAATCTCAATAAACGAAGAAGGACGCACGGGGTGTGCCATTGGGCCTGCGTCTTCTGCAAACTGTGCGGTTTTCAAAAAGGAGACGTCTTCCACTCGCTTAACCGTTGCAGAGTGCATGTCAGCCGAGAAAGATTGGTCACGGAATACCGTAAAACCTTCTTTCAAACTTAACTGAAACCAATCACGACAGGTCACGCGATTGCCCGACCAGTTATGGAAATACTCGTGCGCCACGACCGCTTCAACACGTAAGAAGGCGTCGTCTGTGGTGGTTTTAGGGCTGGCTAATAAACAAGAAGAGTTAAACACGTTCAACCCTTTGTTCTCCATTGCGCCCATATTAAAGTCGTCTACCGCGACAATCATAAAAATATCAAGATCGTATTCACGTCCGTATTTTTCTTCATCCCAACGCATAGAGCGTTTCAGTGCTTCCATGGCGTAATCCACTTTGTCGATGTTATGGGACTCAGTGAAAATTTGCAGTTTTACATCACGACCACTTTGCGTGGTGAAACGGTCATTTTTTACCGCCAAATCACCCGCTACCAAAGCAAACAAATACGCAGGTTTCGGGAAAGGGTCATGCCAAACCACGACGGTTTTGCCTTCGTCGGTTTTAGCGCGTTCAATCTCGTTACCATTGGACAGCATCACAGGGTAACGCGCTTCATCAGCAATGATGGTCGTGGTAAACACCGACATCACATCAGGGCGATCAAGGTAATAGGTAATGTGACGGAAACCTTCCGCTTCACATTGGGTACAAAACATTGACGAAGATCGATACAAGCCTTCGAGACGCGTGTTGTTTTGCGGCTCAATCAAGGTTTCGCAGGTCAATATAAAGCTGTCTGCGGTGGCGGTGATAATCAACTTATCGTCCACCAACTGATACTCTTCTGGCGGCAAGGCATAACCGTCCATCGCCACGCCAATCAGCTTAACATCTTCACCGCCATCTAAAATAAGAGGCGCATTGGATTTACCATCCAAAGGGTTACGGCGCATGTGCAATCTGGATGTGACCACTGTGGTGGCTTCATCTAGATCAAACGTCAGTTCGGTTTTATCAATGAGAAAAGGAGGAACCTTATAATCTTTTAAATAAATTGCTGAGGGTTGGCTCTCTTTCATTTGCTCTCTCCTAAAATGTCAGTGATGCTTGGTAACCGGTGTATTTACGAATGTTAATAACGCCCGTGTCGAGTATCCAGTACTGCCCTTTTATCCCCATTAGCACCCCTTCTATTTCAGGTGTTTTTTCCGCATTCAGACTGGTGACCTTAGTCGGGTATTCTAAAACGGGGTAGGTAAATTCGTGCGTTTCGTTTTCATCAGAAAGGTCAATAATGGATTGCAAGCCAAATTCATGTTGTAAGGCATCTAAGCCATCATAAAGTAAGCCAATTAACCGTTCTTGTTCATGTTCAAGATTGAGCTCTACCGCGGTGCCTTTGAGCATGTTGCGCCAATTGGTTTTGTCCGCCACTTCATTTTTAAATAAGGTTTCCACCAGACCCGACATGCGGCGGTTCACCACACGAAACAAGGCGCGCCCCTGGGTGGCGCCTTGATCTAGCCAACGTGTTGGCAATTGATCGCCACGGGTAATCCCTACTTTAAGACCAGATGAATTGGCCAAGTACACATAGTGATCCTGTAAACAGTATTTTTCTGCCCATTCTGGCTCACGGCAAGTGCCTAAGTGATAGTGGCATTTTTCTGGGCTCATAATACAAGTATCGCAAGCGGCCAGTTTTTTAAAGCAGGGAAAACAAAAACCTTGGCTAAAAGACTTTTTAGTCACTCGACCACAATGGGTGCAGTTAATCGCGCCTTTAAAATGCAACGCAATTTTTTGGCCAATCAGGTCGTTCATATTGAGGCTGTCATCGCCTAAGGTTAACCTGTATTGAACTTGTCCTTGAGGCGCCGTCGCCGACATTTTTTTCAGATTGCCAGACAACATTAAGCGTTTTCCTCAGGGCCATCGTTCACCCATTTAATGCTGTCCACCTTGTCTTGATTATCGGCTTCAAATTTGGCTTGTTTGCTACCACGATCAATATACCCAACACGGCTTTCTTCAGGCTTATTGTTGTAGTCATAAGTGATCACAGCCTGTAAGCACAGCTCGCTTTGCTCTTTTGTTAAGCGTACGCCATTAGGCCATTTACCCAATTCAACCGCTTGCTTTAGGCTGACATAAACCTCTGGAGACATGTTGTCGATCATTTCTTTAAAATTCATGGAATACTCTCATTAACCGTCGCCCAAACAATCAGGCGTTTTTAAATTTTTTTAAAGGCCGTAAAACGGGTGATTAACCAATACAGCACCGCCAATACCAGGCCCGCCCCTAGACCAATCGTATGGGCGGTGTTTGCGATTCGGCCAAGGCCGATCATCTCAGGAAATTGGGTATAGCCGATCGCCAACCAAACCATAAAAAATATCATCAATGGCTTGCTGACAATCATCGGCCAGCGTGGGCTCAGCACAGGCATCAGCCAAGCAAAACCAATCACCCCATACACCACACCAGAGAGCCCGCCAAACAATGGGTTCCCCGTCAATTGATATTGCAAAACATTACTAATGATGGCGATCACCACAACACCAAGCGTCCAAACCAAAGACCCCACTATTTTTTCAAGACGGCGACCAACATCCCAAATCCATAAGGTGTTAAACACAATGTGCATGATGCTGAAATGCAATAAAGCAGGAGACAATAAACGCCAATATTCACCGCGCGCCAGCACTTCTGATAAGGGATAAAAGCGCAGTTGATTGCCGACCACATCAAATGGACTAATGGTGAAATAACTGAGCGTTGACAGTTCTGAACCAAGCTGGGTAATAAAGGCAATCAATATCGCCGCGAGAATCACAATCGCGGTGGCTGGTGCGTCCCGTAGTTGACTAACAAGGCCACCAGAACGACGCGAAGGTGCGGCGGCTTGATTCCGCTCGACCTTAGGTAAGGCACTGGGGTTTTCTTGCCAGAGTTGAATTAATTGCAGCGTCGGTGTTTGGTGTGAAGGGTCGGTGATCCACAGTTCCTGTCCAGTCTTGCCCATCACAATTTGATGGCCTATTTTCAATCGCCATAAGGTCTGGCTAAGCAACGCTGGATCTGCATTTTCATCAAACTGATAAACTAACAACATAATTGACACTGCACCTTTTCACATCGTTATAACAAATCAACTGGCCCTCAATGAATCCTTGCCATCATCGAGGGCTACTCTTGAGAAACCGCTCGTTATCTAAGGTCGATAACTGCTTTGCCAACCAAGTTTATCGCGACACACATTATAAAAATCGTGATTTTTAGGGTGTATCAAACGAATATTACCGGCCTTTTTGGTGATGTGGATTTCGTCACCTGGCGCTGCGGTAATGTTTAGCTGTCCATCACAACTGACGCTTGGGTAGGTCAAGTTCGATTCACAAACAACGATACGAATGCGTGCATTAGCATCGATCACTATCGGGCGATTACTTAATGTATGAGGGTGCATAGGCACTAAAACAAGCGCATCAAGCTTTGGCAGCATAATTGGACCACCAGCAGACAAGGCATACGCGGTAGAACCGGTTGGCGTAGCAACAATCAAACCATCGGATTTTTGGTTCATCACAAACTGATCATCAATAAACAGATCAAAGCGTATCATTCGTGCCGACTTACCTGGGTGCAATACAAGGTCATTCAATGCAATGCCTTCACCGCTCGGACGGTTCTTACGCTTAATCTTGGCTTCGATCATAAAACGCTTTTCTTCATGGTACTCACCACGAAAAATAGGCTCCAACTCTTCTTGAAAAGAATGCGGGGAGATGTCCGTTAGAAACCCTAAGGTGCCACGGTTAATACCAATCACAGGAACATCGTAGTTACTAATGGCTCTAGCAGCGCCTAAAAAGCTGCCATCGCCGCCGACAACCATCACTAAGTCACAATGATTGCCTAACTCTTTCAACGGGGAAGAATCCACTTTAATGCCGGGCAGCATAGTGGCTAAATCGTGTTCTAATACCGGTTCTGAGCCCTTTTCTTGCAGGTATTCCATCAGCTTCTTAACGGTATCAAGAATCTGAGGTTTATCTAATCGAGCTATTATTCCAACACGCCTAAAAAGACCCATGTGTCATTCTCTTTCTGTCTGTCTGTGTAATGGTAAGCAACTTGATAGGCGATTTAAGATCGCTTTTATTATGAAAAGCCTTCAACCAAGTGCCGCGCCACTTTAACATGAAGGCCTTACTTTTCGCCATCCAGAGAAGAGGCGATATATGGATTCAAGGCCGCTGAATACCCTCTCCACCCTTGCAAACCACCCGTATGAATCAATAAGGTACGTTTATGGGGCCATTTTCCATCACGAATCCTATTCATGACATGAAAAAGGGTTTTGCAGGTATAAACTGGGTCCAGCTGTTGAGCTGGGTTTGCGTCTGTAAAAAGCCTCAGAAACTGCTGCAATGCCTGACTCTGCTTAGCGTAGCCGCCTTCGTGAGCATCACTATGAAACGTCATTTTCTCTTCCAAAGCCGCAATATTCGTTTGATCCTCAGACACTAAACTGGCCAAAGAGAGGATCTCATCCGCTTGCGCAGCGGCCCCTTTAAGCGCACTAACAACGTGTAAATACGGGGTTTTCTCTGACGCCAATAAACCTGCCGCTGTGGTTCCTGTGCCAGCCGACACCACCCAAGCGTCACATTCACTGTCTAAATAGTCTATATCGGCCGCCCAATCTTGGCAGCCTTTGGCCCCTAATACCCCGCCGCCGCCTTCTGGGACCCAATAAATGCCTTCATATTGCCCATTAAGGTAAGACACCAACTCTGATTGTTCTGCTAGACGATAGTCTTGTCGAGTACAAGGCCACAAACTGACGCCCGCATTTGCCACATCGTACAATGTCGGCGTCAACCTAGGCTGAAGTTCGCCTCGCACCACGGCAATCCCCGCCATCTCAGTATCTCGTAATGTGGCGGCAAAGGCGTGCAGATGGTTGGAATAAGGACCACCAAAGGTGGCCATATAGCGAGCCCGAATGCGTTTTGCTTCGCGTAAATGGTACTTTAATTTGTGCCACTTGTTGCCTGGCGCTTGCGGGTGTTCAAGGTCGCCACGGTAAATAAAGAGTTCACAAGAAGCGTGTGGATGTTGCCACTTGGTGGGAATATGAAGCGGTTGGATAATAGACAAAAAAAGGCCTCGGCTAAACAGTCGAGGCCATAATATCATAAGCGGAAGTCAGTAAAATAAGGGAAACTCATTCCCAACTTAATGATCTTGGTTTTGACAGACCTTTTCCCATTAAGTTCCTTTCGTGAAGCTCATAAAAGATTCATCCGACAAAAGCATTATCTTCATCATTTCTTTGTTAAAATCCCCGCAGCCATCATTTGCGGAGAATGAAACACCATGATTCCATCACTTTCTGAGGTCTCGCCGATTCAGGCCAAATACCTTTCCTTTATTACACGTTTAAAGGCTTCAGGATTCTCAGGCGATAGTAATTTGGATTACGCCAATCGCGTGGTGCTTTCTACCGACAACTCCATTTATCAAGTGCTACCTCAAGGGGTCGTCTACCCTAAAAACACATCAGACTTACAGCAGCTTGTGACCCTTAGCAATGAGCCCGAATTCCACGACATTGTATTAAGCCCTCGTGGTGGAGGCACCGGCACCAACGGCCAGTCTCTCAGCGATGGTTTGATAGTCGACGTGTCTAAATACATGAATCGCATACTAGACATCAATATGGAAGAAGGTTGGGCGCGCGTGGAAGCAGGCGTGGTTAAAGACCAACTCAACGCCGCGGTGAAACCTCATGGCTTATTTTTCGCGCCAGAACTGTCCACCAGCAACCGCGCGACCATTGGCGGTATGATTAACACCGACGCCAGCGGCCAAGGCTCGGTGACTTATGGCAAAACCCGCGATCACGTTCTTGAACTCACCACGGTACTTCTGGATGGCGGCTTACTCATCTCATCGCCTATTGACGATGAGGCACTGACCTCAATACAAAATGGTAGCGACTATGCCGCCCACGCTCATCGTGTTGTTGACGCCATTCAAAAAAGCAAAGCGGCCGACATTGACGCAACATTCCCGCCATTGAACCGTTGTTTAACAGGGTATGATTTGGCCCACATTCGCTCAGACGATGGTTTGTTTAACATCAACTCTGTGCTGTGCGGCTCAGAAGGCACGCTGGGCTTCATTACTGAGGCCAAGGTGAATTTGCTGAGCATCCCAAGTCACGCCGCCTTAGTCAATATCCGCTACAACAGCTTCGAAGCCTCGTTACGTCACGCCCGTGAATTATTAACGGCGCAGCCCACATCCATAGAAACCGTCGATTCAAATGTCCTAGCGCTTGCCAAAGGCGACAATATTTGGGGTTCTGTGGCGGAGTTTTTTCCCGACCTACCAGGGCAAGACATACAAGGCATCAACCTGGTGGAATACACAGGCAACAACGAGCAGGAAGTGGCCGACAAAATAAAACGACTGACAGATCAGTTGGATCAATTCGCAAAAAACGGCGACAGCAGTACGCTGGGCTACACCATTGCGATGGGTCACAATAATGTCAAAAAACTGTGGGCGATGCGCAAAAAATCAGTGGGATTGCTTGGCAACGTACAAGGGGAAAAGCGTCCTATTCCTTTTGTCGAAGACACCGCCGTACCGCCAGAACATCTAGCGGATTTCATTATGGAATTTCGCGCGGTACTCGACAGTCATCAAGTCCAATATGGCATGTTTGGTCATGTCGATGCTGGCGTGTTGCATGTGCGCCCTGCTTTGGATTTAAAAGACGAATCACAAGAACCCATGATCCGAGAAATCACCGACAAGGTGGTGGCTTTGACCCAAAAATACAATGGTTTGCTGTGGGGCGAACACGGCAAAGGGGTTCGTTCTGAATACGCCCCCGCTTTTTTTGGCGACTTATACCCCTGCATTCAGCAAATAAAAGGCGTTTTTGACCCGAGAAACCAACTCAACCCCGGCAAAATTGCCACACCTTTTGAACTAGCGGCCGATTTATTAAAAATAGACGCGGTTCCGCTGCGCGGTCAATTCGACCGTCAGATCCCGATTCGAAATCGGGAGCAATTCAAAGACGGCCTCTACTGCAACGGCAATGGTGCCTGCTACAACTTTGACCCTAATGACGCCATGTGCCCTTCTTGGAAAGGCACCCGTGACCGTCGCCATTCACCCAAAGGGCGTGCATCCCTCATGCGAGAATGGCTCAGAGGCATGAGCGCTCAAGGGGTAGACACCCAAAAAGCCAGCAAAGAGGCCAAAGACAGCCATTTTCTGATGAGCTTTATTCCACGCCTCAAAAACACACTTGCCAAACGCCGTGGGGATTATGATTTCTCCCATGAAGTGCATGATGCCATGATGGGCTGCTTAGCCTGCAAATCTTGTGTTGGACAATGCCCTATCAAGGTGGATGTGCCTGAGTTTCGAGCTAAATTTTTAGAACTCTATTACGCTCGCTATTTGCGCCCGATGAAAGACTATTTGGTTGGCTCATTGGAATTTATGATGCCGACTCTGGCTATTTTTCCACAACCTTACAATTGGTTAGTCAGTCGGCGCTGGGTCAATCATTTAACAAGCAAATATTTTGGCTTAACAGACAACCCAAAACTGAGCCCCATTAATTTAAAGAAAGAGATGTCACGACGCGGCATTCGACTTGCCACCCCACTGGCAATTGAAGCCCTGAACCCCAAAGACAGAAAACGTGCGGTGATTGTCGTGCAAGACGCTTTCACCAGTTATTTCGAAACCGAGCTGGTGCTCGACACCATGGAAATGCTGACACGATTAGGCTTTCAGGCCTATCTGGCACCTTATTTACCCAATGGCAAACCGCTGCATGTTCACGGCTTTATGAAAGCCTTTCAAAGAACCGCACGCAAAAACTTGGACATGCTACAAAGCCTATCCTTCTATGGTTTGCCTTTTGTGGGCATTGATCCCTCCATGACACTGACCTATCGCGCCGAATACATGAAAACCTTCAGCGACAGTCGCCAAGTGCCGAGCATCCAATTAATGCAAGAATGGCTCGCCAGCAAAACAGAGCATTTAAAAAAGCAGCCATTGTCTTTAGATGGCAGCGCGTATCATCTCATGACCCACTGTACCGAGAAGACCAACGCCAGCGCATCGATCAAAGACTGGCAAACGGTTTATCAAACCCTAGGTTTGGAGTTGATCGTTGAAGATGTGGGCTGTTGCGGCATGGCTGGCACTTATGGCCATGAAGCCGCCAACCAAGACACCTCAAAAGTCATTTATGAGCTTTCTTGGAAAGAAAAGGTCACGAATCCGGCGCTAGCAGGTAAACTCCTCGCCACGGGCTACTCTTGCCGGAGCCAAGTGAAGCGCTTTGATCAAGTCCGCATTCTGCATCCAGCACAAATGTTGCTGCAGCACCTTCGTAGCGCTTCAACAAAAGCACCATAAACACCCGATATTGACACTGTTCGGCCGACAATTTACCGGCCTTATTTTATGAAAGGACAAACATGAATTATTTAAACTTGCTGCACGATAGCGCGGACGAGTACGGCCCTATTCGAGTCTTTGATGATGGGAAATTTCGCATCCTGTCGTTCGCCGATGGTGACGAACAAAGTCGTATTAAATTGTCTACGCCACATATTTTGCAGCATGAATACACACAAGCCATGACACTGGCTTTGTTGTTTAACCAACCCAAACGCATAGGCATTTTAGGCCTTGGCGGTGGCACACTTCTAAGCGCCTTATACCATGCGGTTCCCAGCGTACAAATTACGGCCGTAGAATTACGCCAAGAAGTCATAGATGCGGCCGAAATGTATTTTAAAGTACCAAAAGGCAAACGCATTCAAGTTGAGAATGCGGATGCGCAAGCTTATATCGAAACCGGCTTCGATAAAAAAGTGGATATCTTGATGACCGACCTATACAACACGGACGGCATGGAACGCGGCGTACTGCAAACCACCTTTCTTGAGAATTGTGCGAAAAACATCAAGGAGAACGGCTGGTTGGTGCTCAACTGTTGGCTCGACCACAAAAACGATACTGAGCTAATCGACAAATTAAAGCGAATTTTTAGCGATGTCAGAGCACTCGATACCGGCAGTGGCAATTGGGTGGTGCTGGCAGGCAAACAGAAAAATGAGCTAAACGGCAAAGAACTCAAAGCCTGCGCACAAAAAATCAGCGCACAACTCGGCTTTCCCCTGTCTCGCTGGCTATCTAAAATGTACAGTGTCTAAAATGCACAGCGCCAAACCTGCAACACAAACAAAAAAGCTTACTCATTAAGTAAGCTTTTTTGCTCTCTATTAACCGTCATTCAAACGTTTAATTCAGTGCAACACCTTAAACAGACAACACACTGTCGACCAGTGCCTTCGCCTCTTCTTCCAGTTTTGCCAAATGGGCTTCAGAGACAAAACTCTCAAGATAAATCTTGTACACATTTTCAGTCCCGGATGGACGCGCTGCAAACCAGCCGTTTTCAGTCGAGACTTTTAATCCCCCAATGGCCGCGTTATTACCGGGCGCATGGGTCAAAACACTGACAATTTTTTCCCCTGCCAATGTTGTCTGCGTCACGTTTTTCACATCCAGTGCCGCCAAAATGGCTTTTTGCTCTAAGGTCGCAACCACGTCAATGCGCTTATACAAGGGCGTACCATAGCGCTCTGTCATGGCATCGTAATGCTGCTGTGGATCTTTGCCCGTTACCGCCAAAATTTCAGCGGCCAACAAAGCCATGATAAAACCGTCTTTGTCTGTCGTCCAAACAGAGCCGTCTTTACGCAAAAAAGACGCACCGGCGCTTTCTTCGCCACCAAACGCCATGCTGCCGCTATAAAGCCCTTCAACATACCATTTAAAACCAACAGGCACTTCACACAAGGTGCGCCCTAAACCTTCTACCACACGGTCAATCATGCCACTTGAAACAAGCGTTTTTCCCAATTGAGCCGTTTTAGGCCAATGAGGTCGGTGCGACGCCAAATACTCTATCGCAACAGCAAGAAAGGCATTTGGATTCATCAAACCAAAGCCTGCACAGACAATACCGTGGCGGTCATAATCTGGGTCATTGCCCACCGCAATATCAAAATCGTCTTTGAGTTTCAGTAAGTTCTGCATCGAATAAGGCGAAGAACAATCCATGCGGATACGACCGTCTTTGTCTAATGGCATAAAGCGGAACGTCGGGTCTACGTCTCGATTTACTAAGGTAATATTAAGGCCGTATTTTTTCGCCATTGGCTCCCAAAAATGGATGCCGGAGCCACCCATTGGGTCTACCCCTATTCTAATGCCAGCGTCAGCAATCGCCTGCATGTCCACTACATTGTCTAAATCATCAATGTAGTGGGTAATGTAATCGAACGGCTCAATTAAGCCACTTGCTGCCGCTTCTTTTTGGTTCAAATACAAGACACCAGACAAGCCATTGGCAAGCAACTCATTGGCGCGCTTAGCCACCCAATCGGTAATGTCTTTATCCGCAGGACCACCTTGCAGCGTATTGTATTTAATGCCGCCGTCTTCTGGTGGATTATGAGAAGGGGTAATCACAATGCCATCACTCAAATCTGAGGCGTCTGCCGATGCATTGTGAGTCAGAA
The DNA here is from genome assembly GCF_044542435.1 of Marinomonas sp. NPDC078689. NCBI lineage: Bacteria > Pseudomonadati > Pseudomonadota > Gammaproteobacteria > Oceanospirillales > Oceanospirillaceae > Marinomonas > Marinomonas sp. NPDC078689. The sequence goes on along the minus strand of NZ_JBITUJ010000003.1, from coordinate 32,490 downwards.
TCGCATGGGATATCACAGGCGTAGGGGTAAAACCGCCAGACTCTTGCACGCGCACTCTCACCCCATTGGCGGTTAAAACACCCAGGGCGGTTTGATAGGCAGCTTCTGATAAAGCGTGTGTATCTTTGCCCAAGTACAAAGGGCCAACAATATTCTGTGCTTTTCGGTATTCTGCGATGGCTTGGCAAATGGCCAAAATATGCTGTTCATTAAAGCTGGTTTTTAACGCGCTACCACGATGACCTGAAGTACCAAAACTGACCTGCTCTGTAGGATTCGCCACATCGGGCTTATTGATAAAATACGCGGTCATTAACTCAGGAATGTTAACCAAAGACTGGTGAGACGCAAGCTGTCCAGCTTGAGGATGAATTGCCATATGAAAAAGCCTCATTGAGCAGTAAAAAAGGGATAGTGATTAGTCTCCCTCATATTTACAAGCGTTTCAACGAGTTATCATAACTTCATTAGATAATTCATGGATCTTACTAAACCCGGATACGCCGTTTTAGAGCGGCTAGCCACTCACGATGACGCCTCCACATCGATCAACAAAATAGTATTGTCATTTAGCTGTACCGACAAAGTCTTGCAAGGCGTACTCGTTTCAATATCTAAATATTCTTGCGACAACACCCTACTTTCACCGGCAAACAATTGATAAAAATAGGCACGCCAAGACCAGTTATAACCTTTGAATCTTGCGTCTTCTATCCACACATCGCCCTCCATAGGACGCGCATAGTTTACCGTCAATTGCTCACCCGTTGAGTCAGCCGCGTAAAAACGTATTACCCCATTTATGGCTCGCAAACTCTGTGAGACAAACTTAACATCCACAATATCCAGCATTTTATGGTGTTGTTGAATGGACTCGACTGCTTGCATCAAATGCTGATAAGAAGCTCTCGCTTTCTGTGCTTTTTCTTTTTGTGCCGCAAAAAAGCGTGCACGAAGCTCAGCCACTTGCTGGCTAAAAGCATGACAATCGGCAAAATCTTCTGTCGCCTGAGAAAACAAAAAACCCTGCATATGGCGCGCGCCACAACGTAAACCAAAGAAAAATTCTTCTTCTGTTTCAACGCCTTCACACACAATAACCGCACCACTTTTCGCACAAAAAACGACCAGAGATTCGACCGCCGATTCCGCCATTCCACCCTGAGCGCCTTGCTGAAACAAGCGCATGTCTAGCTTAATAATGTCTGGTTCTAAAGCGATGACTCGATCAATCTGTGAGAAGCCGGCACCAAAATCATCAATCGCAATGCGCACCCCCGCTTCACGATACAACTTCACCGCGCGACACAAGCTGTCTAAGTCACCATTGAGTTCAATCAATTCAATCACTATGCGACTGGGGTCCACTTTGTGACGATGCAGCATATCCAGCGTCGGCAAAGCGTCTGTCGTGGTCGCCGTTAACCATTGCGGCGATATATTGAGTGTCATGCGGGTTTGATCTGGAAGCTCATGAGCCCGCCTCACGGCTTTTTCACGAACTAGGCGATCTAGTCGCCTCTTGTCTTCTGTACTAATACCTTCATCAGTAAATAAATGCCCCGCAGACACGGCTTCGCCATTCGAATTGACATAACGCGCCAGCGCTTCATAGCCTGTCACTCGACCACTTGATACTTCCACAATAGGCTGAAAAAATGGCTTTATACTATCCCATTCCTCTTGCACGTTTTCAGAAGTACTGAATACCACATTTTGCACACTCCGCTCCTACTAAACCAGTTAACCGACGCTCACTTCAAACGTACTGACTAACGTGGATAGGTCCGCCGACCGATTTTTGACTTGATTAGAACTCATTTGTAACTGCTGCATACAGTTACTCATTTGTTCAGCGCTAGCGGCAACACTGAGAGTATGATCACCATGCTGATGGCTATTGCTAGAAATAAGTTCAATCACATTGAACATATTATCGGCTACTTTTGCGAGCGCTTCACTATCATTTGATGCAACTTCATTATTCACCAGGCTTTGGTTTACTTCATGAACGCCCGCTTCCATATACTCAACAGCCTGATTGGTTTGCACCATGATGCCTTCAACCACCTTACCAATGTCCGCAGCGGCGGCGGCAGTACGCCCTGCTAAGGCGCGCACTTCATCGGCAACGACAGAAAAACCGCGACCATGCTCGCCAGCCCTAGCCGCTTCTATTGCCGCGTTTAACGCCAGTAGATTCGTTTGGCTGGTAATGTCGGCAATCTCTTCTACAAAGCGACTGACATTGGAAGCATTGTCATTCAATGCCATGACAGAGGAGGCAGAAGATTGCACCACATCGCGAATGGTTTCTGTGCTTTGGCGCACGCCTTGGTATTGTTTATGGGCCTGCTGAACCGCCTCTTGCATCTTGCGCTTCATTTCTTCGGCAGTTTGCGACGCCACCGCTACCCCTTCCGCCTGCTGATTGACCAGTGTTAAGGATTCTTGGGCGGCTTGACGAACTTGAGAAGAAGCCGTGAACGCTTCTCGATTAAAGCTTTGCATTTCATCCGCCAGCGAATTCACCTCCCTCGCAGACACAATCACCTCACCAACTATGCTGTCTAATTGATCGACAAAGCTATTAATCCAACGCCCCATCTCTCCGACTTCATTGGTTGGTAATCGACTCAGTTCCATGCGCTGCGTTAGATTGCCTTCGCCTTCAGAAAGCTCTTTGATGACTTTTGTCATGCCAACTAATTGGTTCGCCGTTCGCCGCGCTCCCAAACGATCCAAACACACCAAGGCCCCCAAGCCACCGATCAGACTTAATACAAAATACAGGCTCGTATTTGGCGCGAAGAAACTGGCTAAAACGTATTGAAATACACAAACACAAAGCATCACCAAGGCGTATAAACAAAAATTCGAATAGGAGATAGACCGCGTTCTGTACACCTCTTCCAAATCCGCCTCGCACATCATGCCCCAGGTATCATCAGAGCCTGGCATGACGAACGTCACCCCTTTGCCGATAACAGGTATGTGCCGATAATCCGAATAGCCTGGGTATTTAACATAGAGGTTTTCGCCATTTTTAATGGTCTCTCGAACCCCTGGGTGCAACTCCCCTGTTGCCGGATCGGTGAATTTTAATTCAAGTTCAGTATGCTGCTTAACCGTTACTACCCCAAAAGCCGTTGTCACACCTTGTTTGAGATTTTCACCAAGAAAAAAAGCATCGTCTTCAAATCGAGACCGCGATAACGCCACCCCTTTCTGAATGCTCTTATCAAATACAGAGGACACCATGAACAAATAGTTATCTCCAGACTCATGGTAGATATGACCCGCTTCTCGCTGAATCAGATCACCAATCACATCATTCGGCACCCGGACACACAAACAACCTTGAAATACATTGCTGCGAGAAACGATCGGCAAATAAAACATTAAGGTGACGGCGTCATGAAAACTCGAGGTCGAAGCGCCAAGCGCTAAGGTGATGTCATCAGGGTAAGGGCCATGCAAAAAACGCCCCTTTTTACTCCGCTCAAAGGCATCAAGTTGCGTGTGCTTAGTCCCTATTCTTACTTTATGAGTCGAAGCGACCAAGCCTGCTTGATCATTACAAAGGAACACTTCGGAGGCATCAGGTAAGCCTTGCTTTAACAAGGGCAAGAAAGCCGCCAGCTCATCAATCTCTGTGATTTGGTGCTGGGCAACCTGATTCATTCTCGACCAAACTGTGTTCGCCCAAGTCGTTAAGATCCTAACCCTGGTTGCGGCAACCCCTTCAAAGGTGCTTTCAACGCTGGCTTGCGATTTTCGATTTAATAAACAGCTCCATTGCATTTTTAACTTGCCAGTTGATCCAAAAACAGGCAACCAGCTCTTTTCAGCCGCACTTAAATTCATCTTATCGCTTTCCAACGGTGCCATATTTGGCTCTCCCACCTACTGCTTAAAAATGTGTCATTGTCTGTATAGCGTAAAGAGGCAATCTACATGCCAACTAATTTTAAGCGTTTAACAGCCACACTAAAGGGCCTCTTAAACGATCAAAAAACGAACAAAAAACAAATAAAAACAAAGACTAAACAGTAAAAGCTCACTGCTTTTACTGGGACTACTAGAAGAGTTATCTGAGCAATTTGACAAGGGCAGAGGATCCTACTTTGTTTACGATTTATTACATCTGAGCAACCATTTCTGTATTTACATTTTAAATCCAAATAAAAAGCAGCCTCACCTTTGTTCAAGCCGCCATAGGCGCACAATAGGAGGGCGATAAATTTAATGCGCACCAATGCAAAGCAAAGTGTTCAAGCTTGATTTCTCGCAGCTATTTAAATAGTTAATCTAACAAGGTATTTTAACTATTTATTGGCGATACTTAGTGTTGTCGATAGTTCGACTTGAACGCTTAACAAGAAGAGTAATCATCTATGGAAGATAAACGCGCTTTAATCCTATCCGGAGGTGGTGCTAGAGCAGCATACCAAGTAGGCGTTCTTTCCGCGTTAGGTAAGATGGTGGAAAAAGGCAGCCCACTGCCCTTTCCAATTTTATGCGGCACCTCTGCCGGCGCACTCAACGCAACCATGCTAGCCACCAACGCGGACAACTTTACCAAAGCGGTGTCTAAACTTGCGTTTGTCTGGCGTCATCTTACCCCTGATCAAATATACACAATGGGGCGCTGGCCGATTGCCAGCTCGGTGACCAGAACATTACTCGCTCTTTTTCATCTACAAAACCGCCACAGCCCAATCGCCCTAATGGACAATGCCCCATTAAAAGCGTTGCTGGAAACCTTCATTGAGTTTCCCAATATCGACACCGCCCTCAAACAGGGACACCTAAGCGCACTTGCCGTCACCGCCATGAGCTACAGCACTGGCGAATCCACGACATTTTTCGAAGCAGAACGAAACATAAAGCCATGGCAAGGCAACCGCCGCAAAGGCATGATCGACAAGCTCACGGTCGACCATTTACTCGCCTCCAGCGCCATTCCAACCATTTTTCCCGCCCATAAAGTACAAGGTCATTATTACGGCGACGGCGCCATTCGTCAGAAATCCGCCATTTATCCAGCGTTGCAACTGGGCGCCAAGAAACTTTTTATTATTGGTGTGAGTGGCAACAGAAGCCCTAAAAAGTGGTCTAGCAAACACACAGATAAGCCTTCAAACGCACCCAGCATGGCGCAAATACTAGGCCAATTACTTAACAGCGCCTTTATCGACAATTTGGAAGACGATATTCGCCAGCTAGAAATAATGAATAACCTGATCCGTGATTTGCCTGAGGAGAAAAAACAGCATCACGCCTTGCCCACAGAAACCTTAATCATCTCCCCTTCTGAGGAACTGAACGCCATTTCTGAGCACTACATACACACGTTGCCCAAAAACGTTCGTATCCTACTCAAAGCAACGGGAGGCTCCATCTCACAAAATGCCAGCTCTGCCGCCAGCTACCTGCTCTTTACCCCAGAATATTGTCGAGCACTGATCGAGCTTGGTTACAAAGATGCCATGTGGGAGAAAGATCGCATTCAAGCCTTTTTACACGAAGGTACGCCGTCACAATGACATTTCAAGAATCAATGCCTGTGTCGGACAAAAACAAAAAAAGCCGCTAGAAGCGGCTTTTTATTGATCTGTGATCTTAACTCAGATGGCTTATTTTAATAAACCATCTGCCCTTTTAATCAAAGGCTAAGACGACGAAGATCGCTCAACATTGAATTCAAGAAGGTCATGAAACGACCTGCATCACCACCATTTACTGCTCTGTGGTCATAAGACAGACACAAAGGCAACATAGTGCGAGGCTCAAATTCTTTGCCGTTCCAACGTGGCTCAACGTCCGCTTTGGAAACACCAAGAATTCCCACTTCAGGACAGTTCACAATTGGTGTGAAACCTGTACCGCCGATGGCACCCAGACTAGAGATAGTGAAACAACCGCCTTGCATATCAGCTGGTTTAAGCTGCTTATCCAACGCTTTCTTGATCAAAACACTGGCTTCTTTAGCAATTTCAACAACAGATTTTTTATCTGCATCGCGCAATACAGGAACAACAAGACCCGCAGGGGAATCTACCGCGATACCAATATGCACGTATTTTTTCTGAACGTAGCTTTCGCCATCGGCCATCAAAGACACGTTGAATGATGGGTTTGCCACCATTGCTTGAGCAACCGCTTTAATCAGGAATGGAAGTGGCGTTAATTTAACACCTTGTTTTTCCATTTCGCCTTTCAAGCCCTTACGGAAAGACTCTAGATCCGTAATGTCAGCTTTATCGAACTGTGTTACCTGAGGAACAACCAAAGCATTACGCACCATATTTTGGGCGGTAAGCTTTTGGATCTTACTCATTTTAACAACGTCAATGTCGCCAAACTTACTAAAGTCTTGATCAGGCACTGTTGGCAAGCCTGCACCTGTTGCTACCGCAGATCCAGCTGGGGCAGAAACGGCTTTTTGAACCGCAGCTTTAACATAAGCGTGTAGATCCTCTTTTGTGATACGACCACGAGGGCCTGTCGCACGAACAAGAGACAATTCCACACCCAGTTCACGCGCCAACATACGTACTGCAGGGCCTGCATGTACATTTTTAGACGGTGTCGCTAGAACCGCAGCTTGATCAACATTCGCCGCCGCAGGAGCGGCTTTAGGAGCAGCTGCTTGCGCAGGTGCCGCTTCTTGCTTAGCTGGTGCTGCTTTAGGCGCTGGCGCAGAAGTGGCTTCAAATTCTAAATCAAGAATTGAGTCCCCTTCAGACACTTTATCGCCTTCTTTAACGGCAATGGATTTCACAACACCTGTTTTAGGTGAAGGAATTTCCATAGAAGCTTTATCTGTCTCGAGCACGATAATAGAATCGCCTTCGTTGACAGAATCTCCCACTGCAACCGCTACTTCAATGATCTCAACCCCTTCTGCACCACCAATATCAGGTACATTTACGGTTTCAACACCACCAGCAATGGTTTCTTGAGTCGCTTCAACAACAGGTGCATCCGCGCTTGCTTCTTCAGCAGGTGCCGCTGCAGCTGGCTGTACTTCTGCCGCCGTCTCAGTGGTAATGACCAACATATCTGAACCTTCAGATACGGTGTCCCCTACGCTAAGCAGGATTTTGCCAACTTTACCGCTGAATGGAGCAGGAATGTCCATCGACGCTTTATCCGTTTCAAGAACGATTAAAGAGTCACCTTCTGCGACGGTATCGCCTTCGGCAACACAAATCTCAATGACTTCAACGTCTGTTGCGCCACCAATATCTGGCACAGAGACTTTTTCTTCACTGCTAGACGTTGCGGCAGCGGCTTGTGGCGCGGCCTGCGGTGCTGGCTCAGCTTTCGCTTCTTCTGCCGGCTCGTCTGCTTTCGCTGGCGCAGCCTCAGCACCTTCTACTTCAAGGACTAAGACTTCAGAACCTTCTGAAACCTGGTCGCCTTCTTGAACAGAAATACTGACTACTTTACCCGCGATCGGAGAAGGAACGTCCATAGACGCTTTGTCCGTCTCCAATACAATAATAGATTGGTCAACTTCTACGATGTCACCAACTTTTACACTGATCTCGATAACATCAACATCAGCTGCACCACCAATATCCGGTACTCGAATGATTTCAGTACTCACGGAAATCTCCTTTGTCATATAGACGCATCAAACTGAATGACTAACCAGACTTGAGCAAGGCTCAAGTCTGGTACCTAGCTTGTTTATAATTAGCAAGTAACTGGGTTTGGCTTCTCTGGATCTAGACCAAATTTAGCAATTGCTTCGCTAACTACAGATGCATCAATTACACCGTCTTTCGCCAATGCACTCAAAGCAGATACAACGACCCAGTAGCGGTTGATTTCGAAGAAATGACGCAATTTAGCGCGCGTATCACTTCGACCAAAACCGTCTGTACCAAGTACGTTATATGTACCTTTCATGAATGGGCGAATTTGATCAGCAAACAATTTAACGTGGTCTGTAGAGGCAATCACAGGACCTTTGTCTGCCAAGCAAGATTCTACGTATGACTGACGCGGCTCGCTTTCTGGGTGAAGCATATTCCAACGACTTGCGTCTAAACCTTCACGGCGCAATTCATTGAAAGAGGTCACACTCCAGATATCAGAGTTAACACCGTAATCATTAAAGAGAATTTCAGCCGCCGCTTCTACTTCACGAAGAATAACGCCAGAACCAAGCAATTGAACTTGTTTCTTATTGGCTTTCTTCTCATGAGATTTCAGCTTGTACATCCCTTTGATGATGCCGTCTTCGACACCTTCTGGCATGTCTTCATGAGCGTAGTTTTCATTCATTACGGTTAGGTAATAGAAAACACTTTCTTTCTCTTTGTACATACGACGCAAGCCATCTTGAACGATAACAGCCACTTCATATGAGTACGTTGGGTCATAAGAGACACAGTTAGGAATCAAGCCAGCTTGAATATGAGAATGCCCATCTTCGTGCTGTAAACCTTCACCGTTCAGCGTAGTACGACCTGCAGTAGCACCAATCAAGAAGCCTCGAGCTTGTGAATCACCCGCTGCCCAAGCCAAGTCACCAACACGTTGGAAACCAAACATTGAGTAGTAGATGTACACAGGAATCATCGGCAGATTGCTGTTACTGTAAGAGGTAGCCAAAGCCAACCATGCAGAGAATGCACCAGGCTCATTGATCCCTTCTTGAAGAATTTGACCTTGAGCAGACTCTTTATAATACATAACTTGAGTGTGATCATGTGGTGTGTAACGCTGACCTTCAGAAGAGTAAATACCCAACTGACGGAACATACCTTCCATACCGAAAGTACGAGCTTCATCCGCTACGATTGGCACAACACGTTCACCAATGGCCTTGTCTTTCACCATCACGTTTAAGGCACGTACAAACGCCATAGTCGTAGAAATTTCACGACCTTTTGTGCCGGCTATTTGTGCTTTAAACGCATCCAATGAAGGCACTTCAAGCGCTTCACAATCACGACGACGAACCGGGAAATCTCCGTGCAGCTCTTTACGACGCGCACGTAAGTATTTCATTTCAGGGCTGTCTTCCGCTGGGCGGTAGTAAGGCAGATCCTTCAATTCTTCATCGCTGATTGGAATACCAAACTTGTCACGGAATTGAGCCAAAGACTCTTCATCCAGTTTCTTCGTTTGGTGAGCTGTGTTTTGAGCTTCGGCCGCTTTAAACATGCCGTAACCTTTAACGGTTTGCGCCAAGACAACCGTTGGTTGACCTTTATGAGTCGTCGCTTCAGCGTAAGCTGCGTAAACTTTATAAGGGTCATGACCACCGCGGTTAAGGTTCATAATGTCATCATCAGACATATCCTTAACCATCTCTAGCAATTCTGGGTATTTACCGAAGAAATGCTCACGCGTGTAGGCGCCACCATTGGCTTTGTAGTTCTGAAGTTCGCCATCGCAAACCTCGTCCATACGTTTTGCCAACAAGCCTTTGTCGTCTTTTTCAAACAGAGCATCCCAATGGCGGCCCCATAAGCATTTAACAACATTCCAGCCTGCTCCACGGAACACGCCTTCTAATTCTTGGACAATCTTGCCATTACCACGAACAGGACCGTCAAGGCGCTGCAAGTTACAGTTGATGACAAAGATAAGGTTGTCTAGTTTTTCGCGACCAGCAAGTGCAATGGCACCCAAAGATTCTGGCTCATCACACTCACCATCACCTAGGAACGCCCAAACCTTACGGTCACCTTGATCAATCAAACCACGGCTATGTTGGTATTTCATAACGTGCGCTTGGTAGATCGCTTGTAGTGGCCCAAGACCCATAGAAACGGTCGGGAACTGCCAGTAATCAGGCATTAACCAAGGGTGTGGGTAAGAAGAAAGCCCTTTCCCATCTACTTCACGACGGAAGTTATCAAGTTGCTCTTCAGTCAAACGCCCTTCGATGTAAGATCGAGCGTAGATACCTGGAGAAATATGACCTTGGAAGAAAACCATGTCCGCTTCTTGCTCACTGTCTGAACCACGGAAAAAGTGGTTGAAGCCAATGTCATAAAGCGTTGCTGCTGAAGAGAAGCTGGTAATATGACCGCCAAGAGTGGAATCTTCACGGTTTGCTTTCATTACCATTGCCAGTGCATTCCAACGGATTATGGAACGAATGCGACGCTCCATAAACAAATCTCCCGGTAACGGCTTCTCATTTTGAGGAGCGATAGTGTTACGGTAAGACGTTGTAATGGAGGCTGGCATTGCTGTGCCTGCTTTCGCAGCCTCTTTTGTCAAACGATCCAAAATGTATCGTGCGCGATCAGGACCTTCTTCTCGAAGGACAGACTCGATTGCATCAACCCATTCTTTTGTTTCGATCGGATCGATATCTTCGAGGATATGCTGCTCCGTCATAGTGTTAATAACCCCCGCTATTAGGACAGATCTCAAACCTACCAAGGACTTTTATTGTTTACCTTGGAGGCGACTTAAACGAACCAGCGGAATTTATATTAATAACACTATAAAAACCAGCCGACACGAGAAAAAGCGATACCTGACCTTTGTTTATCGGTATCGTTTTTTCTCTTTATCTAGACAGCGTTGTTATTATTTTAGAATTTGCTATCCACTCGACTACCAAAAAGAAATTGGTAGGTTCGTTTCCATATGGGCCTATATCTACTAAGCCCTTAATTCCCTTACTATGAAATTAACACCCCGTTTTGCAGAGTGATCATAGAAAGTTCAATAAACTGTTCACCACATTGTTTGTCGTTGTCAAAATAGTCATCTGCAAACGCATTCCCTATTTCGATTTGCCAGATAGTGGGCAAATCGGTGGTTCACTCTTCCTTTATAGGTATTCAAATCAGGCGTAAGGTTAACACCTAATCGCGAAATCGCCTAGACACCTACCTCAAGATTGAATAACTTCCCCACTATAAAAAGCTCGCACATTCAGCAATAGTGGCCTTTTTTTGACTAAGGCCACTCAGCAAGCCCTTTAAAATACTGGGCGCCAAGGGAAACATTCACAAAGAATATCCCAATCATAAGCAAAATCTATTTAGGCCAAAGGCGATCATTTATTAAACGATTCTGTCTTTTTTATAACGATCGCTTTGTTGCGCTTTTGCCTTCTCAACAAGAAATAGAACACTTTATAACCAATCCTTCCTTTCTCTCCACTGCCCATTGCCCCCTTTTATTTTACTAATTCACTTAATTCGCCTTTTCATCATTTGAATATCCATGAAAATTGCACAAGTGGGCGCTTCTCACACTGACGACTTCTTAGATTATCGCTACAATGGGCACTTTCTCGACATTAGAATAGGAAATAACATGACACTGTTGAATGCAGATTCACTCGAGCACATGACATCGAACGTCACTTTTGCTTTAAAAGAAGACGTAGGTGCGGGTGACATTACCGCCCAACTTATTCCAGATGACCATGAGATTACGGCGTCAGTCATCTCCAGAGAATCTGCTGTCTTATGTGGCCAAGACTGGGTAAACGAGGTTTTCAAACAGCTCGGTCATGATGTGACGCTAGAATGGCACGCCAACGACGGTGATCAACTAACCGCAAACCAACCTTTTTTAACACTAAAAGGCCACGCTCGTACTATTTTAACGGGCGAGCGCACTGCATTGAATTTCATTCAGACCTTGTCCTATACCGCTACCATTGCACGTCAATACGCAGAAGATGTCGCGGCCACGAACCTTACTATTCTTGATACACGAAAGACGCTACCAGGCTTACGCAGCGCACAAAAATACGCGGTTAAAGTCGGCGGTGCACAAAATCACAGAATTGGACTTTTTGATGCCTTCTTGATCAAAGAAAACCACATTATGGCAGCAGGCTCGATCACCAATGCGGTCAACATGGCCAAGCAAATTGCGCCAGGCAAAACCATCGAAGTGGAAACAGAAAGCTTGGCAGAGGTTGCCCTAGCCGTGGAGGCTGGCGCCGACATCATTATGTTGGACAACTTTTCCTATGAAGACATGGCAACCGCTGTCACCCGCTTTAAAGGACAAGTAAAATTTGAAGCATCTGGTAACATGGATCAAGAAAAGCTAAAACGGGTTGCCCAAACAGGGGTGGATTATGTTTCCATTGGCGCCCTCACCAAACACGTTCAAGCCATCGACCTCTCTCTTCGAGTCCATAAATAAGGAACATATGATGAGCGACAGTATATTAGTCATTAATTGCGGCAGCTCTTCTCTGAAATTTGCTGTTCTGTGTGACGAAGGACAATCCGTATTGCTCGAAGGCATTGCCGATAGACTCGGCTATACCAACAGCACTCTTACGTTTAAAAAAGACGGCAACAAAGAGTCTATCCACCTTAAAGAAGGCACTCATAAGAGCGCCGTCGCCGAAATCAAAAAGTGGTTAAGTGACAGACCGGCTATTTTGGACAGCCTAACGGGGATTGGTCACCGGGTCGTACATGGTGGCGAGACCTTTAGTCAATCTGTGCTGATTGACCAATCTGTCATAAACGGCATTGCTGAATGCGCGAATTTTGCGCCCTTACACAGCCCAGCTCATATTATCGGCATGAATGTGGCCATTGAACTCTTCCCGGGCATACCGCAAGTTGCCGTGTTTGATACCGCGTTCCACCAAACGCTTGCAGCGGAACAGTACCTTTACCCGATTCCTATGGCACTGTATCGACAGCACCACTTTCGCAAATACGGTTTTCATGGCACCAGCTATCGCTACATTAGCCGCCGTTTGGCAGAACTTGAACCAAACAGCCTACAACAAGGTGTGCTTGTCGCGCATTTAGGCAACGGCGCCAGCACCTGCGCAATCAATAAAGGCCAATCCACAGACACCAGCATGGGGATTACGCCACTTGAAGGCCTTATGATGGGGACGCGCTGTGGCAGTTTAGACCCAAGCCTGCTTTCTTTTATTGCTGAAGCGGAAGGCATTTCCTCGGCCGACGCATTGGATGTATTGAACAAAAAAAGCGGTTTGCTGGGCATCTCCGAACTGTCCAATGATTGCCGAACCTTAGAAGAAGCCATGGCACTGGGCAATGAACAAGCCAAATTAGCGCTGGATATGTTTGCCATCCGAACCGCCAAATACCTTGTTAGCGCCGCCACCACTCTCGACAGCATTGATCATTTGGTCTTTACCGGTGGCATTGGTGAAAATTCCTCCTATGTTCGCGCGGCCATATGCCAACAATTAAAAGCCTTTAATATTTACATTGATGGTGATAAAAACTCTTTACGGGGGGCGACGATGAGCATTGAGTCAAAACAGAGTCATGTCAAAGTCTGGATCATCCCAACCAACGAAGAACTTATGATTGCTTTGGATACCATCCACTTAATTCGTCAATAATTTATATTAACCAACACTCGTACAAGTAGGACCCCTTAATTATGTCGACAAACGTGTTAATGACAGTACCGACCGGACCCGGTGTTGGTTTAACATCCGTCTCTGTTGGACTGGTTCGTGCCCTAGAGCAACAAGGTTTGAAAGCGAGTTTTTTCAAACCCATCGCCCAGCCACACCCAGGCGATTGCGGCCCAGACAAATCAACCGCAATGGTCGCACAAGGATCAACGCTTACACCGGCCGAGCCAATTCCCTTGCATGAGGCCGAACGATACCTATACAACGACAATATCGAAGAGTTAATGGAAGAAATCGTTGGTCGCTTCCAAGCCAGCGTAGAGCCAGATTCCACCGTCATCGTCGAAGGTCTTGCGCTTATCTCAGGGCACCCTTATGCAACCCGCTTGAACAAAGCCATTGCGCGAACCCTTGATGCAGGCTTAGTGCTGGTCACCGCCCCTAATAATATGCGCGTGAACGAACTTGAGCATCACGTTGAAATTGCCGCTGGGTCCTACGGTGGCATTAAAGCCCCTGACGTCATTGGCTGCATTTTAAACAAAACCACTCCGGGTTCATTAGGCGTTAAATCCTATGGTGACTTATTTGCTCAGCGCGGTATTTTTAAACGCAACTTCAGTCTTCTAGGGCAAATTCCCGTTTCTGAAGAACTCACCTACCCGCGAGTCAAAGACGTTGCAGACTTTTTACAAGCCAAAATAGTCAACGCTGGCGAGATGGAATCGCGACGTGTTCAGTCCTACACTTTGTGCGCCCGTGGCGTTGAAAACATGCTGGAAGCTTTGCGTCCAGGTGTTCTGGTATTCACCCCTGGGGATCGTACCGACATCATCATGGCGACCGCCATTGCCGCGCTTAACGACACTAAAATCGCCGCTCTGGTATTAACCGGTGGCTATCAGCCTAGTGACGCACTAATGGTCTTGTGTGGCAAAGCCATGGCGAAAGGCTTGCCAGTGCTTTCTGTGACGACCAATAGCTGGGAAACGGCGATCACCATGCAGTCGTTTAACCAAGAAATTCCCTTGGACGACAAAGAACGCATATTGACCGTTAAAGAACACATTGCCCGCTGTATTGATCATGACTGGGTCAATTCTTTTGCGATGAACCAAGAAGAAAGAAAACTGTCTCCACCAGCGTTCCGTTATCGCTTAATAGAGCAAGCTCGATCCCTCAACAAGCGAATCATTCTTCCTGAAGGTGAAGAAATTCGCACGATACAAGCGGCGTCCATTTGCGCTGAGCGTGGCATTGCACGCTGTACGTTATTAGGCAAAGAAGCTGAAATTCTTCGTATTGCACAAAATAACGGCATTGAGCTTAGCCATGGCGTCGAAATCTTAGACCCTGAGAGCATTCGTGAACGTTATGTTGCTCCTATGGTTGAGCTGCGCAAACATCGCGGACTGACTGACATCATTGCCAGAGAGCAACTCGAAGACAATGTGGTGCTCGGTACCATGATGCTGCAAACCAACGATGTTGATGGTCTTGTGTCTGGTGCGATCCACACCACCGCCAATACCATACGTCCTGCCCTACAGCTCATTAAAACATCAAAAACTGCGTCGCTAGTCTCTTCCGTTTTCTTTATGTGCTTACCAGATCAAGTACTTGTTTACGGTGATTGCGCGATCAATCCAGACCCTACAGCCGAACAGCTTGCTGAAATTGCAATTCAAAGTGCCGATTCCGCTACCGCGTTTGGGATTGCACCAAAAGTCGCCATGATCAGTTACAGCACCGGTGGTTCTGGTAGCGGTAATGATGTGGATAAAGTGCGAGAAGCAACCGCGATTGCACAACAGCGCCGCCCAGATTTGCTGATTGATGGGCCTTTGCAATACGACGCCGCCATCATGGAAAAAGTCGCCAAACAGAAAGCGCCTAATAGCAAGGTAGCAGGCAAGGCAACCGTGTTTATCTTCCCTGACCTCAACACAGGAAATACCACCTATAAAGCCGTGCAACGAAGCGCAGACGTAGTCAGTATCGGCCCAATGCTGCAAGGCATTCGCAAACCCGTTAATGATTTGTCTCGTGGCGCCTTGGTGGATGACATAGTCTACACCATTGCGATTACGGCCATTCAAGCTGGTCAAACCAACCAAGGCAACGCATAACCTGCCATCGATGATGGCTGGTGATTGAATGCCACAGAAATAGGCTAACGCCTTCCCATAACCTGATGAAAGCCATTTCATCAGGTTATTTTTTTATCTGCTGATCTCTCTCGTTTTTTAATACCTGTCTTTCCTTAGCCGACCCTCAGCGTTTCTAGCGCGTCCATTTGATTGCAAAAATTCACACAAGCAAGTGGTGTTATTCCACAAATAGGCTAGTGTTTTATTAACGATTAGCAGGAAGCTAACGTCCCTTACCCTCTTCAAGGAGTGAAGAAATGAACCGTCTACGCGCCCATCAAGGTGGATTTACGCTATTGGAATTAATGGTCGTCATTGCCATTATTTCTATTCTTGCCGCCATCACCGCCCCAACGTTTACCCGTCAAATCACAAAAGCAAAACTGGTTGAAGCTCAAAATATAGCCACCCAAAGTCAATCGTTTATTGAGGAGTACATTCTGCTCAACGGGACCTTCCCATCCACCACTGAGTTCGCTGCCATAGCGCCCACGGTCGCAAGCGATTCTATTGTGAAAAGTATTGCGGTAAGCGATCAAGAAGAAGGCACTGGCAGTGTGACTGTGACACTCAACAGCGACACCGGTATTAGCGAAGGGAACTATTTCAAATACAGCAGAGATGACAGCAATGATTGGCAATGCGTCTCCGATTTGGACAGTAAGCTCCTTCCCCCGCAATGCAGCACGATAGAGGTCGAATAGTCATGACTTTAGAGGAGATTTTAGCCAGTGCCATCAAGCTTGCTGCCAGTGACATACACATAGAACAAACGGCCGCTGGTATCCATGTCAACACACGACAATATGGCGTCATTCACGTACTGGCGACCTTAGGGGCAGACAATCCGTTGATCAATCGTATTAAAATGCGAGCCAACTTAGACCTGTCTGAAACGCGCAGAACTCAAGAAGGCCAATTCAGTTTTACCTACCAACAACAAACGACGTTTGTTCGCGTAAGCCTTATCGCCACCATAAAAGGGGAAAAAGTTGCATTACGTCTGCTGCCCGAAAAAACACGCTTCAACCTTGATAGCATAGGACTGCCCGATTCTTTGCAAGTACAGCTGGTCAATCAACTGGAAAAGCCAAATGGATTAATCCTCGTCTGCGGAGCGACTGGCGCGGGCAAAAGCACAACGCTTTACTCTTGTTTAGATTATTTGAACAATGAGAAACGCACTATTTTTACCATTGAAGACCCAGTAGAGCATGAAATAAGCGGACTCTTTCAATGTGAACCAAAGCCAGAAATCGGCCTCAATGCCATCCATCTGCTAAAAGCGTTTTTACGACAAGACCCAGACATCATTATGGTGGGGGAAATCAGGGACGCAGAAACCGCCAATCTTGCGATTAATGCATCGTTAACAGGCCACCTAGTGTTAGCCACTTTGCATACGAATTCTACGCTGGATGCGATCCATCGCTGCCGCAGCTGGCAAGTCGACTTTTTTTCACTTGTCAGCTCCCTCAAGCTGATCATCCACCAAGCCATGGAATACCGCTCCAGCAGCCAAAATGCGCTGTTTAGTGGCTTGTTGCCTTTGTGGAAAGAAACCTTGCCAATAGATTACCAGCAACTTATTGCTACCCCTTCATTGTGGCAGGCGTATAGCCATAAAAACTCAGGGGGAGCAGATGCCTTGGTTTAGCGTCAAATTTGATGGCACGACTTACTATCGATACGCCGTATCAGAACGCCGTTTGTTACTGCATTATGTGTCGTTAGGGCAATGGAATATAGATTGTCGACGCTATACACCACGACACTTCAACTACAAAACCTTGCTTCTCTTTTTCACTGAAATTAACAGTGCACTGCAAAATGGACTGCAACTTAACGAAGCAATACACAGCCTTTCTGAGTCCTCCAGTAACCCAATCTTAAATAAAAACTGCTTGGCGATCTGCCATGAGCTGCATACCGGAGAAGCCTTTAACACTATTTTATCGAGACTCTCAAATCAACGCTGCCAGCCTTACTGCCAACTCATCGTTAGCGATGGCTCAAGAGAAGATTGCGAGCAAAGCATTAAAACCTCAATAGAACAACTTACGTCGCTTCTCGCGTGGTCTGCAAAACTGTTAAAAGGCATTACCTACCCCTTTTTTATCATGCAGGTCGCGCTGGCTATCAATTTGCTTCATAGCCTGTTTGCCAGCACTGACGCCCCTTCTAATCTTCTACTCAACACAAGCATGTATTTCATAACGAGCTTTGTCCAAGCCATAATAGTGATCAATTTCATCAATGGAAACGCCAGTAACTGGTTTGAGACTTTCAACGCAAGCTTTCGCTTAACAAAGTTATTGGCGTTATTGAACGCCAGCCGTAAAACAGGCAAGCCCTTGCAGCAAGCACTGTACAAAATGCCTCTGCACTTTAATCACGCCACATTAAAGGAAGAGATTCTTTTTACTTACTACTCGTTACAACTCGGCAACAGCTACCAAACTAGCTTTCCCACAAGTT
The DNA here is from genome assembly GCF_044542435.1 of Marinomonas sp. NPDC078689. Lineage (NCBI taxonomy): Bacteria > Pseudomonadati > Pseudomonadota > Gammaproteobacteria > Oceanospirillales > Oceanospirillaceae > Marinomonas > Marinomonas sp. NPDC078689. Next base: position 14,496 of record NZ_JBITUJ010000003.1, on the reverse strand, counting down.
GGTTTCCCAAAGAATCCGCTTTAGCACTCGATGCCGCCAGTCAAAATGGGGACATCGACAGGGCCCTAACATTGGCAGCACAAGAGCATGAACGACAATGCCAGCAGGTGATTTATTGGTTTGAAAAGATCGTCCCTGCCTGCTGTCTTTTTATTGCCGCAGGCTTTGTTGTGTCCGCGTTATTGTCCATCTACCAACCTTTGTTGGCGCTGTCTTAATGACGCTCACGCTATTATCAGCAGCGCTGTATGCGTTCAGCTTACTGTGTCTTGGTAGTTTTGCAGCGCTGTTTTCCATTCGCTGGCCTGCCGTTAATCTCTACTTAGCCGAAAAAGAAGCCCATGAGCTGCTCTCTCTTAATTTTATAAAAACACCGCCCAAAAACAGTGTCTTTGGACGCTCCTACTGCCCCCATTGTCATCACACCCTAGGCTGGAAAGACACAATTCCTCTGTTTAGCTATTGTTATTTAAAGGGGCAATGCCGCTATTGCGCCAAGTCAATTTCAGCCTATTATTGGCGCATCGAAATACTGTTTTTGATCACTGGGCTTCCTCTTCTGTGGTTACCGCTCAGTCTTTATGAGCTGATTCTTAACACCGTTATTATCAGTGCACTGCTCAGCGCGGCCATTATTGATTACCAGCACAGACTCATTCCAAATGAATGCAGCGGCCTTGCCATCGCAGCCGCTTTAGCGCTAAACATAGGCACCCCTAATCTAGATGCGTCTATTTTAGGGGTCTTGTTGGGATATGCGATTGTTGCCCTGCTTAGAGAGTGCTATCTTTATTATCGAAACAGAGAAGGCATTGGACTTGGCGATGCAAAACTGCTTGCAGCGCTAGGCGCTTGGACATACATGGAATCGTTATTCTCTATTCTTTTGTATGCCAGCCTTTTAGGTATTGTATATACCGCTATTTATTATAAGACAGGCAGGCAAAACATACCGTTTGGCCCTTTTTTAGTCATTTCAGGCATCGCCCACTTTTATTGCATTCACTTATGAAACAGAATCATTTATCGCCCATTGTTGGGCTTGCTGGCGGCATAGGGTCAGGCAAAACCACCGTGACTCAACGCTTCAACGCACTTGGTATTCAAAGCGTCGACGCGGATGACGTTGCCCGTGAAGTTGTCCTTCCAGGATCAGACTGCCTTAACCAAATCGTAGCGCGCTTTGGCGCCAACATTCTATTAACCGATGGCAATTTAGACCGTAAAGCCCTGCGCGACATTGTCTTTAAGCACCCAGACGAAAGGCGCTGGCTTGAGTCCATTACACACCCAAAGATTAAACAATCCATCGCCGAACAACTGGCCAAAGCCTCTTCTCCTTATGTGTTATTGGTGCACCCTCTGTTGTTCGAAACTGGCCAACATAAAATCTGCCAACTCGTGATTGCCATTGACGTTCCTAAAGCGCTACAAATAAAGCGCATTATTCACCGAGATGACAGCACTGAAGAGCAAGCTCAAAGCATTATTAATGCCCAGATAAGCAATTCAGAACGATTAAAACAAGCGGACTTTATCCTTAAAAACGATAGCAATTTGATTGACTTAGATGATAAAGTCATGGAATTAAACCAGTGTATTTTAGAACGATTGAATGTAAGAGATTAAAAGAATGACCCTGATTGCCTGCCCTACTTGCCAAAAGAAAACGCCTTGGTCCGAAGAAAACAAAGACAGACCTTTTTGCAGTGCAAAATGCAAGCTAATCGATCTAGGGGAATGGGCAAGTGAAAGCTATGCGATTCCACAACAAACCTCAGAGGAAGACGATATTTTTTCTGAGGACTTAGCGATGGACCCTAATAAGTCGTTTCTCTAACTTAACTAATAAGATACGGATTATCTACAATGGGACTGACTGATTTCTCAAGCCACAAAGCCTTGCTCATAGAAGACATGGCCGAAGCCAGAATAATGCAAAAAAAGATGCTAACCGACTTTGGTTTCCAATCGATTGATATCGCCATGAAAGCGGAAACGGCTATTGATCTACTTAAAACACAATCTTTTGACCTTATTCTATCGGATTACAATCTAGGCAATGGCAAAGATGGTCAGCAGCTACTTGAAGAAGTACGACATTCCGAACTTATCCCAAATACCGCAACGTATTTAATGGTTACCGCCGAAACCTCGATTGAAATGGTGATGGGTGCGATTGAATTTCAGCCGGATGGTTACATCACCAAACCTTTTTCACAAGCGCTATTACAACGCCGACTTGGAAAGCTTTTAGAAATGAAAGCCAAACTAAAACAGGTCAATATTGCACTTGATAAAAAAGACTTCCCTAAAGCCATCGAAGAAGCCTATAAGGTCATCGAAGCGCACCCTTCTCTAGAAGGAAAATGCCATCGAGTCATCGGTGAATGCTACTTAGAGATGAAAGAATACCGACAAGCAAAAGAGATTTTTGCGAGCGTGTTAAAAAATCGAAAAATGCCTTGGGCAGTCTTCGGTGAAGCCAGAGCCTGCTTCTACCTTAATCAACTAGAGCAATCTGAAAGCAAGTTCCGTCAATTAATGCTCGACAACCGTTTCTTTGTCAGCGCTTATGATTGGTTGGCCAAGATTAAAATTGCACAAAAAGACAATGCGGCAGCACAAGCCATTTTAATTGACGCGATTGAACGCTCGCCAAAAAACCTATTACGTCAGATGGAGCTGGGCAAACTCAGTTTAATCATTAAGGACTACAATACCGCGGAATTGGCGTTTAGACGCGCGGTATCGCTGGCCAAACACTCTTGCTATAACACGGCTGAGATATATTTAAATCATCTCTCTACTTTCGCCAAACTGTCAGAAGAAGCCCCTCTTTCATCACGCCAGAAAGAAACGTTTCAGTCTACATTGAAAAAAATACACCAATTGTTTTTTGATGACCCTGCGGTGAGAGCACAAACTTACTCCTATGAGACTGATATTTACCTTAACAGCAAAGACCCCAACAATGCGAAGAACACTCTTCAGCTATGGATTCGTGATGTGGAAACAGGCATAGCACTGGCTCCGACCAATCAGCAAAACACCCACTATAAACTCGTTCTTGAAGGTTAATCATGAAAAAGATGGACATAAGCACAATTCTTGCCAGTGCCATACATGAAAGCAAAAACCAAGTAGGCACTCTTCTTTATCAACTGCAAGGCCTCAAGGAAACGCTACCAAGCAATAATGCTAACGAATCTAAAGTCACCATGATTGAAGAGTCGCTAAAAAAGCTAAACGACGAATGGGTGGAATATCTTTATCTCTACAGACTCGCATCTAATGGTTATGAGCTGCACGTAGACACTTTTTTACTGGATGAGTTTTTAGACGACCAAGTGTTCGCATTATTAGCGTCCGCTAATGCCAAACACCTTGATCTAAGCTATCACTGTGAAAAGAGTCTAACCGGTACTTTCGATGAACGCTTAATGACCGCGGTCGTGGGAACCGCTGTCTACAATGCACTGCGCTTCGCGAAATCCAAAATTGAAATCCACGCCAGCATCGAAAAAAACTTTTTGGTGATCAGCGTTGAAGACGATGGCCAAGGCTTTAAAGCCACACCAGAAGACGAAGATACCCTGAACTCCAACACGGGATTGGGGCTTTATTTTGCCCAGCTGTCTGCCAACGCTCATGTGTGCAATGAGGCAGAGGGTTATATCAAAAAAGAGCAATCCACATCATTAGGCGGTGCAAAACTCGCGATTTATCTGCCTCAATAAATCGCTTTCATCGGCTGTCTTATGGGCTTTTAGCGCCTGTTAAGGGAGAAAAATTTCAAATCGACTACCGCCTAGCACTGACTCATTATTCAAATGAACCCAGCCACGCTGTTCACGGTTTTGATGCATGTTGGCAACCAGGTAACAATAATACCAACCTAGCATCTGATTGGTTAATCCCGAGAAATCTTGCTGTTCTATTATTTCTGAGAAGTGCTGAAGACGCTCTTCTGGATACCCCCTGCCGTTATCATCAATGATGATTTTGGTGCCATCTTCGGTTTTCTGTAAATCAATTTGAATAACGCCGTCGCTATAGCGGATGGCATTAACAATGGCGATGTCCAAAATATGGCTGACCAAATTGATGTCCACATAGCCACTAATGTCATCATTGGCAATGACCTTGATCGTGACCCCAACGCGGCGACAGAGAACGTCATGAGAAATCACTTGCTCCTCAATAAGCTCTAATAAGTAGGCATCAGTCAATCGAAAGGTGAGTTCATTTTTTTCGAGCAGATACAAGTTATGCAATTGCTCTATACCATTCTGCATACGACTAATTTCATAGTGAATGGAGGTTAAATCTGTCTCTTCTGGCGTCTTGGAGGATGAGCCCAACGGCATTTTCTCCAACGTATGCTGTAATAAATTCACAGATTGTTTCATGTCATTCATAGAGGCTATCATGACATGATGAAATTCATTTTTTATCGAGTCTCTCATGCTGAATCCTGAGGGTTATATTTTGTAATAAATGTTTTAAGCGTTTGGAGACGAGAGAACTGTTTATGATTCTCTCCCACATGATTCAACCGTTGAAAGGCTTGATGACATCGCTCTAATAGCCTGTCACTGCCTTGATCCGCTGCCATTTTTTTAATCACTGTTTGCACCAAGTTTAAATTAAGACCTGGGTGGTTAGGAGAGATTAAGAGTGCCTCTTCAAACACGGCAAGGGCCTCATCGTACTCTTGTTTCGCATAGTGATTTAACGCCTTAAAATTGAGCGCTTTAGTTTTTGCTCGAGCCCCCATAGGAAGCGGCTCATCAATAAAGTCCAAAATAGCCTGCTCTTGCTCTGACGATAGCTGTTGAACAGTGCCTTCAGATTGCCATTGGGCATTTGCCTCTTCTTTCTTGCCTGCCAAGTAAAGTGTTTTACCTAATTGAACCGAAATGTCAGGCGTTTTTAATTCAGGGGCTTCTTCGATCATTTTAATCGCGGCGTCTAAGCTTGCTAGCGCCTGCTTAGCATGACCTTGAATGCTGTATAATCGGCTTTCACAAAGGGCTTTTTTGAGACGCACATCATGTTGATCTGAATACTTTTTAGAGACTCTATTAAGAACCAGCAACGCATCGTCGGTCATTTTTTTACGCTCTCGACCTTCTAGCTCGACCGATGCCTCAGACAACAAATCAGCCAACTGGAAATATTGCTCTGGTGATTCATTAATCGTGTTCGCCGTCAGCTTCAATGCCAGATTACTGGCCTTGACCGCACTGTGAACATCACCATTCTCGCAACTCAACTCCATCATCTTTTTTTGTCGCAGCGCCACCAAGGGAGACAGTTTGACGCTTTCCTCTAGCGCTTGCTGAGCTTGACTAAAGCGCCCTTTTTTCTCAAAGCAAAAGGCCAACAAATCGTACCCTGTGGTGCTCTGTGGAAAGCTTTTTAATGTTGACTCTAAGCACTGAATCGCAGTATCCCAATCATGGCGACCAATATGCATTTTGGCCATGCCTAGCATCGCCCAATCAATATCGCGAGATTCTAACTCAGTGCTACAAAGTTGCGTCAGCGCTTGCCAAGATTCTGTGGCCAAGAAAGCATCCACCAAGGCTTTTTTACACCAAATAGAGTAGCGACCTTGGCCCGCAATATGTTCCTCACATAACCGTTGCAACTGAGGGTAGTCTTTCTTTGCTTGAGCTTCTTTCATGTTCGCAAGCGCCTCATTTTGCGCAAACAAACGCTCTAACCTTTTGCTTAACACTCCCTGAGTAAATGGCTTACCAAGGTACTCATCAGGGTGTGACTCCATAATGCCAAATACCACATCGCGACTTGTTTCTGCGGAAATCACAATGAAAATAGCATCACTTTTTAATAATTTAAGTTGCCGTAATTCTTCTAAAACTTGCTGGCCATTTTTGCCATGGCCTAACCGGAAATCACACAATACCAAGTCATATTTTCGCGCACGGCACGCCTCAATCACCCCTTTCCCTGTGGAAGTTTGGTCGACTAAGGCGAAGCCAAGCGCCACCAGCATCTGCCGTATGGATTGTCGGGAGTTTTCAAACTCATCCGCCACCAGCGCAGAATAGCTCCCATAGGAAAGAGCGTTTTTAATGGGCCCAGATCGTATCCGTGTATTTATGTCTACCATAGTCTCTCTTTTAGTTTGTTGATTTCAGATGACTGACTAATAACTGCCCAGCGTCTTTAATATGCTTTTTTAGCAATGATAATGCCGACGAGTGATCACCCGACTCAATCAATTCAAGTAATACTGCATGCTCTTTTTGACTGTGGTCTTTGTAGTTCATTGGCCCATATTGGAAGCCCAAATAACGGCTGGCTTGCTGATTTAGGGAACACACTGTCTTGTATAAGGTTGGTCTATTAGCTGGAAAATACAAGATCTTATGGAACGCCCAGTTTAATTCCCCTTTTTCCAGTAAGGTGAGTCGGGCGTTATCCAATAACCCTAAGGTGGCTTTGGCGCGCCCAATATCATCCGCTTGAATACCCTCAAACGCATAAGAAAAAAGTCTGGGCTCAAGATCTGCACGCATCAAATAAAGATCTTCTGCTTCTTGCCAGTTCAGATCTGGGATAATGTGCCCAGCTTTACCATGAGGAACCAACCAGCCCTCTGCTTTCAATTGCAAAAGCGCATCACGAACTGGAATGCGACTCACCCCATAACGATCAGATAATTCCACTTGCCTTAATGGACGACCAACGGGCAATCGGTTGTTTAATATATCGTCCTTTATTTTTTGATACAGTAGCATTGGCTCAACCTCTAGTTACTTTTTGTAAGTTTGGCTGCTAACAAGAAGACACTACCCAATACAATCCCCCAAAAAGCAGACGCAATTCCCGCAAAAGATACGCCAGAGACGGTTACTAAAAAGGTAACTAAGGCCGCTTCACGGTACTGATCATTAGACACCGCACTTTTTAAATTCATACCTATGGTCCCTAATAAAGCAATGCCCGCCAATGCCGCTATCATGCTTTTTGGAAACACTGAAAACAGAGCAACCACCGAGGTACCCGCTAATCCAGCAAGCAGATAAAAAAGCCCTGCAGATAAACCCGCAATATAACGTCGCTTAGGGTCCCGATGGCACTCATCGCCCGAGCAAATCGCCGCGGTGATGGCGGCCAAATTAAACGCAAAGCCACCCAAAGGCGCCAACACAACAGAAGCAAGCCCTGTCCAGCTGATCAAGGGAGACACTGGTGTGTGGTATTGACTGCTGCGCATAACCGCAACACCGGGGATATTTTGTGAGGTCATAGTGACGATAAACAGAGGAATACCAATGCCAATCAAAGCATTCACATTCCACTCAGGCCACACCCATACAAATTGACCTACAGACAACGGAATATGGCTCAACATAGCATCATCCGAACGTACGACGCTCAAAATAACACCGACCATAAACACAATCAAAATCACGTAACGAGGCAAAAAATACTTAACCACCAAATACGTCACCAACATGGCCGCCACTAAAAATGTGTCTGTTTTTAACGACTCAAAAATCCCCAAACCGAACTTAAACAGCACCCCTGCCAACATCGCACAAGCAATGGGCAAAGGCACTAACCGCATTAATCGATCAAATAAACCTGTGACGCCAGTAAGCAGCGTTAAGGCGCCGGCAAAGATAAACACGCCAATAGACTCTGCGTATGTGATCTGCCCCAAACTGGTTGCCAATAACGCGGCCCCAGGCGTAGACCAAGCTGTAATAACCGGGGCTTTGTACCACAAGGAAAGAAAGAAACAGCTCGCCCCCATGCCAAGCCCTAAGGCCATGATCCAAGAAACAATTGTGTGTGAATCTGCCCCCGACGCCTGAGCAGCTTGAAAAACAATGGCAACAGAACTCGCAAAGCCAACCAATACCGCAATAAAACCAGCCACCACGGCACTAAGACTTATATCTTTGAATACAGACAACGCTTATCTCCCCAATCTAGGTTTTCATTAGCACCACTATATTTCAAAAAATATATTTTTGTATACATTTTTAACAAATCGGCCTAAAAACAAAAAACCGTCACCATGCTTTGCAGGATAATTTCAAAAAATATATTTTTGTATACATTTTTAACTAATCGGCCCAAAAACAAAAAAGCCGTCACCATGCTTTGCATGATAAACGGCTTTGCGGTGGTCCACTTTTGTTGGCGATAACGCCCTATATTGCTTTGCTTTTTATTAGGCTTCTTTTATTGACCTAGGTAAGCATTCAAAAATGCTTTGGTTCGCGTTTCTTTAGGGTCTGTAAAAATTGCTTCCGGCTTGCCTTCTTCCACAATGTTCCCGTTATCAAAAAAGCACACCCGATCACTGATTTCGCGAGCAAAATACATTTCATGGGTCACCAAAAGCATAGTGAAGCTTTGCTCTTTGGCTAAGTTTCTAATCACATCCAGCACTTCATCCACTAACTCTGGATCTAAGGCCGATGTGATCTCATCCAATAATAAAATAGAAGGACGCATGGCCAGTGCCCTAGCAATACCAACGCGTTGTTTTTGTCCTCCCGATAAGTCATTTGGGTAACTGTCTGCCTTATCTGATAAGCCCACTAACTCCAATAGCTCTTCTGCAGATTTTTCCGCCTCTTGTCGAGACAAACCCTTAACTCGCATCGGTGCTTCGGTGATATTGCGCTTTACCGTCATATGAGGAAATAAGTTAAAATGCTGAAACACCATACCTAACTGATCACGCATTTTATGCAAATGCTTGTTAGAAGCCGGCACATAGGCTCCATTCCACAACATATGCCACAACGACTCCCCTCCAACATTAATGTAACCACCATCAATCCCTTCAAGAGTCATCAAAATCCTCAGCAAAGTACTCTTTCCTGATCCACTGGGGCCAATGATGGAGACAATTTCATTCTCTTCAACACGAAAATTAAAACCGTCGAAAATGGTGGTGTCACCAAACTTCTTTTGTACATTTTTAAATTCAATAATAGGCTGACTCATCGCAAGTTAAATCCTTCTTTTGGAAAACGCCTTTCAATGTGATGGATACTGTAGGCCGCCAACAAACTGAAACATAAGTACAAAACCCCAACTAGGGTAAAAGGCTCTAGGTAGCGGAAATTTTCAGAACCGATAATTTTAGCCACTTGCAGCATTTCCAATAATGTAATGGCCGATAACTGTGGGGTTTCCTTAAACATGGCAATAATGTAATTGCCCGTGGCGGGGATCATAGGGCGAATTGCTTGGGGTAAAATGATGTCTTTATAAGTGTCTAGCGTGGTTAGATTCAGCGCTCGTGAAGCCTCCCATTGGCCTTTATCTACGCCTTCAATTCCGCTGCGAAACACCTCAGACAAGTAGGCTCCATAGTGCACACCAAGGGCGATTACCCCGGTCACTAAGGGCGACATACTGATGCCAAACTCAGGCATGACGTAATACAAAAAGAATATCTGAATGAGCAAAGGAGTACTGCGGATAAACTCCATCAACCAATACACGACAATGCGTATTAGTTTGCTCGGACCACGCCTTAATAGGGCAAAAATCAACCCCACTGTGACCGCCAATAAACTGCCTAATAAAGTGGCTAACAAGGTTACTTTTGCCGCCGATAATATCATTGGCAAGACTTGCCAAACAAAAGCCCAATCCCAGGTAAGTTCAATCATTAGTTCACCCCTCCGCGGCCTAAACCTCTGCTTAGACGCTTTTCAAGATAGCGAAAAAATAGGGATAAACACTGAGCCATAGCGAAATATAACACCAACACAACGCCAAAAATCTCACCCACTTGCAATGTCATGTCAGCCAATGATTTGGCCTTAAAGGTTAGATCTGCGATTGTGATCAGAGAGACGAGCGAAGTAGCTTTGACCAATTCAATAGACAAATTGCCAAAGGGAGGAATCATATTAACGAGAGCTTGCGGCAGAATAATATGCACTAAGCGCTGCGATGCTGAAAAATTCAATGCGACCGACGCCTCATACTGCCCTTTAGGTACTGCCTGAATCGCACCCCGAACCACTTCTGTGCCATAAGCGCCTATGTTTAAACCAAGCGCAAGGACACCGGCGGTTAAAGCATCAATTGAAACGCCAAAGAAAGGCAGCACAAAATAAATCCAATACAACTGAATCAACGCAGAAGTGCCACGAAAAAATTCTATGTATACAATAGCCAACTGTTTAAAAGGAGCCGGGGCATAGAGTCTAATCAAGCCAAAAACAAACGCCATCAAAGCCGCCAGCGGCAGAGCCATGGCCACGATCTGAATCGTGACCACGGCTCCCTGGAGTAGTACGGAGACAATTTCTCCAAGTTCCATTGCAACAACTCCCTATTATTGGCAAAGCGCTGCGGTGGTCACATCGCCTGGCAATGTGTATTTACCAAAACCATATGGTTTCACCAAAGCAAGATGTTCTTTACTACCAATAAAGCTCGCTAATTGCTGGTTGAAAGCATCACGCAATGTCTCGTCCCCTGGGCGGAAACCAAACGCGCCATAACCTTTAACGGATTTACCTTTAATAATTAAATCATCAAACGGCTGAGCCAATTCGACATGACTGTCTTTGTTAGCCAACGTCGCCATAGTAAGGCTAGTGCCTGCAAGGGCATCGATACGGCCAGCTTTCAATGCCGCCACACCGGATGGGTAATCTGGTAAAGTGACAATTTTGTTCATGGCAATGCCAAAGTCTCTTGCATAACCATACTCTACCGCGCCAGACATAACGCCCAGCTTCACTGATTTTTCTTTTACATCAGCGTAACCGTTTAGTTTTTCTGGGTTGCCATTTTTGACGATAAAACCTTCACCAATGCTGTACGTCGGATTTGAGAAGAGTACCTGTCGGCAGCGCTTTGGGGTGACATACATACCGGCAGCAATCAAATCAAATCGCCCTGCTCGCAACCCTGGGATCAAAGCCCCAAACTCAGTCACGACAACCTTAATGTTTTTCACACCCAATTCATGAAGCACATGAACCGCAATACTAGGGGCTTCACCTGCCGGCTTTCCATCCGATGTGGTATAGCCATAAGGCACTTCATTGGCAACACCGATTGTCACACTGCTGTTTTCTTTAATGGTGTTCAAGGTGTCTGCTGATGCAGAAACGGTGACAAAAGAAAGCACCAAACTAATTAGAGATATAAGATATTTATTTACAAAAAAACTCATAAAGGACCTCTTCCATTGTGGTTCGTTAACATTTCTTATACATTTTCCCTTATTACACTAAATAAATTGAAGGAACTATTCAAGAATTAATTAGTCCTGTAATATTTTTAACTGTTATCTTATTTCGTCTATTTTTACTGATTTCACCTCGCCTTATGTCCTATTTCTGCTGCCACGGTATAATGTGAACTCCAGCCAAGATCAAACATGACAAGATTGTGCAAACCACCTATTAAATTTGCATATCGAGATACATCGATATAAGTTAACTCCATCTGCTTAGGTTAAAGAAATGACTCAGAACGATTTAGATAGCATCATCAAAGCGCTTTCGAACCCCGCGCGCCGTGATATTTTAGCGTGGCTCAAATCGCCAGAAATTGAGTTTCCAGAACAATGCAGCAACTACGAACATGGCGTTTGTGTCGGACAAATATTTGAAAAAGCCGGTCTATCTCAATCTACCGTGTCATCACATTTAGCCAATCTTCAACGGGCTGGTCTGGTCATTTCAAAACGACAAGGTCAATGGGTTTATTACCAACGGAATGAAGAGTGTATTGCAGAATTTGCAGACTATTTAAAACAAACTTTATAAATGTGGAGCCGTCATGTCTCAGCTATTCGAACCTATTACGGTAGGCCAATTAGAACTTAAAAACCGTATTATCATGTCCCCTCTCACACGCTGCCGCGCGAGTGAAGGAAGAGTACCAAACGATTTAATGGTCGAATATTACACTCAACGCGCTTCTGCTGGCTTAATCATCAGTGAAGCAACGTCTGTTGACCCAATGGGCGTTGGCTACCCTGATACACCGGGCATTTGGTCTGATGAGCAAGTTGAAGGCTGGAAGAAAATCACCCACGCTATTCATGAAAAAGGCGGAAAAATTGTTCTACAGTTATGGCATGTAGGGCGCATTTCTGACCCTGTCTATTTAAATGGTGAACAACCTGTTGCACCAAGCGCCATCGCAGCACAAGGGCATGTCAGCTTAGTCCGCCCTATTAAAGCCTTTGTAGAACCGAGAGCACTGGAAACTGACGAAATCAAACACATCGTTGAAGCCTACCGTGTAGGCGCAGAAAACGCTAAAAAAGCCGGTTTCGATGGTGTAGAAATTCATGGCGCGAATGGCTATTTGCCTGACCAATTTTTGCAATCGTCCACTAATCACCGTGATGATCAATACGGTGGCAGCTTAGAAAACAGAGCCAGATTCTTACTTGAGATTACTGACGCCGCCATTGACGTCTGGGGTGCTGATCGCGTTGGGGTTCACTTATCACCTCGTTGCGATGCGCATGATATGGGCGATGACAACCCAAGCGAAACATTCGGCTATGTTGCCAAAGCTCTAGCAGAAAGAAATATCGCCTTTATTTTCACCAGAGAACATTTTAATGAGCCTGGTTTGACAGCCCAAATCAAAGAACAATTTGGCGGCGTCGTCATAGGCAATGAAGCGTTAACAAAAGAACAAGCAGAAGGACTAATCAAAAGTAACACCATTGATGCGGTTGCCTTTGGTAAAGCCTACATAGCCAATCCTGACCTTGTCACACGACTTGAGCAAGATACTGAACTCAATGAACTGGACACCAACACCATGTATGGTTCTGGTCCAGCTGGCTACACTGATTATCCGTTTTTAGAAACAGAAACAGCTTAATTCAGAAACATTGTAAGCTAAATAAAAATACCAGATTAAGAAGACATTGAATTAGATTTTATGTTTTCGATCTGGTATTTTTTTGCCCGCCTATTGCGCTTGGAGTCACAGACAAAGGTTCACGGCCACTTATGACCGTTTCATAGGAATCACCAAAACCTATAGTTGGCTTTTGTAATGATTACTTACCAATGCTGAACTTCTGAGAATCCAAAATCTAAGCTATCAATATTTTTCATTGCCTGATCGTGAATGTAACGCCTAAGATCCTGCTTTTGACGCATCACCTGTAATAGGAAAACTTTCTTGCTCTCAAATTTATAGAAGATTCGACAAGGGGTTACTACAACCTCTCGGCAGCTGAACATCGGAATGTCAACAGGCAGTTTTTCTGATTCTGGCTGATGTTCTAATCGCTCTATTCTTGAAATAATATTTGTGACTAGTTTCTCAGCCGCAGATTGGTTTGATACCGAGATGTAATCTGCGATGTCATTAAGCTCACTTAATGCAGGAAGCGTTCAAACTATTTCAGCCATTTTTTCATTTGCTCTTTAGCTGACTGGTTTGAAAGTACCTGACCTTCCTTTACAGTTTTTTCACCACAAGCAATTCCTTCTAAAATAGCCATGCGTTTTTGCATCATTTCAAAGTCATCTACATCATTAATATCGGAGCAAGAGATTAGAGCGCTGTGCTACTTTTTAAGGGGTCTGACCCTGCACATCTGGCATGATTAATCTCGATGAAAACATAAAGCACTGTATTCATTAGCTTTTATATATGCCTGTCTTGATTAGAGTAATAAAGTGATGGTGCAAGCAATAAACGACCGTTCTACTGAAGCAGAGAGTACAACGGTTGCGACTAGGGTCAGAGCCCTTAAACATCAAGTGATGTGGTTGGTTGAACGCTGTGCGACTTTTTAAGGGGTATGACCCTGCACAATCAGTGTGACAGGTTCTTGTTTTTCATTTGCGCTGACGCGTCGAGCTTGCGAGACAGGCGCAAGCAAATGGAAGAGCAAGAAACGACTTTTACAGATAAAGATGTCGAATACTACAAAAGTACTGTTTTCAGAGCGAGAAGCCCAAAAAACATCCCCTCCAGCTTCCCCTTGGCAGAGGAAGAGCTAGGTCAAACCCTGTGTTTTTCCCGACTTATTTCAGACATAAAAAACCTGACTGCATTAGCTATCAGGGCTTCTTAGTGTTTAAATCTTGATAACGAGTGACTCTCACATGCGTTCCTTCATAAGAGCCCCACACAGGTGGAGGTTGTTATAGCCTGAAACGAAAAAATCCTACCCCGTTTAACGGGATAGGATTTTTCTTAAATTAAATCTTGATAACGACCTACTCTCACATGGGATCCCCCACACTACCATCGGCGATGACGCTTTTCACTTTTGAGTTCGGGATGGGATCAGGTGGTTCAACGTCTCTATGATCATCAAGAAAACTGGTATGTTTTATTAGCAATTGGCTAATAAAATCAAATTTTCTTATGCCTGATAATTCAGGACTTCTTAATTATAAGCTTGACGACGACCTACTCTCACATGGGATCCCCCACACTACCATCGGCGATGACGCTTTTCACTTCTGAGTTCGGGATGGG